>JADFQV010000060.1 GCA_022561635.1 Chloroflexota bacterium | reverse complement strand
AGGTCGCCGCTCCGGACGAGACCGTCTGGTCGATCTGCGGCGACGGCGGCTTCATGATGACGCTGCAAGAGCTGGCAACGATCGCCGAGTACAACTGGCCGATCAAGTTCGCGATCATCAACAACGGAACGCTGGGCATGGTACGCCAGTGGCAAGAACTCTTCTATGGCGACAACATCGTCTCCACCCCGCTCAAGAACCCGGACTTCGTGAAGCTGGCCGAGGCGTTCGGCGTCAAGGGCCTGCGCGCAGAGCGCAAGGATCAGGTGGTCCCGGCGATCCACGCCGCGATGGAGCACGACGGCCCCGTCGTCGTCGACTTTAGAGTCACCTACGATGAGAACATCTACCCGATGGTGCCGCCCGGCGCCTCCCTGGACGAGACGATCGAAGTGCCGGCATCGCAGACCGACAAGGCTGCCAAGCAAGAGGTGAAGGCATGACCAACTCGACCGATGAGATCCGCAAGATTAAGCCACACACGATCATCGCGCTTGTCGAGGACAGGCCCGGTGTACTCAACCGCATCGTCTCCAAGTGGCGGCAGCGCGGCTTCAACATCGAGAGCCTGGCCGTTGGCCACTCGGAGAAGCCTGGCCTCTCCCGGATGACGTTCGTCGTCGACTCGGACGCCAACGCCGAGCAGGTCGTGCGGCAGCTGGACAAGCTGGTGGACGTCGTCGACATTCGCGACGTTTCGCACGAGGACACCGTCTCGCGCGAGATGGCGATCATCAAACTGAAGTCGACGAAGGAGACGCGCAGCCAGCTGATCGACATCGCCGAAGTGTTCAAGGCGAACGTGCTGGACGTCAGCCCTGATTCGCTGATTCTGGAGGCGACCGGCGAGGAAGAGAAGATCGACTCGCTCGTCACGCTACTCCAGGATTACGAGATAATCGAACTGGTGCGCACTGGCAGGGTCACGATGATTCGGGGCAGCGAAGTGTCGCACCCGGAGTTGCCCGAAGAAGAACAGTACGACCGCTACCCCGGCGTACATACCTGGTAGCCGAAGGAGTAACCGACCCATGGCGAAGATCTACTACGAAAACGACGCGAACCTGGAGCTGCTCCAGGGCAAGACGATCGGCATCATCGGCTTCGGCTCGCAGGGCCATGCCCACGCGCTGAACCTGCGGGACAACCATCAGAACGTGATGGTCGGCCTCTACCCGGGGTCGAACTCCTGGCCGCAGGCGCAGATGGCCGGCCTGCGCGTCGGCACAGTGGAAGAGGTAGCCCGCGAGGCGGACATCCTCATGGTGCTGGCGCCGGACCAGGTGCAGAAGCAGATCTACTACGAGAGCATCGAGCAGGGACTCAAAGCCGGCAACATGCTGATGTTTGCGCACGGCTTCAACATCCACTACAGCCAGATCGTGCCGCCCAAGGACGTGGACGTGACAATGATCGCACCCAAGGCGCCCGGCCACGGCATGCGCGAGCAGTTCATGAAGGGCATCGGCGTCCCAGCGCTCGTCGCCGTGCACCAGAACGCCTCGGAGAACGCCCTGCAGATGGCCCTCGCCTACGGCAAAGGCGTCGGCTCGGCCAAAGCCGGCATCATCGAGACGACGTTCGAAGAGGAGACGGAGACGGACCTCTTCGGCGAGCAGGTCGTGCTCTGTGGCGGCGTCACGCAGCTGATCAAGACGGCGTTCGAGACGCTGGTACAGGCCGGCTACCAGCCGGAAATCGCCTACTTCGAGTGCCTGCACGAGCTGAAGCTGCTCGTCGACTTCATCCACGAAGGCGGCATGGCCTACATGCGCTACACGATCTCCGACACGGCCGAGTACGGCGACTACACTCGCGGCCCGAAGGTGATCGACGATCACGTACGCCAGAACATGAAGCAAGTGCTGCAGAACATCCGCAGTGGCGCTTTCGCCCGTGAGTGGATCCTGGAGAACCAGGCTGGCCGGCCCAGTTTCAACGCGCTGCGCCGCCAGAACGCCGAGCACATGATCGAGACCGTAGGCTCAGAGCTGCGCGCGATGATGCCCTGGCTGAAGAAAGACTAGCCGCGACAAGAGACAGAGATGACGCGAGCGACCATCCGGCGAACAGAGACCGCGGGGGCATCCCATTGGGCGCCCCTACAGCGGCACGCCCTCGCGTTAGACAGCCTCAACCTTAGGCGGCCCTCCATCCGCCACTGAGCGGAGCGGGAGGGCCTCGCCCGAAGTGATCGAGGCGGCCCGAAGGCCGCCCCCAATCAAGCTACGGAGGTTGAGAGGCTATGACAAACGAAAACAAGGTGCTGATCTTCGACACTACGCTGCGTGACGGCGAGCAATCGCCGGGCGTCGCCCTGAACGTCGAGGAAAAGCTGGAGATCGCGCGCGCTCTGGAGCGCATGAACGTAGACATTATCGAGGCCGGCTTCCCGGCGTCTTCGCCCGGCGACCTGGAATCGGTGACGGCGATCGCCAAAGAGATCCGCGAGCCGGTAATCGCCGGCCTCGCTCGCGCCGTCGGGGGCGACGTGGACGCCTGCTGGGAGGCCGTGAAGCACGCCGAGAGGCCGCGCATCCACGTCTTCCTCTCCACGTCGGACATCCACATCATGCACCAGCTGGAGAAGGACAAGGAGCGCGTCCTGGAGATGGCGCGGGAGATGGTGGCGCGAGCGAAGGCCTACTGCGAGGACGTGGAGTTCTCGCCGATGGACGCCACGCGTTCCGTGCCAGAGTACCTCTACCGCATGCTGACCGAAGTGATCGACGCCGGCGCGACGACCGTCAACATCCCGGACACCGTCGGCTACGCGATGCCGGACGAGTTCGCGCAGTCGCTCCGCGACATCCAGGAGAACGTGCCGAACATCGACAAGGCGCGCCTCTCGGTGCACTGCCACAACGACCTGGGTCTGGCCGTGGCTAACAGCGTGGCCGCGATAAAGGTCGGCGCGCGACAGATCGAAGTCTGCGTCAACGGCATCGGCGAGCGCGCCGGCAACGCCTCACTGGAAGAGATCGTCATGGCGATCAAGACGCGGCCCGACTTCTTCGAGCTGACGACGAACGTCGATTCGAGGCAGATCCACCGCGTCAGCAGACTCGTCTCCCAGCTCACTGGCATGAGCATCCAACCGAACAAGGCGATCGTCGGCATCAACGCCTTCCGCCACCAGTCCGGCATCCACCAGCACGGCGTGACGAAGATGCGCGAGACGTACGAGATCATCGACCCACAGGAGATCGGCCTGCCGAAGGGAACGAACCTCGTCCTCAACAAGAACTCGGGCCGCCACGGCCTGAAGGCGCGCCTGGACGACCTGGGCTACGAGATCACCAGCGCCGAGTTGGACCACGTCTTCGTCGCTTTCAAGGAGCTGGCGGACAAAAAGGGCGAGATCGACGACCGCGACCTGGATGCGCTCGTCTCCGGCGAGCGCCGCGCGATCGAGGACATCTACAAGCTCGAGGTCCTGCAGGTTTCGTGCGGTAATCAGGGCGAGCCGTCGGCGACGGTGAAGGTCATCGGTCCGGAGGGCCAGGTCAAGGAGACGACTTCGACCGGCACCGGCCCGGTGGATGCCGCCTACCAGGCGCTCAACTCGATCGTCGGCGTGCCCAATCAGCTGATCGAGTACAGCGTGAACAGCGTGACCGAGGGCATCGACGCCCAGGGCGAAGTGACGGTACGCATCGAAGCCGGCGGGCGGACGTTCGTCGGCCGCGCCGCGGACACGGACATCGTGGTCGCTTCGGCCAAGGCGCTGCTCAACGCGCTAAACCGGGCGATCGCTCAGTCGCCGCAGGGCAAGACGGAAGAGGCCTGGGCGAACCCGTAGGACGCGCCGTATCCGCCAGTCAGACCGCCGCAGGGGCGTCCGCTCGGGCGCCCCTGCGCGACGCCATGTGAATGACGCAGCCCGCACGTGGCGGTAGTTTTGCTCAGGTTTTCGGGTAGTGACATCGCCATCTGCCTCACGAACAATGGGCGTATGGGGGCACGACGAAACCACAGGGACCTCACTAAGCTGACAAGTCGTGAGCGAGACGTTCTAGACCTTCTCGGACAGGAGCTCACGAACGAACAGATCGCCGAGCAGCTGGGAATCAGCCTGGACGGGGCGAAGTACCACGTTTCGCAGATCCTCTCGAAGCTGGGCGTCTCACGGCGTGAGGAAGCGGTGCGCGCAACGAGCGGCCGAATTGGCCGTTTGGCGCGCCTTGGCCTACCGATCAGCTCCAGGATCATCGGCGGCGCCCTTCTCGCTACTCGCGCTCGGCGGCGCCGGTGTCTTCGCAGCGAGGGTGGCCCTGGACAACGATGCTGGGCCGGCCGTTGGCGACCACTGGCACGCGAAGTACTCGATCTACATCGGCGACGACAGGCAGGAGGTGCTCTTGTCCCTCGACTCCGGCATGACATCGCCGGGCGACGGAATCATCCACATCGAGCCGCGAACTCTTGACGAGGAGCGCGAAAATGCTTCGCTCGCTCGCTTCATCGAGGACGCCGGTGGCGAGCTGACTGGCGCGTCGCTGCGGTTGCCCGGCAGCGATACGACTTACCGCACCGGCGATGACGTACCGGGGATCGGCGCAACGGGGAGCGTCTTCATCCTGAAGGAGAAGGGCCCGCCCTCGTGTTCGGGAGGGCCCGAGCTCGCCGGACCGCACGATTTCGTGACCGCCGACTACGTGCCGCAGGACGGCGAACGCATCCGCATCCTCTTCACGACGGACGAAGCGCTGCAGGTCAAAACACAGGCGACGTGCACCCCGCCCAATCTTGCGCCCGGACGCACTCCGTAGGAGCGCTGCATTCGGGCGGCCTAAGCGGCCCGGGCGCCCCTGCGCGACGCCAGCTCCTGCACGACCAGCTCCAGCGCGACGAGATCGTCCATCAGGCCGCGCTTGACGTCCAGCTCCGATTGGATGATGCGGTCGTACGCCCAGCGGATCGTCGGCCAGCTGTTGCGTGACGCCTGTTCGAGCAGGCGGTCGAGGGCAAAGTTCGGCTTCATGCCGACGCGATGTGCGATCTCGGCCCCGGGCGCGCCCCGCTCCATCATCTCTTTGGCGACGGCGATGCGGCGGTAGCGCCCGGCGATGGTCGACAGCAGAACCGGCAGCGCCGCGCCGTCGTCGATCAACTCCACCAGCAGCCGCGCCGCCTTCGCGCCCTGCCCGTCGACAACGGCATCGGCGAGAAAGTAGCCCTTCTGATCGTTCGCGCGACTCACCAGTTCGCGCACGTCGGCCTCATGCACGGTCTCGCCGTTGGCGAAGGCGCAGAGCTTGTCCAGCTCCGACGTCAGCATCCAGGTGTCGGGGCCGATCAGCCCGGCGAGCAGCCGGGCGGCAGGCGCATCGATCTTGAGGCCGATCTTCTTCGCCCGCGCGTTCACCCAGCCGGGCAGGTCGCGCTCCGACGGCATCTTGAACTGCTTCACCTCTCCCAGCGGGCCGAGCTTCTTGAGGAGCGCGTTCTTCGGCGGCACGCCGACGTCCGTCAGTACGAGCACGGAACTCGGCGGCATGTTAGGCACGTAATCGACAAGCGGCTCCCAGCGACCGGCGTCGGGCGGCGGCTCGTCGTCCTCGTCGTCGGCGCGGCGGCCGCGCCGGGTCGCCTGCGAGAGTAGTCCCTCGACGAGGATGAGCCGGTGCTCGCCCAGGAAGGGCACGGTGTCGCAGGCGGCGATCACCTCCTGCGGCGAGGAGCGCGCGGCGTCGAGGGAGGTCGTGTTGGTGGCCAGCGAGCCATCGCTGTCGAGACTCTCCTTCAGGCGCTCCAGGGCGTCCCGGCGGGCGAGAAGCTCCGAGCCATAGAGGATGTAGAGCACGCGGTCAGGTTAGCATGCGGCGTGGCCCGCGATCAGGACCCGTGCGGGCCCGTTGGGGAAGCCTGACCCTCTGCCGAAACGCCCGCGGCGGCCCGTGTCTGAAGTGATCGGTAGATGCGCAAGACGCCGAACTCGTGGCGGCCTCCCAGCAGCTCGTGCACGCCGGTCAGGTTCATCCAGCCGAGCTTCTCGAAGGCGGCGGCGATCGCCGGTTCGTCGTCCTCGGCGACCAGACGACGGAGGTCCACGTCCTCGCCCAGCTCAGCCGCGCGGCCAAGGTGGACCATGACGGTGCTCACTTTGAGGTCGCGCTCGGCGGCGATCTCCTGCGGCGACCGGCCGTCGCGGAAACGGCGTAGCGACTCCCATTCCGAGCCACCAAGGGCCTTCTTCGGAGCGGCAACGGGCGGGCCCGCGAACTGACGCTTCTCGCTCCCGGCCAGGTGCTCTGTAATCTCGGCCATGAAGAGCGTTCCGTATTCGGCGAGCTTTGCCGGGCCGACGCCGCTGACGCGGCTGAAGGCATCGGGCGTCTCGGGGTACTCTCGGGCCATCTGGCGCAGCGCCGCGTCGCTGAAGACAACGAACGCCGGCGCCTCCCGCTCGTCCGCGAGGCGCTTGCGGAGTGCCTTGAGACGGTCGAACAACGCCACGTCGCACTGACCGTCGTCCGGCTTCGGCTTCTCTCTGAGGGGGGCGAGCATCGCCGTGCCTTCGCCGCCGAGGAGCTGCCGCCCGGCAGGCGTCACGTTGAGCACAGGACGCTGATCGCGACTGCGCTGCAGGTAGCCTTCGCTGATCAGGCGCCGGGCCAGCTCCGTCCACTCCTTGCGGCTGCGAGAGCGGCCACCGCCATAGGCCGTGAGGCGATCGTGGCCCCAGCGCAGCACCTTCTCCGACTCGCTGCGCGTGAGGACGTCCGCGATATGGCCCGCGCCGACACTAAAGCCACTGGCGTGCTGCACCTGCATGAGGCAGGCGAGGAAGCGCCGGGCCTCCAGCGTAAAGTCTTCCTTGGGGGCCGCCTCGGTCGTGCAGTTGTCGCAGAGGCCGCAGTTGTCGCCGGGATACTCCTCGCCGAAATAGGCGAGAAGCTCTTTGCGGCGGCAGGCCTCTGACTCAGCGAAGGCGATGAGGCTTTCCAGCTGCTCGCGCGCGATCTCTCGTTCGCGGGCGACGGTCTTCTCTTCGATGAAGCGCTCCTGGCGCGTCTGGTCGCCGCGGCCGAAGAGCAGGAGACAGTCGGCCGGGGCGCCGTCACGGCCGGCGCGGCCCGTCTCCTGGTAGTAACTCTCGATGTTCTTGGGCAGGTCGTGGTGGACGACGAAGCGAATGTTCGGCTTGTCGACCCCCATGCCGAAAGCGATCGTGGCGCAGATGACGCGCACGTCGTCGCGCAGGAAGCGCTCCTGATGGTCCGCCCGCACCTCCGGCTCGAGGCCCGCGTGGTAGGGCAGCGCCGAGACACTGTCGGCGCTGAGGCGCGAGGCCATCGTCTCGGTGGAGCGGCGCGTGCTGCAGTAGACGATCCCGGCCTGGCCGTCGCGCTCTCGGAGGAACGCCAGCAGGCGGGCGTAGGGTTCATGCTTCGGTTCGATGAGGTAGTTCAGGTTCGGACGGTTGAAACTGGCGACGTAGACACCCGGGTCGCGCAGGCCGAGCTGGGCGACGATATCGGCGCGCACTCGGTCCGTCGCCGTCGCCGTCAGCGCCATCAGCGTCGCCTCGGGAAAGCGCAGGCGCAGCTCCCGCAGCTCCCGATACTCGGGGCGGAAGTCGTGGCCCCACTCGCTGATGCAGTGCGCCTCATCGATCGCGAACGTGGCGACGTTCCAGCGATCCAGGCGACTGAGGAAGCCCGGCTGCATCAACCGCTCGGGCGCGACGTAGAGGAGGCAGAAGTCACCACGGTCGAGACCCTGGAACACCTCCTGCAAGCGGTCCGGCGCCAGCGTTGAGTTGATGAGCGCGGCGGGAATGCCGCGCCCGCGCAGGAAGTCGACCTGATCCTTCATCAGCGCGATCAGGGGCGAAACGACGACCGTGAGGCCCGGCCGCACGAGCGCCGGCAGCTGGTAGCAGAGCGACTTGCCGCCGCCGGTCGGCATCAAGACGAGCACGTCGCGGCCGGCGAGGCCATCGCCGATGATCTGCTCCTGGAGCGGCCGGAAGGAGTCGAACCCGAAGTAGCGCTTGAGCGCTGCGGTCAGGTCCGCCCCCGTGTCAGTGACTTTAGAGTCTCGGACCGCAGCCTTTGGGGCTGCTTCGGCAGGGTCCGTAACGTCGTACCGCACGACCCGCAGGATGGCGCACGCGACGGCGACGGCGCAACGGGTAAGTGTCACCGATTTGTGGATGGCGGTCCGTTGACACGGCCGCGTTCGGCGCGATACGTTGCTCGACGCCATGGCCGCAATCGAGGAGATCTTCCCGCGCATCTACGCCATTCCGCTGGGCTACGTGAACGCGTACGTGCTGGAGGAAGAGAACGGCCTGACCCTGATCGACGCCGGCCTCCGCGGCAACGAACGCCGCATCTGGAAGGCCCTCGCCACGATCGAACGCAAGCCGTCCGACGTCAACCACGTCCTGCTGACGCACCACCACGCGGACCACGTCGGCAGCCTGGCCGCGGTCAAGAAGGCCAGCGGCGCCGAGGCCTACGTTCATCCCCTCGACGCCCCGATCGTGGCCGGCGAGAAGCCGCGACCGGCGGCCAACCGCGCCAGCATCATCGGCCGCTTGTTCGGCGGGATGATCCTGAGCCTGCCGCCGAACAATCCCACACCTGTTCCGGCCGACCACGAGATCAACGACGGCGACGAGCTGCCGATGGGCGGCGGCGTGCGCGTGACCCAC
>JADFQV010000082.1 GCA_022561635.1 Chloroflexota bacterium | reverse complement strand
CAGTGTTTGCAACCCGAACTATGCCGCCAACACGGTAAGGGTCACTGGGGCCAGCGGCGCCGGATTCCAAGGCGACACGCCTCTGGCCTCGCTGACGTTCAGATGTCTAGCAGCGGGAACAACGCAGCTAACGATCGGTTCGCTCACCTTCGCGGACAACACGCTCGGCGACCCGCAGCCGATTGAAGCCACGATCGTAAACGGAAGCATCCATTGCGAGGCGGTGGTGCCGGCAACAGACACGATGGACAACGAAGCCACACCGGTAACTCCCACCATGGTAGACGCGGGCACGGGCCCCGGAGACCTGGGTATCGACAACTGGTCCCTGGTCATCGCTGGGCTCATTGGCGCGGGCATCGCCTGGCTGATCGTCGGCGTGGGCGGGGCTGGGCTAACAGCCGTCACGGCGAGTGCCGTGCCCTGGCGGAGATCGCGGGAGCCGGGTGATTCGATAGCAGGCGTGGCAGCCCTTGCGGCCCGCACGGAGCCTGATAGCGACAGTTTGCCGAAGTGGCTTGCGGCAGCTCAGAGGAGACTATCAGGGACGGACACCACCGCGCTACCGGCCTTCCGGCGATCGCGTAGACGCGACCAATAGTCTCTATCGGGCTGCGTGCCTGCGGGCGGCTAGCTAGCCGGTGTAGCTTCGGGGAGCTGGTGGCCGACCCGCGGAAGGGCTTGGCTCAGCGCCTTGATCGTGATCTCGATGTCCTCGTCGGTCACCCAACCGAGATGGCCGATGCGGAAGATCTTTCCCGCGAGCGGGCCCTGCCCGCCTTCGATCAGCGTGTCGTAGTCGTCCTGCAGCATTTGGTAGAGCGTCTTCCACTCGACGCCATCCGGCACGCGAACGGCCGTGACGGTGTTCGAGGCGCGCTCTTCCACCGCCAGCAGTTCCAGCCCTAACGACTTCACGCCCTTGCGCGTCAGGTCGGCGATGCGTTGGTGCCGCTCGATGATGGCATCGACACCCTCCTCTACCAAATGCCCGAGCGCGACATCCAGCGCGAAAAAGATCGAGATGGCCGGCGTCCAGGGCGTCTGTCCTTTGGCGAGGAAGTCCTTCGCCTTGCCGAGGTCGAAGTAGAAGCTCGGCATCGTCGACTCTTTGTACGCCTGCCAGCCGCGTTGGCTGATCGAGATCATGGCGAGACCTGGCGGCACCATCCAACCTTTTTGGGAGCCCGTAGCCGCGACGTCCAGCTCCCACTCGTCGACCTTGCAACGGATGGATCCGAGGCTGCTGATCGCGTCGACGATCATGAGCACGCCGGGCTGCGCGCGCCGTGCCGCGGCGGCGATCGCCTTCAGATCGTTCGTGACGCCCGTAGACGTCTCGTTATGTGTGACGAGGATGGCCTTAAGCGGCCCGCCTTCCCTGACGGCCTGCTCGACGGCCGACGGGTCCGCCGCGGTACCCCACTCGAAGTCGAGCTTGGTCACGTCCGCGCCATACGTCTCCGCGATGGTGGCGAAACGGTCGCCGAAGACGCCGATCGAAACGACGAGCACACGGTCATTTGGCGAGAGGAAGTTCACAACCATCGCCTCGAGTGCGCCCGTGCCGGACGCGGAGAGGCAGTAGAGGTCGTTCTTCGTCTCGAAGATCGTCTTCAGCCCCGCGGTCACGCGGCCAACGATCTCGGCAAACGCGGGGCTGCGGTGGTGGATCATCTGCCGGCCCATCGCCTGGAGGACATCCTCCGGACATGGGGTCGGCCCTGGACTGCGTAAGTTCACGGGTCAACTCCTCATTAGGGGATTTGCACTCATCATAAGAAAGGCTGAAGTGCAGGTCAACGTGAAGGCGTGATGAGAGCGCGCTCGTGCGGCTTCGGTGGAGAGCGACTACCAGCTGCCGCCGCCACCACCGCCACCGCCACCGCCGGAGAAGCCGCCCGAGAAGCCGCTGCCGCCTGAGCCACCCGGCGTCGACGCCATGATGCCCGTCATGCTGGAGGAGAAGTGGCGGATTCCCGTCGCGAACGCCACCGGCAGGAAGGGCGTCCGCCCCACATACCAGCCGGACATCTGCGGCTGAATGCCCAGCGCCTCGAAGTGGCCGGCCCACTTCTTGGCGCTGCCGAAGACGATGGCGTACGGGAGGTACTCCTCGAAGATGTGCGCTTCTTCCGCGAAGCGCTCCCGCCCCTGGTCGCCGGCGGTGATAAACGTGCGAAACCCCAGGCAGCGGCGGTAGGCCTG
>JADFQV010000018.1 GCA_022561635.1 Chloroflexota bacterium | reverse complement strand
GGCCACGATCGCCGCGCTGAGCAGCGCCCTGCAGCTCTCCGACGCCGAGGTCCGAACACACGTCGAGACAACCCTCCCCTCCTACTACTTCATCCCCGTCCAGACGCTCCCCTACGGAAGCACCGACGCCGAGGTCCAGGCCTTCCGTAACCTGGTCGACCTTGGCATCGTCGTGCGCGAGAGTTCGCAGCGCTTTTATCCGCACGGATCGGCGGCCGCCCACGTCATCGGCTACATGACCGAGGTGACGCCCGAACAGCTGGAGGATCTGCAGGACGAAGGCTTCGCGGCGGGCGACCTGATCGGCGCCAGCGGCCTCGAGAGCCAGTACGAAGAGACGCTCTCCGGTCAGCGTGGCGGCCTGCTGGCCACGGTCGGCCCCGAGGGCACGATCACCGCCACGATCGCCGAACGAGCGGCCGAGCCCGGCATGGACCTCTGGCTGGCCCTCGACATCGAGGTCCAGAAGCTCGCGGAGTCCGAGCTGGGCGAGCGGCCGGGCTCGATCGTGGTCATGGACCCGCGGGACAACTCCGTCGTGGCGCTGGCCTCCTATCCCCGCTTCGATCCCAACGCCTTCATCCGCGGCCTCACCCAGCAGGAGGCGGACGACCTCTTCAACGACCCCGACCGGCCGCTATTCAACCGCGCACTCCTGGCCGAGTACGCTCCGGGATCGACGTTCAAGCCGGTGACGATGGCCGCCGGCATCGAAAAAACTGAGTACACGACCGCCTCGACGTTCCACTGCGTGCCCGTCTGGACCGGACTGGGCGAAGACTTCCCCCAGAAGAACTGGCAGACCGTCGACCGCGGCTATCTGACGCCGGCGGAAGGCCTGATGGCCTCCTGCAACCCCGTCTTCTTCGAACTGGCGAAGCGGCTGGACGAGATCGACGAGGACATCTTCCCCGACTTCATCCGCGAATTTGGCTACGGCAGCCCGACCGGCATCGGCGTCGAGGAAGCGGCTGGCCTCGTGCCCGACCCGCAGTGGAAGCTCGACAACACCGGCGAGTACTGGTTCCGCGGCGATGCCGTCAACATGGCGATCGGCCAGGGCTTCATGCTGGCCACGCCGATCCAGCTGATCAACGCCTACTCCGCCATCGCCGACACCGGTGTGCTGAGAAAGCCGCTCCTGGTCTGGCGCATCGGCGAGCCGTCGGCGGGCGGCGGCATCGCCGTCCAACAGTTCGAGGCGGAAGAGGTGCGGCCTCTTCCCGTCTCTCAGGAAACACTGGACTCGATCCGCCACGGCCTCTACCTCGTCACCCAAAGCGCCGGCGGCACCTCTTATCAGGCGTGGCTGGGGACGCCGCTCGACGTCGCGGGCAAGTCCGGCACCGCCGAAGACCTGGCGGAAGGCTCGGACCACGTCTTCTTCGTGGCCTACGCCAACCGCGGCGCCCCCAGCCTCGTCGCCCTCGGCGTCCTCGAGACGGGCCAATCAGGCTCCGCCGAAGTGGCGCCCATGATACGGCGCATCCTGGAAGCCTACGTGGGCCTCCCAACTCTGGAAGGCTAGCCACCGCTCGCCCTCCCCCACCGGCCGTTCCGCTATCATAGTACCAACGTGCGAATGACGCGCAGCGAGTTCCAGAACGTCGTCAGCCAGGCGCTCGAAGAGCTGCCGGAGGAGTTCCAGCAAGCGATCGAGAACCTGGACGTTCAGGTACGCTGGGCCCCCACGGCCGCCGAGCGCCGCCAACACCGCCTGCGCCCTGGCACCGACCTCTTCGGCGCCTACATGGGCGTGCCACTGACGAAACGCACGCACGGCTACTCGATGGTGGCGCCGGACCTCATCGTCATCTATCAGCGCAGCCACGAAAGGGTCGGCCGCACGACCAAAGCGATGGTGGCGCAGGCCCGCAAGACACTACTTCACGAGATCGGCCACTACATGGGCATCGACGAAGACCGCCTGCACGAGCTGGGCATGGGCTAAGGAGGGCTGGATGTCTGACGCACCGGCCACCGCAACGGCTGTCGAACAGACCGGCGGCAACCCCTTCATCAGGCTAGCGCAGCGGCCGCGGCTGATGCTGCTGCTGCTCGCCGGCTGGTCGATCCTGACCGTCCTGGCGCAGACGTTCACCAGCAGCAGCCTCCTCCTGGAAAACCATAGCGCCTCCGAGCTGGAGCTGGACGGCGCCCTCGGCGGCCTGGCACTGGGCTGGCAGGGCATTCCTCTGGCGGCGATCTACATCTACTCCTTCCGCAACCCGGTCCGCTACCGGCCCGTCTTCACCCTGGCGCTGATCCACATGGGCGCTCTGGCCGCCTCGCAGCTCTACCACTTGCTGATCACCGGCGACTTTACGATCGAGAGCGTCATCGTGCCCCTCGTCGGATCTGTCGCTCTGGGGGCGCTCGTCTTCGTGCACCTGTTCCAGCCGCGGGACGATCCGCCCGCACCACCCTCGGCAGACTGAACGCCGCGCGTACGAATCAGCCTCTCGCCGGCCGCCAGCTCCTGATCGCCCGCGCTACCGTATCGCTCAACCTCTCCGCTGCCAGCGACGAAGCCGGCACAGGGGCCGCCGCTCCGGCGACAACCGGCTCCACCGCCGCGGCGACGCTCAGCGCCCACTCCCAGCCCG
This sequence comes from Chloroflexota bacterium, assembly GCA_022561635.1. GTDB lineage: Bacteria > Chloroflexota > Dehalococcoidia > SM23-28-2 > RBG-16-64-32 > CF-162. Next base: position 28,945 of record JADFQV010000018.1, on the reverse strand, counting down.
GGCCGAGCCCTCCGGGAACGACGATCAGGGGCGCGCCCGCCGCCGCCGCCAGCCGGGCCACGCCCGCCACTGTCTTGCCGTAGCGCGTCTGGCCATCGAGGCGACCCTCGCCGGTAACCACCAGATCGGCCCCGTTCAGTCGCTCCCTCAAGCCCACGACTTCGGCGACGACGTCCACCCCGGGCCTGATCTCCGCGCCGAGAAAGGCGATGATCCCCGCGCCCAGCCCACCGGCCGCACCAGCGCCCGCCACGTCGCGTACGGCCACACCCAGGTCGCGCTCGATCACGCGGGCGTAGTTCTCCAGCGCGGCGTCCAGCTCCCGGACCGATTCCGGCGAGGCGCCCTTCTGCGGCCCGTAGATGAACGAAGCGCCCTCCGGCCCGCAGAGCGGGTTCGTCACGTCGCTGGCGCCGATCACGTTCGCCCCGGCGAGGCGCGGATCGAGGCCGCCTGCGTCCACCCGGTCGAGGCGAGCGAGGGCGGCGCCACCGGGCGGGATCTCGTCGCCCCTGGCATCCAGCAGACGCGCGCCAAGTGCAGCCGCCATACCCGCGCCGCCGTCGTTCGTCGCACTGCCACCGAGGCCGATGATCAGCCGCCGCGCGCCCGCGCCGAGGGCCTCCCTCACGAGTTCCCCGACGCCGTAAGTCGTCGTCAGGCGGGCGTCACGCTCGTCTTCGGCCAGTAGTGTGAGGCCGGCGGCAGCCGCCATCTCGATGATCGCCGTGCCGTCGGGAACCGACGCCCAACCGGCCTCAACAGGACGCCCCAGCGGCCCCCGGACGCGGCAGGTGCGCATCTCACCACCGGCCATCGAGGCGATGGCGCGAACGGTGCCCGGTCCGCCATCGGCCATCGGTACGATCTCGACGTCCGCCTCGGGTAGGGTGCGGTGAACACCGTCAGCGATGGCCGCGGCAGCCTCTTCGGCCGTGAGCGTGCCCTTGTACTCTTGCGGCGCGACGATGATCCGCATGTGGAGACTATACGGCGTCGCAACTATGACGCGCCGTGGTGCCATTTCGTATTGACAGTAGAACGCTTGTGCTATTATTATCAGCACAGACGTTCTAAGGGAGGCAACCGATGCCAACGATGACAGCAACGCCCACGATCACACAGACTCCAGCGACTCAGCTCCGGCTCAAGCTCTTCCAGCAGCCGCGCTGCCCGGATTGCGCCGGACCGCTCGTCTTCGGCGAAGGCTGCTCGGCCTGCCCCATCTGCGGCTTCTCTCGCTGCGGCAGCTGAAACGGCGGCGCCCGTCCCCTCCCCCGGCACGCGCCGTTGGACGAGGCCGCGCACAGCAACCTATCATGGCTGAGTGACCCAGAAGACTGACGCCACGCCGACGGTCGCCGTCCTGACGCTCGGCTGCAAACTCAACCAGGCGGACTCCGAAGCCCTCGCCCGACGCCTCGTCGGCGAGGGCCTACGCGTCGTCGACCGGCCCGTGCGCGGCGCAGCAGCGGTCGTCATCAACACCTGCTCCGTCACCCACGTCGCGGACCGCAAGGCGCGGCATCTCGTGCGGCTGGCGCGGCGCCTCTCGCCGGAGGCGGAGATCATCCTCACAGGCTGCTACGCCGAGACCGCACCGGCGGACATCGCCCAGGTCATCGGCGCAGACGCGGTGTTCACCAACGCCGAGAAGCCGCAGATAGCGGACCGGCTGCTTTCGCGCCTCGAGGGCCGCGGCGATCCCTACGCCGGCTGCCCGACGCCTGTGCGCAACCCTCTGCGCACCCGAGCCTTCATCAAGATCCAGGAAGGCTGCGACGAGCTCTGCTCCTTCTGCATCGTGCCCTACACACGCGGCCGCGAGCGCAGCGTCCCGATCGCCGACATCGTGCGCCAGGTGCAAGAACGCGAGGCTGACGGCGTGCTTGAGGTGGTCCTCACGGGCACCCAACTCGGCAACTACGGCCGCGACCTCGGCTGGCCGCGCGCGGAACAGGGACCGCGGCGCCTGCTCGCCGAGCTGCTCGGCAACACGTCGATCCCCCGCCTCCGCATGTCATCACTGCAAGCACAAGACATCGGCCCTGACCTGCTCGCTCTCTGGTCCGACGCGCGCCTCTGCCGCCACTTCCACCTGCCGCTGCAGAGCGGCTCAGACGCCGTGCTCGGCCCGATGCGCCGCCGCTACACCGCGGACCAGTACCGACAGGCGCTCTCGCTGATCCGGGAGCACGTGCCGGGTGCGGCGATTACGACCGACGTCATCGCCGGCTTCCCGGGCGAGACGGACGCCGACTTCGAAGCGACGCTACGCTTGTGCGAGGATGCAGGGTTCGCGGATATGCACTGCTTCCCCTACTCACGCCGGCCACACACTGGCGCAGACCGCATGGACGGCCACCTTCCAACTCAGACCCGCCGAGAGCGCCTGGAGCGCCTGCTGACGGTGCAGAAGCACTCATCGGAGGCCCACAGGCGGGGACGGCTCGGCGACACGGCTGACGTGCTCTGGGAGGAACGCACGGACGGACGCTGGCGGGGATTGACCGGCGACTACGTGCGCGTTTACGCTGCCAGCGACTCCGACCTGACGAACCGCATCACGGCGACCCACCTCCAGCGGCTTGAAGGTGAAGGAATGTACGGAGTCCCCGCACTGCCATGAACGAACTGAACCGCTACCTCATCGTCTTCTGCGCCGCTGCGTTGATCGTGACGATGTCCGTCGTCATCTTCCTCACCTGGGCGGCTCCGACGGAGACGATCGACGTCCTGGCGGACCTGGTCCAGTTCCTGGACGACAACAACGGCACCACCGGCCAGGTCGTGGTCTCCCTCGCCGCTCTCGCGCTCGCGGTCCTGGCGCTGCTCTGGATCGTCGTCGAGCTGGCGCCGGACGACGAGGTCAAAGAGCTGCGCATCGAGCAGGCCGGCGCCACGACGATCGTTCCGGCCGACGCCCTGCGGCTGCGCCTGGAAGAGTCTCTTCTCGGACTCCCCGGCGTGACGGCCGCACGCGCGAAGGTCTGGCCGCGCGACAAGGGTGTCGCCGTCGGCCTCGAGTTGACGGTAGTCCACACAGTAAACGTCGGCGACATCACGCAGCAGGCCGTGCGGGCCGTGGTGGACACCCTGCACGAAGACCTGGGCCTGCCCGTCTCCGGCACGCCCGACGTGCGCGTCGCCTTCGGTGGATCCCGCTCAGGCGACCGCGCCGACGCGATCATCCCGCCCCCCACCAAGCCACCCGAGCAACCGCGCGCCGAGCAACCACGTACCGAGCCAGAAATGCCGCCGACACCGGTCATCGAACCACCCACGCAACCACCTGCGCAGGAGCACGCAGACGCCTCTCCCGACACCCTCGTCTACGACGCGTCCACGGGCGACGAAAAGGGCCCCGGCGACCCGCCACCGCCTCAGTAATTCGCCCATGCCCAAAGGCCTGACACCCGAGGCCCTCAAGAGCGCCGTCGAGAGCATCCTCTTCATCGCCGACGGCTCCGTCGAAGTCAAAGCGCTGGCCCGGCTTATCGAGGAGAGCGAAGCCGCCGTGGCTAGCGCCGTCGAAGACCTCGCGAAAGAGAGCGCGTCGCGCGGCGTCCGCATTCAGCGCACGCAGACGGCGGCTCAGATGGCCAGCGCTCCCGAAAACACCGTCTACGTGCAGCGCTTCCTGGGCATCGACGAGAACGTGCGCCTATCGCCCGCCGTGCTGGCGACGCTGACGGTCATCGCCTACAAGCAGCCGATCACGAAGAGCACCGTCGAGCGCATCCTCGAGAAGGGCTGCGACTACGGCGTCCAGATGCTAAAGCTGCGCGGCCTGATCGCCGAGGTGGGACGCGCGCCCGGCGCCGGCCGCCCCTATCTCTACGGCACGACCTTCAAGTTCCTCGAGCACTTCGGCCTCGAAAAGCCCGAAGACCTGCCGGCTCTGCCCGAACTGGAGGCCGCCGATATCCCCGCTGAGCAGGACGACGACAACGCCGGCGACACGGAGGACGCCGCGTAGGGCGTCACGCCCGGCCATGGTTATCGGCGTCTGCCGGATACGGCTGCGACTGCCGGAGAATCAGTCGCTCAAGGGCAAGCGGGCCGTGCTCAAGTCGCTCATCGCGCGGCTGCAGAACAAGTTCAAGGTCTCGGTCGCCGAAGTCGGCGACAACGACTCGTGGCAGCTGGCCACAATCGGGGCGGCCTGCATCTCGAACGACGAACGTCACGCCAACCAGGTGCTGGCAGCGATCGTCAATTTCGTGCGCAGCGAGCGGCTGGACGCGGAAATCCTGGACGTCGAGACGGAGATTATCGACGGGCTGAACTGAGGCCGCGCTACTGGCTGACGGTTATCGTCACCAGATCGCCGGGCCCCACTGTGGCGCCGGCTCCCGGATCGTGCGAAACGACCACGCCGACCGGACTGTCACCCTCGGTCGTGCCGACGATCAGGTAAGTGGCGCCGGTCTCCTCGATGATCGCGATCGCCTCTTCCAGCGTCTGGCCTGCGAGGTCCGGCAGTGCGATGGCAGGCCCGCTAACCACACCAGGAACTCCCGCAACGGGGTCCTCGCCGGGCAGCACGCCGTTGTTCTGCGTATTCGTCTGGCCTTCGATGCGGAAGTCGGGGTTGCTGTCGTTACCGAGCGAGTAGAGCGCGACGACGAGCATTATTAGCGCCGCCACGACACCCATCGCGATCAGGCTGCTGGGGTTCCAGGTACGTGGCTCCGAGACCTCCGGCAGCTCCTCGAGAACGGGCTCATCGACGTGGCCGACGGGGAAGAACGGCAGCAGGTCCTTGGGCTCGAGGCCCAGGTAGCTCGCATACGAACGCAAGAAACCCCGGGCGTAAACCGGGGCCGGGAGTATCCCGAAGTTCTCAAGTTCGAGGGCTTCGAGATACTTTCGCGGTATCCTCGTTACTCTCTCAGCATCCTCGAACGTGATGTTCTTCTCGATGCGGGCGGTTCGCAATGTCTCCCCGAGGGGCGACCGGGGCATTTCGACCTCCTCCAGGTGCACGGTTGCAGTATAAGCAAGAGTTGGGAGGCAAGGTCAACTCTGGGCAAATCGCCCCGGGGAGTTATCAAGATTTTCGAAGAAAATCAGGCCCTCCCCGGCCCGGTGGCCGCCCGCCGCCGGTAGAGTAGAGCACGCCATGCTCTCGATTCGATTCCTCAAGGACTGGCTTCTGACGGCGATCCAGAAGTTCGGCGAGCACAGCTGCGGCCAGCTCGCCGCTTCGATTTCGTACTACGTTCTCTTCTCGATCTTCCCGCTGCTCATCTTCCTCGTCGCGGTCGCCGGCGTCTTCCTGGACGAGGAGGCCCAGGCTAACGTCGTCGACGAAGTGATGTCGGCCTTCCCATTGACTGAAGGCGACGGCCGCAACGACGTGGAGAACGCCCTCGACACCGTGTCCGGGCCGAGCGGACAGGCGGTCGGGCTCATCGCGCTGGCCGGCATGGCGTGGGCGGCCAGCAGCATGTTCTCCGCCATCCGCCGCTCGCTCAACATCATCTTCGGAGGAAAGGCGTCCGCACGCCCGTTTGTGCAAGCCAAGCTGGTCGACATCTCGCTCGTGCTCGGCGTTGGGCTCTTCCTCGGCACGTCGATCTTCGTGACGGCCGTGCTCAGGGTGATCCGCGCTCGCAGCGAGGATCTGGCGGCGGCCGGCGACCTGTCGGAGGAGCTGGGCTTCCTCTGGACACTGGGCCTTCTGGCCATCCCCTTCCTCTTCTCGTTCGCCGCGTTCATCTTCCTCTACACCATCATCCCGGCGAAAAACGGCACGCTGCGAAGCGCCATCCCGGGCGCGTTCTTCGCGGCGATAGCCTTCGAGATAGTGAAAAATCTCTTCGGCTTCTACGTCGCCAACTTCTCCAACTTCGACGTCGTCTTCGGCTCGCTGGGCGCCGTCGCCGCGTTCCTCTTCTGGGTCTTCATCAGCGCGCAGATTATGCTCTTCGGCGCGGAAATCTCCCGCACTTTCCAGACGGTGGAGCGCTCAGCCGTCAAGCAAGGCACCCTCAAGGGCTTGAGCCTCCCCCTCCACATCAAAATATGGCGCATCTTCCGCGGCTTCTTCATCCGTGACGCCGAGGCCGAGAGGCACTGAGCGCGCCCCCTCTACGCCTTCCGCACCGCCAGCGTCACCTCCGCGCCCTCGATCTTCACCTGCTCTGCCGTCGCCCCGTCCGGTGGGTCGCCCGCCACCAGCTCATCGGCCAGCGTTTCCGCGCGAACGTAGTCGCCGTGGGCCGCGAGCACGGCGGCGACGCGCTCTGAGTCGCCGTGATAGGCGACGATGCGGTCGCTGATCTCCAGGCCGGCGGCCTTGCGCAGGTTCTGCAGGCGGTGCACCAGCTCGCGCGCCACACCTTCGTCGGCGAGTTCTGGCGTCAGACGCGTGTCGACCGCCACGGCGTATCCCGAGTCGTCCTCGGCGAGGACGTGGCCTTCGCCGGCAGCGGCCAGAACGTCGTCCGGCCGCGTGAAGTCGCCCGTGAACTCCTCGGATAGCGCTTTGATGCGCAGCTCCTTCACGTTCAGCTCCTCAGTCACCTGCGCTGCCAGCCGGGCCAGCGGCTCCTTCTGCGCCGTCGTCTGCACGAAGGCCGTGGCGCTGGCCAGCGGCTGGCGCACCTTCATCTGTGACTTCTGCCGCGCCGCCCGGCCCAGGCTGACGACGCGCATCACCAGCCGCGTCTCATCCATCAGCGCCTGGTCGACAAGGTCTGCCTCCGCTTCCGGCCAGTCGGTCAGGTGCACGCTCTCCGGCGCCTCCTTGTCGACGGAGCAAACCAGGTTGCGATATACAGCCTCGGCGACGAACGGCGCGAAGGGCGCCAGGAGCTTCGACACGGTCACCAGACAGGTGTAGAGCGTCTGGTAGGCCGCCACCTTGTCCTCGTCCATCTCACCCCGCCAGAAGCGGCGACGGCTGCGGCGCACGTACCAGTTCGAAAGGTCGGTCACGAAGTCCTGGATCGCACGGCCCGTCGTCGTCGGATCGTAATCATCGAGCCCGTCCGTCACCTTCTGTACCAGCGCGTTCAGCTCGGAGAGCACCCAGCGGTCCAGCTCGGTCGGTTCGCCGGCGCCGGCCTGCGTCGGGTCGAAGTCATCGAGATTGGCGTACGTCACGAAGAAGCTGTACGTGTTCCAGTACGTCAGGAAGAAGCGCCGCAGCGACTCCTGCACAAGCTTGATGGAGAAGCGCCGGGCGTCTCCCGGGCGCGTCGCCGTGTAAAGGTACCAGCGCAAGGCGTCCGCCCCCGTCTGCTCGATGACCTCGAACGGATCGGCCGCGTTGCCCAGGCTTTTGCTCATCTTGCGGCCCTTCTCGTCCAGAATGTGGCCGGTGCTGATGACGTTGCGGAAGGCGATCGACTCGGGCGCTTCACCGACCGAGTTCAGCAGCACCGCCTCGGCGTGCAGGGTGTAGAACCAGCCGCGGGTCTGGTCCACGGCCTCGCAGATGAAGTCGGCCGGGAAGTTGGCCCGGAACTTCTCCTCGTTTTCGCGCGGGTAGTGCCACTGGGCGTACGGCATCGCGCCCGAGTCCAGCCAGACGTCCATCAGCTCCGGCGCGCGCTTAGCCACGCCACCGCATTCGGTGCACTTCAGCTCGATGCGGTCGATGTACGGCCGGTGAAAGTCGTCGAGCGCATCGACGGCGGCCGGGTCGACGGCGCGCTCTTTCAGGTCCACCCGCGAGCCGATGCACTGGTTAGCTCCGCAGGACGTGCACCCCCAGACGGGCAGTGGCGTGCCCCAGTAACGCTCGCGGCTGAGCGCCCAGTCGACGTTGTTCTGCAGCCAGTTGCCGAAGCGGCCGTGCTTGATGTGGTCCGGATACCAGTTGATCTTCTCGTTGCTCTCGATCAGGCGGTCCTTGACGGCCGTCGTGCGGATGTACCACGTCGGCTTGGCGTAGTAGAGCAGCGGCGTGTCGCAGCGCCAGCAGAACGGGTACGTGTGCCTGATCTCGCCCCTTTTGAAGAGAAGGCCGCGCTCCGTCAGGTCGTCCATGATCCCGGCGTCGGCGTCCTTGACGAACTGGCCGGCCCAGGGCGAACCGTCCGGCAGGTTTCCGCGCAGGTCCACCGGCTGGAGGAACAGCAGGCCGTTCTCCTTGCCCAGCTGAAAGTCCTCCGCGCCGAACGCCGGCGCCACGTGCACGACGCCGGTGCCATCATCGAGCGATACGAACTCCCCGCCCAGCACGACGTAGGCGTTCTCGACCGTCCCCAGGTCGTCCACCGACGCCAGCCGGCCGTCCTGCGCCGGGTCGAACCAGGACGCCGGCACGCCCCACGTCACCGGCTCGTACAGCGGCTCGTAGTGCAGCCCGACGAGAGCCGATCCCGGCAGCGTAGCCACCTCAGTCGCTTCTTCCGGCACGTCCTGACGGCGCTCGGAGGCGACGACGATGCGGGAGCCCTCGACCTCATACACGGAGTACGTGGCGTCTGGCTTGACGGCGAGCGCGGTGTTGCCCGGCAGAGTCCACGGCGTCGTCGTCCAGGCCACGACATAGACGGCGCCGCCGGCCGCCGGCAGCTTGTCGCCGAGCGCAGCCAGCGACTCCGCCGTGAGACGGAACTTCACGGACACCGACGGGTCCGGCGTGTTCTCCTTGTAGCCCAGCGCCACCTCAGCGTCGGACAGCGATGTCTCGCAGCGCGGACAGTGCGGCGTCGAGCGCCGGTCCTGGTAGATCAACCCCTTGTCCCACAGGCTCTTGATCACCCACCAGACAGACTCAATGTACTCGTTGTCGTAGGTGATGTACGGATCGTCCATGTCGATCCAGAAGGCGATGCGCTCGGTCAGCTTCGCCCACTCTTTGACGTAGCGGAACACCGACTCCCGGCAGCGACGATTGAACTCCTCGACACCGAACTTCTCGATCTCCAGCTTGCTCTTGAGGCCCAGCTCGCGCTCGACCTCCAGCTCAACGGGCAGGCCGTGCGTGTCCCAGCCACCCTTGCGGGGCACGCGGTAGCCGCGCATCGTCTTATAGCGCGGGAACAGGTCCTTGAACGCGCGCGTCAGGACGTGGTGCACGCCGGGCCGAGCGTTCGCCGTCGGCGGGCCCTCATAGAAGACGTACGGCTTGTCCTCAGGCCGTGCCTCGACGCTCTTCTTGAACGTATCGTGTCGCTTCCAGAACTCGAGGATCTCTTCCTCCAGCCTCGGGAAGCTCTGTCTGCTGTCTACTGCATCGAACATCGCTAACCTCTCCCGGCGGCGCGCAATCAAAAAGCCCGTCCCCCGTAGGGACGGGCCATATGGCTCGCGGTACCACCCTGCTTCTCCGGCATGCCGGAGCGCTCGTTCTCGGCGCGCGGCCTCCGCCTTGGCGACGAACTATGCGCCGGCCTCTGCTAACGGGGGCCTCCGGCCGAGCCTACTTCCCTCCCGGGTTTCGGTCGGCAGCTCGGGAGTGATCTTCCAGCGACTCTGCCACGCCCCGCTCCCACCATCCGGGGCTCGCTAAGCCGGCGTCGGCTGCCGTACTCGTCTCCGTCTTCGCCTTTCGAACGTCTTCGGTTGTGCGAATCAGTGTACGGTCGAGCGCGCGAAAACGTCAAACGCTACTCAAGAAACGAACCTAAGCGGCGGCGCGCTGCCGAATCAGCGGCGCCGGGCCCGGACCTGCGCCACGTCCTCCGTCGCCGCGCGAACCATCGCGAAGCATTCGGAGCAGTACACCGGGCGGTCCCCGCGCGGCATGAACGGAACCTCGGTCAGCTCACCGCAGCGGTCACAGGTAGCCGGGTGCATCTGGCGCGGCGTGCGGCCACCGAAGCTGGCGAAGGGCCCGTAACTGACGTAGCCCTGCCCCATCGGCGATTCGCTGCCAGCGCCTGCCCGCCGGGCATTGCGGCACCGCTGACAGCGCGCCGGATCGTTTTCGAGGCCACGGCTGGCATAGAAAGTCTGCTCGCCAGCGGTGAACGCAAACTTCGCACCGCAGTCCCGGCAAACCAGGACTCTATCTACGAAAGACACGGGCAATCTCCTGTGGTTGGGCGACTTTATGACAAGGGCGGGCTCAAGGTTTGCGTCATTATAGACACCGTCTTGAACGAAAACAATGGTGACTAATAGGTATACAAATACCCCTATAGCGAACACCATCAGGCGGCCCTTCCGCCGTTTGACCCATATGTAGGCCCCGTATACAATTATGCGCGGCCCGCCATGCGGGCTGGTCTGCCGCTGATAGCAGCTGGCAGGCCACCCTGCAGACGGAAGTGAGGCCTTCTTGCCCAAGCGAACGTACCAGCCTAAGAAGAGACGTCGCAAGCGACGGCATGGCTTCATGCACCGCAACCGCACCAGGAACGGTCGGGCCATCCTGAAGCGACGCACCCTGAAGGGCAGGTGGCGGCTCGCTGTCTGATCCGCCGCACGGGCGCCCAACGGGCTCGTCGGTGGACCGTAAACCGGAGGACCGCGTTGGGCTTGCCCAGGCAGATCAGGCTCCGCCGCCGCAAAGACTTCGACGCCGTTTTCGCCAGTGGCCGAACCTGGAGTAACGACCTTCTTGTCTTGAGAACATTGCCGACTAACTGCGACCACAACCGCTTTGGATTCGTGACCAGCAAACGCCTGGGCAACGCCATCGTCCGCAATCGCGTGCGGCGCCGCCTGCGCGAGACGGTCCGCGTGCTGCCAACACGCCAGGGCTTCGACTGCGTCCTTTCCGCCAAGGCGAAGGCCGCCGACGCCGACTTCGCCCGCCTCAGCTCGGCGGCGAAATCGCTGCTTCAGCGCGCCGGCGTCCTGCCCGACCCGGCGGAGGCCTCCTCGTGAAGCCGATGGCCCTCGGTGCGATCCGCTTCTATCAGCGCTTCATATCGCCCTCCTGGCCAGGCGCCTGCAAATATCAACCGACCTGCTCGCACTACGGCCACGAAGCGATCGCCAGGCACGGCTTTATCAAAGGCATCTCGTTGACCGCCTGGCGTCTCGTCCGCTGCAACCCCTTCAATAGCGGCGGATACGATCCTGTCCCCTAACCAGCGAGGCCCCGGGCGGCCACAATCAGAGGAGGACGCAACGATACGTTCGCCGAAGCCCAGGGCGCCCGCACGTCACCTTGGCCGTCTGCTGCCACTCCTCGTCTTCGTGCTGCTCCTCGCCGCCTGCGTCGGCTTCAACAACCCCGACGGCTGGGCGCCTGCCGAAGTCGCCGATGACACTCTGTACGTAACCCTCGACGGCGGCAAGCTTTCGGCCGTCGACCCTAACACGCTAAACGTCATCTGGGAGTTCCCGCCTTCGGACGACGTAGCCTGCGGCAACGAGGAGCCCCAGAAGCGCGACCTGAAGGGCATCTACGCCTCTCCCGTCGTCCGCGAAGGCATCGTCTACTTCGGCGCCTGGGACGGCATCGTCTACGCGTTGGACGCGACAACCGGCGATTGCGTCTGGGACTTCGAGACCGACGGGCCCATCATCGGCGGCCTGGTCCTGGCCAACGGCCTCCTCATCAGCCCCTCCTCCGACGGCAACCTCTACGCGCTCGACCCGGCGACCGGCAACGAAGAACGCCGCGCAAACGTCGGCGAGGTCTGGGCTCGGCCGGCCCTCTCCGACGGCGTCCTCTACGTCGCCAACGTTGACGGCGATCTGCGGGCACTTGATGCGCTGACGCTGGAAGAGGTCTGGGACCATCCGTTCAGCGTCAACACCGGCTTTCTCACTGATCCAGCTCTGCTCAACGGCACCGTCGTCGTCGGCGGCCTCGGCAACAACCTCTATGGCGTCGACGCGGAGACCGGCGCGGAGCGATGGTCGTTCGAAGACGCATCGAACTGGTACTGGGGCCGGCCCCTGACCGTCGGGGACACGGTCTACGTCACGAGCCTGGACTCTCGCGTCTTCGCTCTCGACGGCGCGACGGGCGAGCGCCTCTGGCAGTTCGACGGGGTAGCCCCGATCCGCGCCGGCGTGGTCATCTCCGGCGGCGTCCTCATCGCCGTCGACGACAACGGCAACGTCTACGGCATGGACCCTGAGACAGGCATCCAGGTCTGGGTCGGCCCAACGGAGATCGACAAGAAGGTGCTTGCCGATCCTTACGTGCTGGCGGACGACAGCGTGATGATCGTGACCACGGGCGGCGACACCTTTACAGTCTCGCCTGAAGACGGCCGCCTAACGACGGTGGAAATCCGATGAGCACTGACACTCCCGCTCCCGCGAAGCGCCGCGGCAACTCGCTGCCCGCCATCATCGTGATGACGATGGTGATCGCGGTCGTAACGATGCTCTTTCTCGGCCGCGACCCCCTCAACGACATCTTCATCAACCCGCTGATCAACGCCCTTGTATTCCTGAACATCTTCACCGGCGGCAACTTCGGCCTCTCGATCATCCTCTTCACGATCTTGCTGCGTATCGTCACGATCCCCTTCACGATCCGCCAGCTGGAGTCGACCAAGGCGATGCAGGCCGCGCAGCCGGAGATGCAAGCGCTCCAGAAGAAGTACAAGGACCCCAAGCGCCGCCAGGAAGAGATGGTCAAGCTCTACCGCGAGCACAACATCAACCCGCTCGGGTGCTTCATGCCCATGCTCATTCAGATGGCCGTCTTCATCGCCCTCTACCGCGCGCTCGCCCACCTCGTTGGCGGCAGCCCGGAGAGCCTCGTCGGCCTCTCGCAGCGCCTTTACCCGTTCGAAGTCTTCCAGAGCCAGATACCGCTCAACCAGGAGTTCCTCTGGATGAACATGGGCGAGCCGGACACGACGTTCATCCTGCCCCTCATCGTCGGCGCCAGCACCTACCTCCAACAGCGCATGACGATCACCCCCAACGCCAGCCCTCAGCAGCAGCAACAACAGCAGATGATGAGCTGGCTTCTGCCCATGATGCTGGTCTTCTTCACGCTCAACCTGCCCGCCGGCGTCGGCGTCTATTGGGTCGTCTCCAACGTATTCAGCCTCTTCGCCAGCTATTATGTGTACGGCCGCCGTATCATGACCTGGCGACAACTGCTGCCCATTCCTCCGCCGGCGGAAGCACCCGCCGCCACCGACAAGGACACCGCCAGGGAGTCTGACATCGTAGTGGAGGCCACCGAAGTCGAGAGTGAATCAGAGCCGGAAGTCCCGGCCCAGACAGAAACGAGGCCCCGCCATGGAAAGCGTAGAGGTAAGCGCAAAAAACGTCGATGAGGCGATCGACATCGCCCTCAGCGACCTCGAACTAAAGCGTAGCCAGGTGAGCATCGAGATCCTCACCCCGGGCAGACCCGGCCTCTTCGGCCTGGGCGGTGAACAGGCGCGCGTCCGCGTCACCGCTCTCGAAGAAGGCACCGCCCGCCCGATGCAGGAGGAGCAAGCCGACGAAGGGGCCCACGAAGAAGAACCGCCGCGCAAGGATGAACGCCAAGAGCGAGAGTCGCCCTCCCGGGAACGAGGCGATCCGATCGAGATCAAAGACCTCGACTCCGAAGAGGTAGAGACCGCCACCGAGTTTCTGCGGACGCTGATCGAAGGCATGGATATCGACGCCGAGGTCACGGTGCGTGAACCGGAGACGGCCGCCGACGGCGAAGGCAGGGCAAGCGCCGTCCTGGACATCGAAGGCGACGACCTCGGCCTGCTCATCGGCCGCCGCGGCACCACCCTGGCAGCCCTCCAATACATGGTCAACGTCATGCTCACCCGCAAGTTGAACAGCCGCGTCATCGTCACCGTCGACGTCGAGCGCTATCACCGCCGTCGCGAAGAGACGCTGCAGAACCTCGCCCAGCGCATGGCCGACCGCGTCAGCAACTCGGGCCGGCCGATGACGTTGGAGCCGATGCCCGCTAGCGAACGCCGCATCATCCACCTCGCGCTCAGTGAGGACGAGGACGTCGTCACTGGTTCCGTCGGCCAGGGCGACGAACGCAAAGTCGTGATCCGGCCCAGGGGCGGCGGGGACGGTGATGGCGACGGCGGCGATCGCTACAATCGCTGACCAACGACCACGGCCATGCCCGGCGCCGCACCAGACTTCCTCGTAATCGGACACCTCGTCCAGGACCTCCTAGTCTCCCCTCGCCCGCGCACGGGAGAGGGGCCGGGGGTGAGGGCACGCTGGCGCCTCGGCGGCGCGGCCGCCTACGCATCTCTCCTCGCTCGCCACTTCGGCCTGCGCACAGCGGTTCTCACGTCCTGCGCGGACGACCTGCCCCTCGCCTCCCTGCTCCCCGACATCGAAACGCGCGTCATCCCCGCTGCGGCCACAACTCAGATGCGCAACGTCTACTCCGGAGCGGACTCGCGCCGCCGTCAGCGCGTACCGCAACGTGCCGCCGGCCTCACTCCCACCGACCTACCCGACGAGTGGCGAGCCGCCCGCATCGTCCTCCTCAGCCCCATCGCCGGCGAGGTCGACCCAGCGCTGGCGGCCGCCTTCTCGCCCGAGACACTCATCGGCGCCGGCGCACAGGGCTGGCTACGCAAGATCGGCGCGGACGGCGTCGTGAGGCCGATACCCTACGACCGCTGGGACGCGACGCCGCTGCTCCGGCACGTGCATGCGCTCTTCCTCTCGGACGAAGACCTGCGGGCCGAGGACGCCCCGGCCGCGCTCGCCGAGTGGGGCGCGCTCGTCAACGTCCTTGCGTTCACACGCGGCGTTGGCGGCGCGGACGTCTTTAGCGGGGGCACTTGGCGCAGCATCGAGCCCTTCGCCGCCCAGCCGACCGACCTCACCGGCGCCGGCGACGTCTTCGCGGCCGCCTTCCTCATCCGCTACGCCGACACAGACGACGCCTGGGAGGCCGCCCGCTGGGGCGCAGCCGCCGCCTCGCTCGTCATCGAAGGCCCCGGCGTCGACGCCGTACCGACACGCGCGGCGGTTGAGGCCCGACTGGGCAACGCCTCCTAACCCGATTCGTAGGTCGCGTACTCGGACACCACGCCGAAGCCCATGCGCTCGTAAACGGGCTTTCCAAGCGGCGACGCCTGCAGGCCGACCATGCAGCAGCCGCGTCTGGCGGCTTCGTCCACGGCAGAGCGGGTGATCACAGCGCCGAAACCTCTGCCGCGATGCTGCTCGGCCGTCGCGACCCAGTAGATGCCTGCCGTGTCGCCGTCCACGAACAGGTGCGACGTGCAGACCGGCTCGCCGCTGATGTACCCAACCCAACCCAGCCACGCCGGGTCGCTGAGCAGAGCGGGCGTGAAGACTGTGGTGAGATCACCGGGATCCCAATCGAACGCGTCGGCAACGAGGCGAACGTGATCCAGGAGCGTGCGTTTGTCGCGGACCGGCATCACGTCCACTCCACCGCTCTCCTGTCGGGCCGGTGATTCGAGCGCCATGCTGGGGATCCCACCGCGGCGCACCAGCCCGGCGGCAGCGACCAAATCGGGCGCGAGCCCGACTTCTTCACGAACGCGGAGCCGAAACCGGCCGCCGCCACTGAAGTGGTCTCTCACCCCAGTGAGCAGAGCCGCACCGTCCTCAATCGGCTCGCGGACAATGATCTGGTTGAACGGCCGCATCGGCGCACTGACCGACGTCAGGACGACGGCACCCTCCTCTCGAACGAAGCCTCCTTCCGCCGCGCGAGCCCAGCAGAATGCAGCACGAATCATGTTGTCCTCGGCGAGCATCGCCAGCGCCCGGTCGTCCATAGTGCATCCATCGTTCAGCAAGCGCTCTGATGGGTCAACCCGCACCCCGTCCCGTATAATCTGAACACCATGCAGAAGACGAAACTGGCGCTCGCCCGCGTCCTGCCCGCGACTGCCGAAGTCAACGCCGCCGGCCGTCTCGCCGTGGGCGGCTGCGACCTCGTCGACCTCGCCGCCGAGTTCGGCACGCCGCTCTACGTCTTCGACGAGGAGACGTTGCGCGGCCAATGCCGGGCGTTCCTCGAGGCGTTTCGCTCACGCTACCCGAAGACGGCCGTCGCCTACGCCGCCAAGGCCTACCTGGGCCGCGCCCTCGCCGCCATCGTCGCCGAAGAAGGCATGGACCTCGACATCGTCTCCGGAGGCGAGCTGGCGATCGCCCGCTCGGTCGGCTTCCCGCCGGAGCGCATCCACTTCCACGGCAACAACAAGGCGGAGGACGAGCTGGCGGAGGCGCTCGACTACGGCATTGCGCGCGTCATCGTCGACAACTTCCACGAGATCCACATCCTCAACGGCGTCGCGGAGGCACGCAACCTCAAGCAGCGCGTCCTCCTGCGCCTTTCGCCCGGCATCGACCCGCACACGCACGCCTACACAACCACAGGCACGACCGACAACAAGTTCGGCGTGCCGCTACAGACGCAGGGTGAGGCCGCGATCCGCAAGCTCATGGCGGCGCCGGCGCTCGATCTTGCCGGCCTGCACGTCCACCTCGGCTCGCCTATCTTCGAACGCGAGCCCTTCGCCAGGGCCGTCGACGTCGTCTTCGAGTTCGCGGCACAGATGAAGCGCGACCACGGCTTCGAGATGCAGGAGTTCAGCCCCGGCGGCGGCTTCGCTGTCGACTACACGCTCGACCAGCACGCGCCCTCGCCCGCCGACTACGCCGAGACGATCGTCCCGGCGATCAAGGCCGCCTGCAAGAAGCACGACCTGCCGCAACCGCACATCTTCATCGAGCCCGGCCGCTCGATCGTCGCCCGCGCCGGCGTGGCCCTGTACACAGTCGGCTCGTCGAAGGACGTGCCGGGCGTCCGGCGCTACGTCTCTGTCGACGGCGGCATGGCCGACAACATCCGCCCGCCGATGTACGACACGGAGTACGCGGCCATCGTCGCCAACAAGCCGCTGGACGAACGCCGGGAGACCGTGACAGTCGCCGGCAAGTACTGCGAGTCGGGAGACCTGCTGCTCAAGGACGCCGAGCTGCCGCCGCTTGAGCCGGGTGACGTCCTGGCGCTGCCGGCCTCGGGCGCCTACAACCTGTCGATGGCCAGCAACTACAACGCCAGCCTGCGTCCACCGATCGTCCTCGTCCGCGACGGCGAAGGAAGACTAATGCGCCGCCGCGAGACCTACGAAGACCTCACCCGCCCCGACGTCTGGCCGCTGGAGTAGCGTCTACTCCGTCCACATGGACCTCGGACCGCACCCCTCGGGCAGAGAATCAAAAACGTCCCACAGGTCGTCGAGTGCCGGCTCCACGCTGCGCACGTGACGGCCATCTTTCATCGTCAGAAAGACGTCGCCCGAGTGAGTCTGGCCGGCCTCCGAGACGCGACACTCCTGGAGCCGCGTGACGGCCTCAGTCCAGCTCACCGTCGGCCAGGTCGTCATGCCCCCGGTCTGGATCGGGATGCGCGTGGCCTCAGCGACAGCTTCGCCACCCCGCCCGGCGCCATCGGTCGCCAGGACGACGATCGACGCTACTAGCACCACAGAAAACAAAACCGCCAGCCGCGTCATCACACGCTAATGACGGCTGCCGCGCGCGAAAGGTTCCGGACGCCGCGTTGAGCCTACGGTCGTGGCAAAACCGCCGGCCGAGCGTCACTCCGGCTTCGCGAACGCGATCATGTACCAGGCGCCGCGGAAGTACCAGCGCACACTCACATCCTCAGCCTCGCCCGGAACGAGGTCCATCGGCGGCGGTTGGTCGTACTCCGGCTGAAAGCGCAGCAGCAGCCGGTTGACCAAAGACACGCGTCCGTCCTCCGGGACGCCGACATCGCAGACGACGACGCGTCCGCCCCTCTTGACCACCCGATACATCTCCGCGATCGCGCCGCCCCTGTCTCCGAACTCGGCGATGCCACCGTGGTGTAAGACCGCATCGAACGCGCCCTCGGCGAACGGCAGATGCGCCGCCTCGCCCTCTACCAGCTCGCCCGCGACGCCCTTCTCCTCCATCTTCCGCACACAGACGCCGAGCATTCCCCGCGATATGTCGAGGCCCACGACGCGGCCCGCGTCGCCGATCCGCGGCGCGATCAGTGAGAGGTTTGTCCCCGTCCCCACGGAGACCTCAAGCACGCGATCGCCAGGCTTCAGGTGGAGACGGCGGACCGCCTTGCGGCGCTCACGCGTCGCCGAGGTACCGCGCAGCAAAGCCGCGATCCGGTTCGCCCAGTCATACCGGCGGGCGCGGCCTTCGTAATAGGCCCGTGAGCGGCGCTCACGCTCGTACATGACGGCGCGCAAGTCCTACGGCCGGGGCAAACCCAGCCCGCGGATCGCGCCGATCGTCTTCATCACCTCGCTCGTGCCGCCGGCGATCGTCGCGCTGACGGCCAGCTGGTAGCCGCGCTCCATGCCGCCCTTGAGCTTCGCGTACTTGCTCTTCGGGTGCAGCGGGCCGTACATCCCCAGCAGCTCCATGCCCGTGGAGGCGAAGCGCTGGATCAGCTCCGTCGAGTACAGCTTGGCGATCGTCGCCTCGTAGTTCGGCGCCTTGCCGTCCGCCTGCAGCGACGCCACACGGTAAGACAGCGCCGCGCCGATCTCCACCTCGATCGCGATGTCGGCCAGCCGGTTGCGGATCTCCGGCTTGTTCTCGATGAACTGCGGGTACTCCTTCGAGAACTCGACAAGCTCCTTCAGCGAGCGCCGCACCCGGGCCGAGCCGGCGATCGACGAACGCTCGAAGTCGAGCGCCACCGCCAGCATGTACCAGCCCATGTTCTCCTTCCCGACGAGGTATTTCGCCGGGATCCGCACGTCCTCGAAGAAGACCTCGTTGAAGCCGTGGTTGCCCGCCATGTTGACCAGCGGCTGGATCGTCACGCCCGGCGCGTCCATCGGCACCAGAAACATGCTCAGGCCCTTGTGCTTCGGCGCGTCGGGGTCGGTGCGCGCCGCCAGCCAGCCCCAGTTCGAGCGGTGCGCGCCCGTCGTCCAGGTCTTCTGGCCGTTGATCACGAAGTCGTCACCGTCGCGCACGGCCTTCGTCTGGATCGCCGCCAGGTCAGAGCCGGCTGTCGGCTCCGAGTACAGCGTGCACCACGTGTGCTCCAGGTTCGTGATCTTGGGGATGAACTCGCTCTTTTGCTCGTCCGTGCCGTAGAGCATCAGCGAGGGGCCGACCCAGGCGACGCCCATGTTGAACCCGACCGGCGCCCCGGCGTAGGCCATCTCTTCGCTGTAGACGACCTGCTGCATGACGCTTGCGTCCAGACCGCCGTACTCCTCGGGCCAGGCGATGGCCAGCCAGCCGCGTTCCGCCAGCTTGCGGTTGAAGTTCTTGGCAAAGTCACCGTGAGCCTCGACGCCGATCTCGGACTCCGCGTCGAATCCGTCGTCCCAGCCGGGCTTCAGTTCCTGCTTCAGAAACTCCTTGACGTCGGCTCGGAAAGTCTCTTCTTCGGGCGTGAATCGAAAGTCCATCTGGGGCTCCTTATGTTCGTGATTCGGCGTGGCTCAGTGTGCCACAAGACGATGCACAGTTCCAGTTCACGTAAGGGTTCGAGACCGGCGCCACCCTGTCCCCTCTCCCACTGTCCCCTACGTCGCCTCGCTGCCCACGATGCGTCCCGCAACGTCGCGCAACAGATCGACGTCTTGCGCGCCGACGACCGCGAAGCGGCCGTTGAAGATCGTCGTCGGCACGCCGGTCACGCCGTTCGAGCGGCTCCACTCCATCTGCTTCTCGATCTCTTCGCTATACCGGCCCGCCTCCAGCGCCTCGCGCAGCCCGGACGGGTCTACGCCGGCCTCTTCGCACGCCCGTACGACGACGTCCGTTTCGCCGAGGTTCTGCTCCTCCTCGAAGTAGGCGCGAAAAAGCGCCCGCTGCACGGCCCAGAGGTCGCCGTCGTTGTCGCGGGTGAACTCGGTCGCCTCGTGCGCCTTTCGTGTGTTGGGCACCAGCGACGGGCGCTTCAGCTCGATGCCGGCAGCGAGCGCCGTCTGACGCAGGTTGTCGAGGTAACCGGGCGGGTAGGTCTTGCCCTTCGAAGCCTCCGCGCGGGCGATGCCCTCGGCCGGAATGCCGGGGCGCAGGTCGAAGGCGCAGGCTGTCAGCGTCACCTCAAAGTCCTGGCGCAGCTGTTCGAGGCGGGCCAGCCCGACGTAGCACCACGGACAGATGTAATCGGAGACTAGCGTGACCTGCAGCGCCTGTTTCTCGGGCCGGGCGTCGTGCATTCCACTGTGGCGCTCGACGTCGGCGTCGCCCTCGTAGCCGACGGACCAAGACTCCATACGCCCAGTATACGACCGGCGCCGCGCACTTCCGCCTACGCCGTGCGGTGGCGCAACGCCCACAACGCCAGCGGCATGTTGATGGCGGCCAGGACCGCGATCGCCAGTAGCGCCGCGCCGATCTTCTCCCAGTCCCAGCCCTCACTGATGAGCGCCCGCATCCCTTCGAGGATGTACGTCACAGGGTTGATCGTCGCCAGAAACTCCAGCCAGGGCGAGAAGAACTCTTTCGGGGCGAAAGCAGGCGCGAGGAAGAGCAGCGGGAAGAAGATGAGGAACCCCGCCTGCGCCGCCTGTGGGCTTCCGGTGCGCAGCGCGATGGCCAGCCCGAATCCAGCGTAGGCCAGTCCGAACAGGCCGGCGAGAATGAGAATCGCGATGTACCCGGCGACTCCCGCTTCCATGCCCGTACCGAAGATGGCTCCCACGATCAAGATCACGGCGGTGATGATCACCACCCGAATGCCGTCGCCGAAAAGACGGCCCAGCACGAGCGAGATGCGCGGCGTCGGCGTCAAGAGCAGCTTGTCGAAGTAGCCCCTCTCGATGTCCGTCACCATCGCCAGCGCCGAATAGCTGGCGCCGCCGGCCGCGCCCTGCAAGATGGCCACGGGCATCGCGAAAGCCCGGTAGTTTTCCAGGCCGAACGCCCGCTCCGAGACGTTGCCCAGGGCGCCGACGGTCACCGCGAAGAAGAACAGCGGGATGAAGTAGTTCTGGACCTCGAACGCCGGCTGTCGCACGACTTCCCGCAGCGACCGCAGCGTCAGCTGGTAGACGTCGAGCATAGTGTCGATCACGACGCGGCCCCCTCTACGCCTTCCGGCTCTCTGTCCTGCGCCTCGATGTGGTGTCCGGTCTTGCGCAGGAAGACGTCGTCCAGCGTCGGCCGCGCCAGCGTCACTTCCTCCACTGCCACGGTCGCCTCGTTAAGCGCCAGCACGATCGGTGCGATAGCCGAACTACCGTCCTTCGTGTAAACCACCACGGAGTCGCCGACGACCCGTACGTCGGTAAGCCCACCGATCGCCTTCACCGCGGCCAGCGCCCTGTCCGGCTGGGCGTTCCGGTCCTCTAGCCTCACCGTCACTACGTCAGCACCGATGCTGGCCTTGAGCTCCGCCGGCGCGCCCTGAGCGACGATGCGCCCACGCTCCATGATCGCCACTTCATGCGCCAGGCGGTCGGCCTCCTCCAGATACTGCGTCGTCAGGAAGAAGGTCACTCCATCGTTGCGGTTGAGGTCCTCGACGTAGCGCCAGATGGTGTTCCGGCTGATCGGGTCAAGACCCGAAGTCGGCTCGTCCAGGAAGACGATCCTGGGCCGGTGAACGAGCGCGGCGGCCAGGTCCAGCCGCCGCTGCATCCCCCCCGAATACGTGCCAACGCGGCGGTCGGCCGCCTCCTCCAGGTCGACGATCCGCAAGAGGTCGCCTACACGCTGTCTAACCTCGCCTCGCGGCACGCGGTAGAGGCGCGCCTGCAGCAAAAGCGTCTCGCGGCCGGTCATCACCAGGTCAAGCGAGGCTTCCTGGAGCGCCACGCCGACCCGGGCACGCACCTTCGCCGCATCCTTCACGACGTCGTAGCCGTCCACGGTGGCGCTGCCCTCGGTCGGCCGCAGAAGCGTCGTCAACATGCGAATGGTGGTCGTCTTGCCGGAGCCGTTAGCGCCGAGGAAGCCGAAGATGCGGCCCTCCTCGATGTCCAAATCGATGCCGTCGACAGCCGCCAGGTCGGGAGGAAAGATGCGGCGCAGGCCGCGGGCCACGATCGCAGATGCCACGACACCGATTATATCTAGCGTGCTGCTACAGGCGAGGGTGACGAATGTCACAGCCGACGGACGAAGAGCGGCAGGAGCCAAGTATAGTGCCCACAACCTGTCTCCTGTCCTCAATGCCCTCGTCTCGTGCTAGACTGCGGGCGCTATGGCCTCCGCAACACTGCCCGTGGATGACCCGGTCGTCGCCGCCTTGCTGGCCGGCCCCAACCTCGCCCGCCTCGCCTATATCAGCGTCAGCGGGCGGCCGCGCGTAGTACCGATCTGGTTCGCCCACAGCAACGGCGACCTCATCATGGTCACCGGCCCCCGCGCGGACAAGCTGAAGGCGCTGGCGAAGAACCCCGCCGTCGCCGTCACGATCGACTCCTCTACGCCGCCCTACAAGGTCCTTCTCATCGAGGGCGAGGCCGCGCTCGAGCCGGTCGAGGGGATGGCCCCGGAGTACCGCCCGATCGTCGAGCGCTATCTCGGCGTGGCCGCGGAAGCCTACCTGCAAAAGCTCCTGCCGCGAGTCAAGCAACAGGTTCGCATCCGCATCACGCCGCACACCTGGCGAGTGTTCGACTTCATAAAACGCTATCCGAAGAGTCTTAGCTAGCACGGGGACAGGGGACAGGAGACAGGTGGGTGGCTGGCGGCTGATCGGCAACTCCCGTGCGCTGAACGCACTGGCTTCGGCTGTCTCGTCGGGCTCACCGGCGCGGTCCTACATCTTTGCCGGGCCGGAGCGCGTCGGTAAGGCGGCGGCCGCCCTCCGTCTGGCGCAGGCGCTCAACTGCGCCGCCGACGACCCGCCGTGCCTCTCCTGCCAGACCTGCCGCCGCATCGGCGAGGCCAAGTTCGCCGACGTCCAGACCGTGACGGTCGAAGCGGCTACAGACGGGCCGGCCCACAAGGCCATCAGCGTCGAGCAGATACGCGACGTCGAGGCGACCGTCGCCCTCGCGCCTTACGAAGGCCGCAAGCGAGTCGTGGTCATCGATCCGGCCGAGGAGATGTCTCCTGGCGCGCAGAACGCCTTCCTGAAGACGCTCGAAGAGCCGCCACCACACGTCGTCTTCGTGCTCGTCACCGCCGACGCCGACCGCCTCCTCGAGACCGTTCGCTCACGCTGCCGCCGCATCGATTTCGGACTCGTCGCGGCAACAGAGATCGAGGCCGGTCTCATCGACCGCGGCACCGCCGCCGAGCAGGCAGCCGTCCTGGCCCGGCTGGCCGCCGGACGGCCCGGCTGGGCGCTGGAGGCGGCCGCCAGGCCTGCCCTGCTCGCGAAGCGCGACGAGGCGCTGGACGCGGCGCGCTCATTGGCCGAGATGGACCTCGCCGGCCGTATCGACGTCGCCGAGAAGCTGTCGGCAACCTTCAAGCGGGACCGTGCCACCGTCGATGAGACGCTGGCGCAGTGGCTCAGCTGGTGGCGAGACATCGTGCTCACGCAATCCGGCGCCGGCGACGCGATCGCCAACCTCGACCGGCGCGATCAGATCACAGCCGATGCCGAGCGCTACGACCGCGGGCAGGTGACAGCGTTCATCCAGGCACTACGGGAGACGCGGCAGCACCTGCGCGCCAACGTGCAATCGCGGATCGCCCTCGACGCGCTGATGCTACGCGTGCCGACGATGAGACAGAAACGCGCGCCCGCCGCTAACACCTAGCAACTCTCACCTGTCACCTCCATCCCCTCGCTCGAGACTAATCGGGCGTCTGCGAACAAGGGGTCGTCCCGCTCATCCTGAGGCTCTCGAAGGAGGAGCGGAGCACCAGCGTGCCTCTAACGCCGCGTTCGTGACCCGCTCATGGTTCGAGCGCCTCACCACGAGCGGTTCGGGGCTCCTGTCACCTCAGACGAGCGTCCACTCGTCACCGGCGTGGGCGACGCGGGCCTCGGACTCGAGCTTCGCCAGATGGGCCTCGATCTGCCGCTGCGCCGCCGGCAGCATTCGTTTGTCGAGCTCCGGATAGATCGCGCTGAGCATCGCCTTCTCCGTGCGCTTGCCCTTGTCGATGAGGCCGACGATCTGCTCCTCCCGCGCCAGGCGGTGGTCGATCAGCTCCTGCAGCTTGGCTGGGACGTCGTGCACCTCCTGGCCGTGGCCCGGCAGCATCAGCGCCGAGTCAAGCGTCTTCAAACGCTCGAGCGACTCCAGATAGAGCGCCATGTCACCGTGCGGCGGCGGCGAGATCGCCACCGTTCCCAGCCCCAGCGCCGTGTCGCCGGTGAAGAGCGCGCGCTCCTGCGGGATGTGGATGCAGACGGATCCCAGCGTGTGTCCCGGCGTGTGCACGACCCGCAGCGTGAGATCACCGACGGCGAACTCGTCGCCGTCGTTCATCTTGATCGTGGGATCGGCCTCCGCGGCCTGCTTGCGGAACGTCTCCACCTTCTCCGCCAGCTCCTTCATCTCTTTGGGCACCTCGATGTCCTGCGGCGCCTTGCTCTGCCAGTCCCGCAGAAGCTCCTCCTCGCGCGGGTGCAACGCCACAGCGCCGCCGGTCGCCTCGCGCAGCTGCGCCGCACCGCTGGAGTGGTCGAAGTGGTGGTGCGTGAGCACGATGTACTTGACGCGCACGCCCTCATGCTCCGCCAGAAAGTCCAGCCGCGCCTTCACCGAAGGCTCATCGCCGAAGCCGCTGTCGATCAGCGCCGCCTCGTCGCCATCGCGCACCAGGAAGACGTTGGGCGACTGCGGGCCGGTGTAGAACGCCTGCTCAGCCGGAATCGAGAAGATATGATCGGTAACTTGCATCAGTCCTCGCGCAAGACCGCCATTATCAGCATGTCCAGCGGCTCACCGTAGCGTAGGCGCTTGGCTCGCAGCACGCCCTCGCGCACGAAGCCGCACTTTTCGTAGGCCCGGATGCCGCGCTCGTTGTCGACGTCGGTGATCAGCTCCACCCGGCGCAGCTTCAGAACGTCGAAGGCGAAGCGCAGGATGACGCGGATCGCATCCGTGCCGTAGCCGCGGCCCCAGTCTCCCTTCTCGCCGATCGCAATGCCCAGCTCGGCGCGGCGATGCATCGCGTCGACGGCGATCAGGACAATGTTGCCGATCGGCACGCCGTCCAGCGTCTCGATGACGAACGAAAGGCGCGTCGGGTCGTTGCGGGCGATCTGCCAGCGCTGCCGCTCAATCTCCAACGTCTGTTCCGGCATCTCAGACATGTGCAGCCAGTGCCGCACGTCCGGATTGCCGTGCCAGCGGTCGAAAAGCGCCAGGTCCTCGTCGACCCGCGGACGAAGGAGAACCAACTCACCCTCTAGGCGGACGTCGTCGGTGACGGTCATCGCGCCTCCCAGTCGGAGCGGATCACGGCCATCGCCACGCTGTCGACGGGCCGACCCTCGATCAGCCGGTGCTCGCGCAGCAGGCCCTCGCGGACGAAGCCGCACTTCTCGTACGAGCGGATAGCGCGACCGTTCTCTTCGTCGGTCGCCAGCTCGACGCGGTTGAGCTTCAGCTCGCCGAAGGCGTAGTCCAGGACAAGGCGCATCGCCTCCGTGCCGTAGCCCTTGCCCCACTGCTCCCGGTCGAAGATGCCGATACCCACCTCGGCCCGGCGGTTGAGCGCGCTCAGCCGCAGCTCGACGTTGCCCAGGAGCGTGCCGTCTGCGGCCTCGATCGACCAGAGAATGGTGTCGGGGTCCTGGCGCCTGCTCACGTACCAGTCGAACTCCTCAGCGACCGACGGCTGTTCATTGACGCTGCCCAGCCACCGGCGCAACTCATCGTCCGCCAGCCAGCGCTGGAAGTACGCCAGGTCGCTCTCCTGAAGAGGCCGCAGGCGCACCTTCTTGGTGGTCAGGATCGACTCCGAGATCACAGTGAGCGCTATGTTACCATCCAGCGCAGGGAGGTTCACGACATGGACGTGTACGCAGACGGCAACCTGACTGTGATGCGCTTCGGGCCGCTGGGCTCGTTCGCCAACAACGCCTACATCATCGCCGACGAGGCGTCCGGCGAGGCGCTGGTCGTGGACATGCCCTCAGGCAGCCAGGAACTGATCGCCGCAGCGAAAGACTTCGACGTCAAAGGAATCGTCCTCACGCACACGCACCACGACCACTGGATGGACTACGACCTCGTCAAAGGCGCTCTCAACGCTCCCGTGATCTGCCACCCGGCCGAGCAGATTATGCCCGCCGATCAGATCGACCAGCCGCTCGCCGACGGCGCAGAGCTCACGGCCGGCGCGATCCGCGTGCGCGCGCTACTGACGCCGGGGCACACGCCCGGCAGCACCTGTCTCCTCGCCGGCAAGTTCCTCTTCTCCGGCGACACGCTCTTTCCCGGCGGGCCCGGCCGCACCAACTCACCGGCCGACCTGCAGCAGTCGATCCAGTCGATCACGTCCGTCCTCTTCGCCTTGCCCGACGAGACCGAAGTACTACCCGGCCACGGCGACGGTACGACCATCGGTGCAGCAAAGAGCGAGTACGCCGTCTTCGCCGGCAAAGAGCACCCGGCGGACCTCTGCGGCGACGTCAACTGGGCGGAGTCGTAGAGTCCCGCCGTGATACACTGACGGCGGTCCAACTCGCCTGAGAGGCCCCGAATCATCGGGGCTTTCGTCTTACTTGCGAGACCCTCAACTTATGCCAGACTCCATCCCCTTCTACGAACGCTCCGTCCTCGGCAACGGCCTCCGCGTGCTGACATCGTCGATGCCGTACACCCACTCCGTCGCGATCACCGTCTACATCGGCGCCGGCTCACGCTACGAACGCGACGACATGGCCGGCGTCTCGCACTTCCTGGAGCACATGCTCTTCAAGGGCACCGAGAAGTGGCCGACCGCGCGCGAACTCGCCGCCAAGATCGACGGCGTCGGCGGCGTCATGAACGGCGCCACCGACCGCGAACTGACGATGTACTACATCAAGGTCGCGCGGCCCCACATGGACCTGGCGCTGGATGTCCTTTTCCAGCTCGTACACCATCCCCTCATCGAGGCGTCAGAGATCGAGAAGGAGCGCCTGGTCATCCTCGAAGAGCTGGCAATGGTGGCGGACTCGCCGGGCCAGACGGCAGACCTGCTGCTGGACTCGCTGATCTGGCCCGACCAGCCGTTGGGCCGCGACATCGCCGGCAGCGTAGATTCCGTTGGTCAACTCAGCACGGACTCCCTCACCGGCTACATGCGTGAACAGTACGTGCCGAACAACGTCGTCGTCGCCGTCGCCGGCAACCTCACCCACGACGAGGTCGTCTCAGCAGTGCAGGACGGCCTGGGCGACTGGCAACCGGGCAAGCCGGCAACGTGGCGGCCCGCGACGCAGTCCAACGGCCGCCACGTCGCCGTCAAGTATAAGAAGACCGAGCAGGCGAACATGAGCATGGCTGTGCACGGCCTGTCGCTCACCCACCCGGACCGCCACGCCCTCTCCTTCCTCTCCATCATCCTCGGCGAGGGCATGTCGTCGCGGCTCTTCGTCGAGCTGCGCGAACAGCGCGGCCTCGCTTACGACGTCTCGGCCTACGCCATGAACCTGCTGGACACGGGCACGTTCAACGTCTTCACCGGCGTCGACCCGAAGAACGCCGCCGAAGCGCTCAAGGTGATCTTCGGCGAGCTGGAGCGGCTGGCCAGCGGTGGCCCCGACGGCGATGAGCTGGTCAAGGCCCGTGAACTCTCGAAGGGGCGCTTGCTGCTACGGCTCGAGGACACACGCGCCGTCGCCGGCTGGATCGGCGCACAGGAACTCCTCCTCGACCACGTGCGCACGGTTGACGACGCCGTCGCCGAGATGGAAGCCGTCACCCTCGAAGACCTGCAGCGGGTCTCCCGCGAGATACTCGACCTGCGAAGCCTGCACCTGGCCATCGTCGGGCCGTTCCGCTCGGACAAGCAGTTCACCGCGCTCTTGCGATCCTAGGCGGCGCGCGTCCCGCACCAAGATCACACTGTGCCGACCGGCGCTGTTGACAGAGACTACCGAGGCCGTTTGCTTGCGCCATGGAACCAGACGTACGCTTCTGCACAACCTCCGATGGCGTTTCGATCGGCAGAATCGACGTTCGGGAAGAAGCCCGCCAGATCGTGTCCGACCCTGGTCGTTCACTGTCGCGGCGACAGAGCTCAGAATTTCGAGCGAGGCCGCGAGGTCGCCTCCCTGATTCCCAACGCCAAGCTCGTCTCTATCGACAGCGACAACCATTTCGCTATACCTGGCGATCCAGCCACCCGCCGCATCGTGCAGGCTGTCGAGGACTTCCTCGCCGAAGGCGAAGCCTCGCCCGAGCCAGCGGCAGCGTCAGCACCGACGGCCGGCCTGGTCACGATCCTCTTCACCGACATGGAAAACTCAACCGCCCTCACTCAGCGCCTCGGCGACGCCGAAGCGCAGAAGCTCGTGCGGCGGCACAACACCGTCGTCCGCAACGCCCTGAAGGAGCACCGCGGCAACGAGGTCAAGCACACGGGCGACGGCATCATGGCCTCGTTTCCGGTGGCCAGTGGCGCCCTCGCCTGCGCCGTCGCCATCCAGCGGGCCCTGGCCGAAGAGAACGCCACCGCCGAAACGGCTGTCCGCGTGCGCATCGGCCTGAGCGCCGGGGAGCCAGTAGCTGAAGAAGGCGACCTCTTCGGCTCAACGGTGCAGCTGGCCGCTCGAGTCTGCGCCAAGGCAGACGCGGGCCAGATCATGGTCTCCAACGTGGTGCGCGAGCTGGCGATGGGAAAGGGCTTCCTCTTCGCCGACCTCGGCGACTTCGTGCCCAAGGGTTTCGAGAACCCCGTGCACGTCTACGAAGTCAGCTGGAGCTAATCCGGCCTACGCCCCGCATAACAAACCGCCCCGCCAAAGATGGCGGGGCGGCTTTTTGCGCCTTGGGTGATTGCGCCTAGTACTCGGGCATCGGCGGCGGGCCGCCGGCCGGCATCGCCGGCGTCTCACTCGGAATCTCCGTCACCAGCGACTCCGTAGTCAGCACCAGCGCCGCGATGGACGCCGCGTTCTCCAGCGCCGTGCGGGTCACCTTGACCGGGTCGATGATGCCCTTCTGGATCATGTCACCGTAAGTGTCCGTGTCGGCGTCGTAACCGTAGTTGG
>JADFQV010000059.1 GCA_022561635.1 Chloroflexota bacterium | reverse complement strand
GCCAGCGACACCGGCTCACGGTCGTCCAGCCAGTCCACCTCGGCTACCTTCTCGAGCTTCGGCTCATCGATCGGCGAAATCACGTCGCGCGGGTCAGACGCCGCCAGGCCGCGCCGCAGCTCCGATAGGTCGATCGTCGATTTCGACCAGTCCGTGTTCCACCCCTGCACGTTGGGAACGTTCTCTGGCTCCCCTGTCGTACTCACGTCCGATCGGCCCGCCGGTGACTCGCCAGGAAATGGGGTTTCCGGCGAGTCACCGGCAGAACCAGTACCGCAGGCAGCCGCGAGAAATCCCACGGCGAGGAGACAGAAACTGAGCCTGCGGGCAGTGGAGGTTGCAACTGCCTTGATGAAGTACATAGCATCTAGAGTCTTCCGTAATCCATTGTCGGCTTTTTTCACTGGAGTGTCGTGTAATTGAGACTACACTTCGCCTTCGTCACAATGCGCCCACCCCAAGAAATAGTTACGAAAATACCTAGCATCCACCATGTGCTCGACATCACTTCGAGTCATGCTAGGGGCACGACTCGATCCCGGCCTTGCGACCATTGAAATAGGAGGAGCGCCATGTCTGATCTAATTCCGGCTTATCTCGGCGGTACGGCAGCACTTGCCACGGACGCCGTCGTGGGAACGCCCGAGGTTGACCGCCCCAAGGTCCTCACCCCAGGGGCCGAGGAACTTGCCGCGGACGAGATTCGGGTCTCGATCCTGGGATCGGGCTTGCCCTGGGTGACCAAGGCGCAGGCGGCAGGCTCCGTCTTGATGGAAGTCGGCAACCAGCAACGCGATGTGTTCGTCTTTGACTTGGGCAGCGGGTCGCTCGCGAACTTTAGCGGCCTTCAAGTGCCCGTCACGAGCCTGAAGAAGGTGTTCCTCACCCACCTCCACGCCGACCACATCGCCGACTACGTCACGCTGATGGGGAGCTACGTCAAGGCTGGCCGGCTCGACCCCGTCGACGTCTGGGGTGGCCGGTCCGATCATCAGGAGCACGGCATCGTCGCTTTCGTCGACGCGATCGAACGGGCGCTCGCCTGGGACACAGCATCCATGACGGGGTTCGTTCCTAAGAGCGGAGCTCATGCCACAGCCCACGAGGTGCCATACGACTCCACTGAAGTCGTCTACGAAAACAACGGCGTAACGATTACTTCGTTCCCCGTCATCCACGCCCTCAATGGCGCCGTTGGCTATCGGCTCGACTACGCCGGTCAGAGCGTCGTCTTCTCTGGCGACACGAAACCGACCAGGACCCTGGTGGAAGCTGCCCAGGGTTGTGACCTCTTGATCCACGAGACGTTCTTGCCGCCGGAAATCTTTGCCGAGTTGATGAGTTTCCCGCTAGAGAGAGCGAAAGCAGTAGTCAACGAAGCCCACACTCCAGCGAACGCCGCCGGGATTGTCTTCCAAATGGCTGAGCCGCGGATGGCGGCTATGTGGCATTGCCATGTCCTCGATGGCTACATTGACTCGGTGTTTGAGTCGATGCGAACAAACTATGCCGGCCCTGCGACTCTCTGTCAGGATCTCACTGTCTTCAACGTCACACCTGGCGCCGTAGTCGCGCGGCAAGCGGCGGTCAACCTGATGCAGCCGGCCACGCTCGGGCCCTCTGACAACAAACCTAGCCTGGATCCGCGGCCGCCGGTGCCTGAGTGGTGGGCCAAGGCCGCCATCGACTGGCAATCGATGATCTAAGTTCGACCGGTCGTCGCCGTCAGTTCCGCTCCGGACGCTCGGCCGCCACGATCTCCCGCAGGGCCGCCGTGTCCTTGATCACGACCCGGCCCCGTTCCAGCGATACCGCACCCTCCGACTGCAGCTGGCCCAGCGTGTTCGTCACCGTCTCGCGATAGGTTCCCAGGCTGTCTGCCAGGTCCTGGTGCGTCGTCTTGATTTCGCTCGTCTTCTGGCTCTCCGCCAGCCGCAAGAGGGCCGCCGCCACTCGTGCCGTCATGTCCCGCAACAGCCCCTCTTCCAGCCGCTCCTCAAGCTCCTTCATCCGCTGCGACAAGTGCCCCATCAGCCGCAGCCCAATGCTCGGATAACGCATCACCAGCTGCTCGATGTCGTGGCGGCTCATCACGCAAATGAGCGAGTCTTCCTGCGCCTCCGCAAAACTCTCCGAAAGCGTCGTCCCCGTGAACTCCATGTTTCCGAAAAGCGTCCCCGGCGCGATCACTGCCGTCACCAGCTTCTTGCCTTCCGGTGTGATCCGGTAGATGCGCACCTTCCCCTTCTTCAGAAGGAACAGCGCCTCCGCCGTCTCGCCCGGCGTGTAGACCAGCCGGCCGCGCTCGCACGACGTCATCACGGTCATCCGCTCGACGTCGCCCATCTCCTCCTCGCTTAAGTCACTGAACAGATCCGAAGCGCGGAGCAGGCCGAACTTGCGCACCGCGTTTTCGTCGTTGCGCACCTCCGGGGTCAGCTTGCCGATAAATCGCCTGATCATCTCGTCGCGCGGGTGGCCCGAATCGCCAGCATCGCCTCAAGCTCCGCCGGCGACGGGTTCCCTAACGAGATTATCTCACCATCCAGGATGTAAGTGGGCGTCGCAGCCACCTGACTTCGGTAGACGCCCTCGGTCGAGCACATGTCGACGACCTCTACCTGCATCTCCGGAAACGCCCCGCGCGCCCGTTCAGCCAGCTCAAACGAGCGCTGGCAACCAAAGCAACCCTCCTGAACGTAGATCTCAAGTAGCACGTGGGCCTCCGTCACTAGGATGGGCCCCGTTCCAGTGCTGTGATTGTAAGCGGGATTACACGTCGATCCGCCTCTTCAGTACTATCGTTCCCACAACAGGAGATTCATGTGACCAAGCGCCACCGTCAATCCGTGAAAGCGTCGAAGCGCAAACGGCAGGAGGCCCGCCACCCCAGTCGGCGCACCTACGTGCCCTACGTCATCGTCGTTGTCGTTGCCGGCGCGCTCATCGCCGCCCTCTTCGTGGTCAGCCTCGGCGGCAGCGGCACGGAGAACGTCGAGGCCGCCTATCCGCCTGGCTACTCTGCACCCGTACAGGGTGACCCGGACGCACCCGTCGAACTCGTCATGTGGGGCGACTTCCAGTGTCCATTCTGCAAGCGCTTCGAAACCGAGACGCTACCCCGCATCAGGTCCGAGTACGTCGACACCGGCCAGGTCAAGCTCGTCTGGCGCAACTTCGAGCACTACGGCCGGGAGTCCCAGGACGCCGCCGTCGCCGCCCACTGCGCCGGCGAACAGGGCGAGTTCTGGGAGTTCCACGACACGCTATACAGGGTCCAGGGTGGACTCAACAGCGGCGCCTTCTCACCGTCGCGGCTTCTCCAGCTAGCGCAGGATCACGAGCTCGACATTCCTGCCTTCGAAGCCTGTCAGACCCAGTTCAAGTACGACGCCGTTCTCGCCGCCGACTATGGCCTCGGCCGCAGCCAGGGCGTCACCGGCACGCCGGGCTTCTTCGTCAACGGCCAGTACATCAGCGGTGCCCAGCCATTCGAAGTCTTCGCCGGAATCATCGACAGCGAAATCATCGCCGCCGGCCCCTAGGAATCGCCAGCCACCGTGATCGAAGTCTCCTTCGCGGCAGCCTTTTTCGGCGGCATCCTCGCCCTTCTCTCACCCTGCAGCGCCCTCCTCCTGCCCGCTTTCTTCGCCTACGCCTTCCAGAACCGCACCGAACTCCTCGCCCGCACGTTCCTCTTCTACCTCGGCCTCGCCACCATCTTCGTCCCCCTCGGCATGGGCGCCACCCTCGCCACGAGCCTCTTCCTCGACAACCGCGACACGATGATCGTCGTCGCCGGCGTTCTCCTCATCGGCTTCGGCATCCTCGAACTCTCCGGGCGCTCGATCGGCCTCCCCTTCTCCGGCCGCGCTTCCGGCGCCGTCGAGACGAAGAACCTCTTTGGCACCTACACGCTCGGCCTCGTCTACGGCTTCGGCGGCTTCTGCTCCGGACCCATCCTCGGCTCCGTCCTCACCGTCGCCGCGGCCGGCGACAACGCCTTGCGCGGCGGCGCTCTACTGGCGATCTACGCCCTCGGCACCGTCCTCCCGCTCTTCTTCATCGCCTTGCTCTGGGATTCGGCCGGTATCGGCAAGGCGAAATGGTTACGCGGCTGGGGTGTGAAGATAGGCCCCCTGGCGATCCACTCCACCAACCTCATCGCCGGCACCGTCTTCGTCCTCCTCGGCCTCGCCTTCATCTTCCTCGACGGCACCAACGCCCTCTCCAGTGTTTACACGGATCTGGGCTTCACTGAGCTCTCGTTCCAGGCGGACGAGCGCATCAAGGACCTCACTTCCTGGATCCCCGACGGCGTCTTCATCGGCGGCGTCCTCCTCGCCCTGGCCGGCAGTGCCTGGTACATCCTCCGCTTCTTCGGCCGGGATCAGACCGGCCCCCCAGAGGATTCCCACCCGGACGCGGCCTCACACACTCCTCAGCCGTAGCTGGGCGCTGATTCAGCGTCGCGCGCGGCGTCTAGCGAACGCTCAGGGCGGCGACAGGTTCCCCTGCCGGCTCCCGCACAGGTGGACTCAAGTCGACTCTTCGCGGCGGCCTGTGGCCCCTGATCTCGCCGCGTTCCAGCACTCGCAGAAACGCCGCGACGACGTCCGGGTCGAATAGCGTCCCGGCGCTCTCTTTCAGATACGTCACTGCCACACCCTCGCTCCACGGCTCCTTGTAGGGTCGCCGCGTAACCAGCGTATCGAACACGTCCGCAACTGACGTAATCCGCGCCACTAGCGGAATGTTTGTTCCTGTCAGTCCGTCCGGGTAGCCGTCACCGTCCCACCGTTCGTGGTGGAAGCGCGCTGCCTGGCGCTCCAGCTCAAACAGCGGTGACTGGCCTAGCACTCGCTCGCCAATCTCCGTGTGCGTCTTGATCGTCTCGAACTCTTCCGCCGTCAGCTTTCCCGGCTTGCCGAGAATCGCCTCCGGCACGCCGATCTTCCCCAGATCGTGCGCTACCGTCGCCTTACCGATCGCCCGCGCGTCTTCGATCTCCAGCCCCAGCTCGCAGGCCACCAGCGTCGCCGTCTCGCGCACGCGGTGCAGGTGTTCGCCCGTATGGGCGCCCTTCGCCTCGCTGTAGATCGCCATTCGCGTGATCACGTCCTCGTGGGCGCGAAACACGGCGTTCAGGTTCCCCTGGAACACTTCTTCCGTATCGCGAAGGTTGGCCCGCGACATCCGTATGAACATCAGCCCACTCCCGCCCAGCCAGAGGAACATCAGGAACAGCTGAAGCGCAAACGGCAGCGCCAGCGTTCCGTAAACGACCGCCAGGGCGCCCATCCAGAGGGCCAACCCCAGCGCTTCGCGTCTGACCACGCGGCGCCTGACGACCGACAGCGTGCTTCCACCTCTTCCGTTGGACAGCGATAGCAGGGACATGTCGCCATACAGGACGCGCCTGCGGGACTCTCCGTTACCAACGTTGCCGTCGTGTATCCTTGATTACAGAAGCCCGGCCGCCCCGGATCCACACTGTATTGCAAGACGCTCGCATCGGTGCATCACAGGGAGGACGCTTGCGAACCATCGTCGCCGCCACAATCGGCTATCTCATCGGCACCATACCCTCGGCCGATATCGCCGCCCGCCTGGCCTCGCGCCGTCGCCGCCCCTCCGACCTGCGCGCCACCGGTACCGGAAACCCCGGCGCCCTCAACGCCGCCAAGACCCTCGGCTGGAAGTGGGGCGCACTCGTCCTCGCCGGCGACATCGGCAAGGGCGTGCTCGCCTCGGTCGCTGGCCGCCGCATCGCTGCTGCCAACGGCGCCTACGCCGCGGGCGCTGCATCCGTCGTCGGCCACTGCCTGCCCGTCTGGAACGGATTTCGTGGTGGCAAGGGTGTCGCCACCAGCGCCGGCACTTCCCTCGTCTGCTTCCCCGCCTACGCCCCTGCCGACGTCGCCCTCGCCACCGGGCTCTCCTTCCTCTCTCGCGGCCGCGCCGAACTCTCCGCCGGCATCACTTCCGCGGTCTTCGTGCTCGCCGCGACATACTGGTGGACCGCCCGGCGCAAGAACGCCTGGGGCCCGGAGCCGACCGTCGGCCTGCCCCTCTACGCCCTCGCCTCAAGCGCCCTCATCATCCACCGCCTGCTCTCCGCTCCACAGCCTATCGAGATCGACACCGGTGCTCCCGATACTGCTGAAGCCGCGCGCCTACCCGCGGAGTCGCTCTCATGATCGGCTCCACCGCCATCGTCGTCGACTCCGGCTGCTACCTGCCACAGGAGATCATCGACCGCCACGGTCTCATCGTCGTCCCCCTCAGCATCGAACTGGACGGCGAGGTCTACGCCGAGACCGATCTCGATCCGGACGACTTCTACCGCCGCCTGCCCACCGCCAAGTCGGTCACGACCTCGCAGCCGCCACCAGCTCTCATCATCCAGGCCTACGAACGCGCGGCCGCCGGCGGCGCGCAGCACATCCTCTCTATCCACATCGGCTCCAACGTCTCCGGTACCGTCAACGCCGCCAACCTCGCCGCCAAAGACTCTCCCGTACCCGTCACCGTTGTCGACACTCGCACCGTGTCGATGGCCGAGGGTCTCTGCATCCTCGAAGCGATCGAGGCCCTCTCCAACGGTGCCTCACCCGCCGAAGCCGCGCGCCTCGCTGGCGAGGCCGGGCCGCGCATCGGCAACACCTTCATCGTCCGCGCCCTCGATCTCCCCCGCCGCGGCGGCCGCCTCAAGGATGAGTCCGCCGCCGGCGACGGCGTTCACATCATGGTCGCCTCCGGTGACGGCATGCAGGTAGTCGGTTCCGCTGCCAACGTCGAAGACGCCGTCGACATCATGGCCGCCCAGATCGAAGCGTTCGCCGCCGCCTCCCCCGGCACGCTCCGCGTCGGCGTTGGCCACGGCGCTGCACCTGGAATCGCCGCCGAACTGAAGGCCCGGCTGGACGCCATGCAGGGTGTAGGCGATATCATCGAGTACGTCGTCGGACCGGCCGTCGGCGTCCACACCGGTCCCGGCAACGCCGGCGCCGTCTACATCTCCCGCTAGCCGGCACAGACCCTCTCAACTGGAGGCACGCATGAAGTACGACTATGACCTCGCGATTATCGGCGGTGGCTCGGCAGGCATCCCCGCCTCTGAGTTTGCGGCCCGCATGGGCATCAACGTCGTCCTCATCGAAGCCGCGCGCATCGGCGGCGACTGTCTCTGGACCGGCTGCGTCCCCAGCAAGGCGATCCTCGCCAGCGCTCGCGTCGCCAGCACCGTCCGCCGCGCTGCCGACTTCGGCGTCTCTGTCGAAGGCCTCAGCATCGACACCGCCGCCGTCTGGGCACGCATGAAGGCGATCCGCGAGTCGATCGCCACGACCGACGATGCCCCCGAGCGCTTCGTTGGCATGGGCGTCGATGTCCTGCAAGGACGGGCGCGCTTCGTCGGCTCGAACCGCATCGAAGCAGCCGGCCGCACGATCACCACCCGCTACGCCCTCGTCTGCACCGGCTCCCACCCCGCCGCCGTCGAAATCCCCGGACTCGACGAGAGCGTCTGCCTCACCAGCGAGGACATCTTCGACCTCGACCGCGCCCCCGCCTCGCTCGCCATCATCGGTGGCGGCCCCATCGGCGTCGAGATGGCGCAGGCGATGAACCGCCTGGGCGTGGAGACCACCCTCCTCGAGTTCGCCCCCCATATCCTCTCGCGCGAAGAGCCCGCACTCACCGAGCTCCTGGCCGGCCGGCTCTCCGATGAAGGAGTGAGCATCCACCTCGGCGTCGCTGTCGAGCGCGCCGAGACCGCCGGCGGCCTCACCACGCTATACGCCGGTGACGCCTCCTGGCGGGCCGAGCGGGTGCTCATCGCTACCGGTCGCCGGCCCGCCATCGACGATCTGGGACTCGATGCCGTCGGCGTGAAGACGAAACGCCGCGGCATCGTCGTCGACGACAGGCTGCGCACGAACGTGCCCTGGATCTACGCCGCCGGCGACTGCGCCGGCCGCTACCTCTTCACCCACACCGCCGCCGCCGAAGCAGCCGTCGCCCTCCGCAATATGTTCTACCCCGGCTCCTCAGCCGCCTACGCTCCCGTCCCTTGGACGACCTTCACCGATCCCGAGCTGGCCCGCGTCGGCCTCACAGAAGCCCAGGCCCGCAAACGCCTCGGCGCCCGCAAGGTGCGCGTCAACGAGTGGAACCTCTCGCACTCCGACCGCGCCCGCGCCGACGGCGACGACCTCGGCCGCATCATCGTCGTCACCGACTCCAAAGACCGCATCCTCGGCGCGCACGTCCTCGCCCCGCACGCCGGCGACCTCATCTCGCAGTTCACGCTCGCCATCCAGAAGAAGATGCGCCTCACGCCCGACTTCACCAGCCTCATCCAGGTCTACCCCACCTACTCGACCAGCGTCCAGCAGCTCGCCGCCGAGGCCATCTACGGCAAGCTCAGACAGCCGTTCTATCGCCTCGCCCGCCGCGTTGGGTCGCTTCTCGGATAGCGGGCCTGCTAACCTGTCGCCATGGCCTACGACGAAGCTCTCGCCGCCCGCATTCGCTCCGCCTTCGAAGGCCAACCGGGCCTTGCGGAGAAGAAGATGTTCGGCGGCGTCGCCTTCATGGTCGGCGGCAACATGGCTTGCGGCGTCACCAGCGACGAACTCATGGTTCGCGTCGGCCCCGATAACTACGAGGACGCCCTCAGCCGTCCCCACGCCCGGCCCATGGACTTCACCGGCCGCCCCATGCGCGGCATGGTCTACGTCGCCCGACCCGGCTTCCAGTCCGGCCAGGACCTCGCTGCCTGGGTTGAGTCTGGCGCATCCTTCGCCCGCAGCCTTCCCCCGAAGTAGCATGGCGCGCGCCCAGAACCTCCTCGAACTCGAAGCGCTCGCCCGGGAGAAGCTCCCGCCCCAGATCTTCGACTTCATCGCCGGCGCCGCCGAGGACGAGATCACGCTCGCCCGCAACCGCCAGGCCTGGGGGGCGATCCAGCTTCTGCCCCGCGTCCTCGTCGACGTCTCCACCGTCCACACCTCAACCACAGTGCCC
>JADFQV010000081.1 GCA_022561635.1 Chloroflexota bacterium | reverse complement strand
CGACGACCGAACGCTTCCCGGTGTCCAGCGCGAGGTGGCAGGCGCCGGTGTCGACGTGCGGGCGATCGTCCGGGAACGGTGGCAGGCGGCGGATCTCGCCGCCTGCGGGCGGTTCGACCTTGATCACGTCGGCGCCGTTGTCGGCCAGCACCATCGTCGCCAACGGCCCGGCCATCCACCAACTGAAGTCGATCACGCGCAGGCCGTCGCAGGCGCCCTTCACTTGCATTGCTCCGCTGCTTGTCTCGTGCCGCACATCCCGTACCTCAGGAAGAGGAAGGGTGGGCAAGACGCCCACCCTTCGCTTCGTGTTCTGTTGGCGGCGGCTAGCGGGCGCGCGCCTTCGCCTTCGCTTTCGTTCCGTTCTTGGACCGCGCCTTCGGACTGGTGGCGCCGTCCTTCGCCGGGGCGATCCTCTCGAGACCGTAGATGCGGGCGGCGTTGCCGGCGACCAGCTCGTAGCGCTCAACCGGGTCGACGTCGTGCATCATCTCCTTGATCACGATGCGCGAGTAGGGCCAGTCGTTGCCGTGGTGCGGGTTGTCGGTCGACCACATCATGTTGTTGATGCCGACGGAGTGGCGCAGCTTGATGCCGCTGTGGTCGTGCATGAAGGTGGCCGCGCAGTTGCTGTACCAGTAGTGGCTGGGCTCATTTTTCAGATCGAAGCCGACCCACTCGCGGTTCCTCCAGTAGCGGTCGTCCATCATCTCGAGGAAGTGCGGCAGCCAGCCGACACCGATCTCGACGAAGACGACCTGCAGGTTGGGGAAGCGCTCGAAGACGCCGGTGAAGAGGAACTGGCTGATGATGCCGGTGACGCGCGTGAACACGCCCGCGTACTGGGCGATGGCGCGCTTACGGGCGGCCTTCATCTGCAGGCCGGTGGTGGCGCTCTGCGCACCCGAGCGTTGATTGACCAGGTTGTCGCGCGACTCCAGCATGATGTGAACGTGCACCGGCAGCCCCAGGTCTTGGCACGTTGCCCAGAACGCGTCGTCCTCGTCGGTCATCGATTCGCCACCGTTGGGCCAGGTGCCGATCAGCACGCCCTTGGCGCCGGCCTTCGACGCCTTCTTGGCGTACTGCACGGCCGTTTCGACACCGAGGCTGGGGATCTGGTACATCGGGAAGATGCGCGAGCGGTCGGCGGCGGCGAAGTCCTCTTGGGCGAAACGGTTGTAGGCGTCGACGCCGGCTTTCGACACCGCCGGGTCAGGCTGGCCGAGCCAGCGGAAGATGGTCCGTTCCGGCGGAAACGTGATGATCGCGTCGACGCCATCGATGTCCATGTCCTTCAGGCGGGCCTTGCCGTTGAAGCAGGCCTTCCGGATCGAGTCGTACGTGACGCCGAACCAGCGGAACTCGTCGAACCGCTTGCCGGGAGTCGAGACGAGGCCGATCGGGTCGACGGAGCCGGTGCCGTGGTCCCAGGCGTCGCCGCCCTCGCTGTCCTTGGCGAGCTTGGGGGCGTATTTCATGTACGCCTTCTCGAGGTGCTTCTTCCAGATGTTGCGCGGCTCCAGGATGTGCGTGTCCGCGTCGATGATGTCGTAACCGTTCGGGCCCATAGGATTCCCCTTTCCAGCCATTCGATTTTGATGTAGCCGTGCGCTTCCTCAGACAGCGCAGGGCGCTTCCTCAGACAGCGCAGGGCGCTTCCTCAGACAGCGCAGGGCGCTTCCGCAGAAGCGTAAGGCGCTTCATCAGAAGCGCCCCAGTATACATTCGAGTCCAAAGCAGAGACAAGCGCCGCCGCGGGTAGCCGCGCCTAGCTGATCGCTTCCTCGCTCTTCAGCTTGCCGATCTCGTCCCAGCTCGGCCCTGGGGCGCTCCGCGCTTCCCATACATTCGCGTCCAAAGCGGTGACAAGCGCAGGCGCGCGCCGCCGCGCCTAGCTGATCGCGTCCTCGCTCTTCAGCTTGCCGATCTCGTCCCAGTCGAGCCCCAGCTCCAGCAGCACTTCCTCCGTGTGCTGGCCGGCCTCCGGCGCTCCGCGCTTCAGCTCAAGCATGCCGTTCTTGTACTGGACCGGGCTGGCGACGACGCGTCCACGCTCGTGGGTGGGATGCTGGACCAGGTAGCCGTTCGCCTCGGTCTGGCGGTCGTGCGCCGCCTCCAGGGGCGTCTGGACTGTGGACCAGATGCATTCGTGGCGGGTGAGGCGCTCCGCCCATTCGTCTTTCGTGTGGGCGCCGAACTCCTCCTTGATCAGCTTCGTCAGCTCCGCGCGGTTCTCGGCGCGCGCGTCGAACGTGGCGTACTTGGGGTCTTCGATCAGCTCCTCGCGCTCCAGCGCGCGGCAGAAG
This sequence comes from Chloroflexota bacterium, assembly GCA_022561635.1. Classification (GTDB taxonomy): domain Bacteria; phylum Chloroflexota; class Dehalococcoidia; order SM23-28-2; family RBG-16-64-32; genus CF-162. The sequence goes on along the minus strand of JADFQV010000081.1, from coordinate 6 downwards.
CCGGGC
>JADFQV010000058.1 GCA_022561635.1 Chloroflexota bacterium | reverse complement strand
AGGTTGAAGCGGCCCCTGAGGCCCCCGCAGAAAAGGCTGCGCCGAAGGGTAAAGCGGCTGCGGCAAGTAAGGCGAAGGCCGAAGCCCCAGCCGAAGAGGCGAAGGCGGAGGCTGAAGCGGCCCCTGAGGCCCCCGCAGAAAAGGCAGCGCCGAAGGGTAAAGCGGCTGCGGCAAGTAAGGCGAAGGCGAAGACGAAGGCGGAGGCTGAGGCCGCGCCCGCAGCCGAGGCCGCTGAAGAGAAGGCCGAGGCGGAAAGCGAAACCCCAGACGAGAGCAAATCCACGGAGTAGCCCATGAAAGAGCTCATCGAATTCATGGCCCGCGCCATCGTCGACTACCCGGATGAGGTTGAAGTGACTGAAGAGGAGACGGAAGACCAGATCGTGTTCCACCTCAAGGTCGCGGAATCGGACATGGGCAAGGTTATCGGCAAGCAGGGTCGCATCGCCAACGCCATGCGCACCCTGCTCAAGGTGGCCGCCATCCGCAGAGAGACGAAGGCGATCCTAGAGATCGGCTAGCGCCGAACGCGGGCGGTTATGGAAAAGGTCCCGCCCGGACACGTCGCCGTGGGTCGCATAGGCCCCGCCTGGGGCGTGCGCGGCGCCGTCAAGGTCATCCCCCTGGTGGACAAGCGGGAGAGGCTCGCCCGCGGGCGCAGCGTCACCGTGGATGACGAACGTCGCGTCATCGAAAGCTCACGCTGGCAGAAAGGGCTCGTCTATCTCAAGCTGTCCGGCATCGATGACCGCGAGGCGGCCTCCTCCCTGCGGGACCGCTTCCTCGTCGTGCCGGAGAGCGAGCTGGAGCCGCTGCCGGAAGGGCAGTACTACCGCTTCCAGCTAATCGGCCTGGAGGTGCGCAGCGCGACCGGCGCGGTCCTGGGCCGCGTCACCGATATCCTGACCACCGGCGCCAACGATGTCTACATCGTCCGCAGCGAGAAGCGCGAGATCCTGGTGCCCGCGACCGATGATGTGATCAAGGAGATCGACGTTGAGCGTGGTCTCATGCTGATCGAGGAGATTCCGGGGCTGATCCCCGAGCCCCCCAGGAAAGGGTGACGCCCGCCGGAGCCGCTTCGCCTTACCTTGACGCCCTTTCGGAACGCTACCTATAATCGAACCGGTGGGGATATAGCTCAATTGGGAGAGCGCCGCGTTCGCAATGCGGAGGTTGCGGGTTCGAGTCCCGCTATCTCCACCATTTGATTGCCTGGCCAGCGCCGCCGGTCCCCCTGTGGCTCTTAATCGCAGACACCGACGTGTCCGACCTCGCATCCAGGTGCCACAATCGGCGCCCTGGGCGTCTTGACCTTACAGGCGGCTGGAAGGTTAAGCTATCCTGAGTGTAACGAACGGCGAGCGGACACGGTGGGTTGATATGCCGAAGATGAAGATCGGGGAACTGGCGCAGCGGACTGGGTTCAGCACGAAGACGATTCGGTACTACGAGCAAGTTGGGCTGCTCGCAGCGCCGGCGCGCTCTGACTCCGGTTATCGGCTGTATGGACCGGAGGACGTGGAGCGCCTCGAGTTCGTCGACAAGGCCAAGCGTTTGGGCTTCTCGCTGGACGACATCCGCGACGTGCTGCTTCTCCACGAGCAGCAGGAGGCCCCCTGCGTACACGTTCTGGCCCTTCTGGAACAGAAGCTAAAGCAGGTGGATGGCGTGCTCAAGGACCTGCGCAGCTTTCGCCGCGGGCTGGCCGAGCTCCACGACGAAGCGACCCAGCGTCTCGAGCAGATGCCAGAGGGCGCCCGCGTCTGTGGCATCATCGAGCAAGGCGTCCACGCTAAAGGTGAGGCGGCGCTGGCATGGCTGGAGTTTCGCCGGCCCGGCAAGCGAGCACAGCGCAGGGCCTGAAGGCGCTGCTGCGGGACGGCCGTTGCCAGTCTCTGCTGCCGAGGTATTGACTTTGACCTCGACTGGAAGGTTTAGGGTTGTGGTAGTAAACGAAAGGACGTGTCCAGGATGGCGACGGAAATCACACTCGAGGTGCCGGCGGTTCACTGCGATAGCTGTGTAAAGACGATCACGCGGACGCTGCAGGCGTTGCCAACGGTCGTGATAGCGGACGCCGATCCACTGACCAAGCTCGTGCGCCTAGAGTTCGAGGAGTCTGCCGTGAGCATCGGCGACATCCGCGAGGCGTTGGACGAGGTTGGCTTCAGCGCCGAGGATTAGTCGCCTGCGAAGACGAAGAGACTAGATGGCAAGTATCACGGAAATCACGGCACAGACCAGGGCGTTCTGGGATCGTGGCGGCCAGATGAGCCAGTTTCTGGCGGCGCTGGGGATCGGAGCCGCGCTGGCCCTCATCAGCTGGCAAGCCGGCTTGCTCGACACCGAAGTTTTCGGCTTCGCCTCTGGAGCCGCCGTGGAGGCTGGTGGCCCCGGCTCGCTCGTGGCGATAGGTGCCGCCTTCGTTATCGGCGCAACCATGATCGCGTTGCCCTGCGGTTACCCCTCGGTGTTCGTCATGCCGTCGATCCTGGGCGCGCGCGAGGGGCTGGCCCAGCGAGGCACGCTGATCCTGATCTTCCTGGCGGCGAGCGCGCTGCCCCTGGCCGCGGTTGGACTAGGTCTCGGCCTGGCCGGCGAGGGCATCCTCAATCTACTGGAGCCGATGTCGGCGAAGATGAGCCTGGCAGTGGGTCTATACGCCGGCCTGGGCGTGCTGGCGATCGCCTACGCGCTCAGCGAGATGGGGGCCTTCCACCTGCCGAGCCTGTTCAGCAGAGTAAGCGGCCCCAACCTGCCTGAGGAGAACAGGCCTTACCGACGGGCGCTCGTGCTTGGGGGCACCTTCGGTGCTGGTCTGGGCATCGGCTGCCCCATGCCCCAGTACTACATCATCCTCGGCTGGGCAGTGGCGGCGGCCAACCCCCTGTACGGCGCCGTCCTGCTGGGCGTCTACGGACTGGGCCGGGTCGTGCCGGCCGTCGTCCTCGGCGGCCTCATCGTCGCCGGAACGGAGCGCCGACAGGTCTCGCGGGGGATGACCTCGTTCCGGGAGAGGACTGGCTGGCTGACCAACGGCGTGCTGACGGCGATGGGATCTTATCTAATCGTGCTCTTCGGCGGCGTTCTGCTGTACAGGACGATTACGCTCTAGCCCCTACGAATCGCCCGCCGGGAAGACGGGCTGATCGCACATCGTCCTCATCCCGCGGCCTCGGCCAAGTATCGTTCCGCGTCCTCTCTGTATACCACACCCAGCAGCCTGCCCTCCGGCGTGGTGATAAGCATGCTTCCTACCTCGGCGTTATACAGACGTTGCACCAGGCCCTCCAGCCAGGCGTCGGCGCGGGTCGTCGTGGGGCCCGGCTCCATGACTTCGTGAACGGCTTTCCCCAGATCGCCGGCCAGCGCTCGCGGGCGCAACCTGCCGAGGACGATCGCATCGTCGTTGGTAACGATGCAGACGCCGTCACGGGCCGCTTCGACCTGGTCGCTGACGTCGCCGATGAGGTCAGAAGGTCGGCACGTCGGGACGTCCCGCTTGACGACGTCGATGGCGCGCGGAATGTTCGCCTGAGCGCCCTCGACCGGAAGTCCAGCGGCGATCCAGTCTGACTTGCCGCCGACGTAGTCGTATACCTTCGTGAAACCGAGGCTTTCGAGCCGCCACGCGGCTCGTGGGCTCATGTCTCAGAGCCCGTCCATTCAGTAGACGACTACCGGTTTGTCTTTGGAGAGCTGGCCGGTCGTGCTCGCATCCAGGTCCTTCAGCGGCAGGCTGATCGCTCCCGGAAGACGGAACTCGGCGAACTCCGCTGCGGGCAGAACGTCGACGATCTGCGCGCCGTCGCGAATCAGTTCTTGTAGTTCGTCTCTAGTGATGTTCGTTGGCATAGTGACGCCTCTCATCGAACAGTCGGCGTAAACCGAGGGCAAGAGCAAACACGAATAGCATAGCAGCGGCAGTGATGATCGCTATCAAAAACCCGTTGTCAGTCAGGAATGATCCGGCGGCTCCGACTCCCACTCCTGTTAACAGCGCGCCGAGCAAGAACGGCGCCAGGCAGGGGAGACAGACGAGGAGAGGTGCTGCGAACCACATCCATCCCCGGTCGCCGTCTTGTCGTTCGAGCTGACTCATCGTCTAGTCCTCGCCATCGATGACACGACATAGATCGACCGACACACCGTGCTCGGCTATGAACTCATCTGCCGAGGCGAGAAGGCCAAGGACGCGCTCGTCGGCGATTCTGTAGTACACAAGGCGGCCCTCGCGACGTGTGGTGACGAAACCGCACCAGCGGAGGCACGCAAGGTGGCTCGAGAGGCGACCCTGAAGGGTGCCGGTCTGGTCCACCAGCTCGCCCACGGTAAGCTCCCCCTCGGACAGAAGCTGGAGCACGCGGATTCTGGTCGGATCGCCGAGTCCGCGGAAGAACTTCGCCGTAACGCCTGAGGCGGACGGGGAGGGACGGAGGGGAGTTATTTGCGTGGTCATCTTGACGGCCAGTATACGCTTTGCCGTATAGTTACGCTAGATGGATGTGGCAGCCGATGACGAGAGAGACCGATGCTTGATGACGTACTAGCGTTTCTGGACGAGCGCTGGAAGAAGCCGCTCGACATCACCACGATCGATCAGGCGCTGACGGCGACGGGCCTGCCTGACGACGATGACCTCCGCTGGCAGCTCCACGAGCACCTGGAGTCGAATCCGGGCCGGCTCGCGGAGAAGGTTCGGTTCGGCGTCTCAGCCGCTACTGTGACGCTGACGAACCAGGAAAAGCTGGCCGGCCGAGCGCTGCTCCTCGGCAGAGGCGAAGACGAAGCGCGTGACCACGCCGAGATCAGCCCCGAGGAGTGGGGGGCGGCCAAGAAGATGCTGAGTCGCATCGGCCTGCTGGCGCCGGACGTCTGGCGGCCAGCGGCAGGGCACGAACGGCTGCTTGACGGGGTCGGACTGCTGTTTCATACCGTGCGGACGGATGGTGAGGTCTTCAACGTCCCGTGAGCAGTGGACTTCATGCTGCTGGTCAGCAGCGTCTATCAGAATGACAGGCTCGACATCGAGGACTCCTGCCCGCACTGTCTCGATCGTCTGACGCTGACGATCGAAAACTCGAAGCTGACGCGCACAGACCCGGAGACGATCTACTCGTTCTACGGCGGAGGGTGAGGGGTCAACAACCTCTTCAGTTCTGAAGAGCATTGGCGAGAGTGGATAACGCAGAACCCCGAGTACGAAGGCACGCTGGGCGCCCCCGTGGGCGAGTTTCTCAGGCGTGTCGTCGAGGGAGAGTTCGAACTCTAGCCGGCTACAGCGAAATCGCTAGCGGCCCCGTCGTCTTTACGAGGTGGTCCGCGCCCCTCGCGAAGCGAGCCAACCACCGGCGAAACCACCGGCGTTGATGCCGTAGTGGACCAGGATCGGAGCGACGACGCTTCCCGTACGCCGTCGCAGCCAGGAGAGTCCGAGGCTCGCCGCCGCCGTGACGCCGACCGTGCCGGCCACAACGACCGCCCGCCGCTTGATACCGCCCCGGTGCACCGCGCTGAGCCCAGGGTTGGAGTGCAGGCGGTCGAGGGCAGGCAGGACGTGCCAGAAGCCGAAAAGGGGCGCGGCGATCAGGGCGGCCTGAAGCGGCGACCGGTTTCGGGCGAAGATGCCTTCGAGCGCGGAACGGAACATGACTTCCTCGCTGGCGGCGGTGGCGATCGGTATGCGGACGAAGAGCTCGTAGGCCGCCTTCGCCGGCGTCGCCTGGGTCACGCGGTCGTCGCGGAAGAAGCGCCGAGTGGCAGGGAAGAGCGCTCCCAGACCGACGATCAGGGCGAGCGGAACGGCGACTGCCAATCCGACGCGCGTCCCGCCGGCAACGGTATCAGGGCTCAGGCCCTGATCGCGAACGCCAGCACCAGCCCGAATTCCCAGCAGCACCGCCGCCGCTGCCGCCGGCAGCGAGGCAGGCACCGCGAGCGGCGCGGGAACGGTACGGTTCAGGATGACGTTGACGGCGGCGAGGAAGACGACGGCCGTGGCTTCGTTCGCCGGGGCCGACGATCGTCTGCTCACCCGGCTTCGGGCTGTGCGTCCGATTCAGCCTCGACCAGTCCCGGGTGGACCTCCAGCCATCCTTGCCGGAGCATCTCATAGCGGCGGAGGGCCGCCTCCACTTCTTCCATCTGCTCGTCCGAGCACCCAAGCCCGTAGGCCTCGCGCACGAACCTGGCGAGGTCGGCGCGGTAGTCATGGCCGTTGGCCTCGAACTCACCCGGCGACGTGGGGGCCATCGCGTTCTTCATGTCGATCAAGGTCTGGATGAAGGTGGTCGGCGTTATCCACTTCTGGCTCTTCGGTACGCCGGGGGGCCGCGAATCCGGATCGCGGAGCCAGTCCGGGCTTTGGATCAGGAGCTCGGGGGCAAAGTGGCCGACCCCGTCGTTGCCGTGAGTCAGCAGGAAGTAGCGCAAACCCCCTCTTGCTTCGGCGTCGAGCGATTCTATCGCGCCAAAGTTGTCGAATTCGCCGATGCAGCTGTCTTCGACGTCGAGGCGATCGCCCCGCCACACTTGCTGCTTCCATTTACTGATGCCTGGAGTTCCGAGCCATAGAGCCCGGTCAACACCCGCGTCCTGGAGGCCCTGCGTGCCGGCGTCGAGGAAGGCGTCCTGGCTGGTGTGGGCGCCCAGGCTCTCGCCGAAGACGACGAGCTTGGGCCGCTCCTCGGGGGCCATCTTGTAGAGCTTCCTGCGGATCGCCGCGAGGAGCATCCGGAACTGCTTGCGTCCGAGCCAAACGCGGTCGAGGGACACCGGCGAAGGGCGCTTCGAGTACTGGACGGTGACCGTTGCGCAGTCACCCCGCGTAAAGTACTCCGCGCTTTCGATCGCCACGTAGTTGACGTAGCCTGTGCCGGTCGGTGAGGCGACGATGATGAGGCCGCGGTCGAAGGCGCCGGTCCGCTCCATCTCGTAGATGGCGAGGCGGATGCGCTCCTCCCGGCTGGGGGCGCTGTCCAGGCCAACGAAGACCCGGATCGGATCCTTCGCTGGTTCACCCATGATCTTCTCGATCACTGAAACGGGGAGCACGGTGCGAGCATGACGGCGGCCCTCTCTGCCCATGCTTTCGAAGGTGACGTGGCTTCCCGGCCCACCGCTGACCAGCGAGGACCGCGGCGGTGTGTCGAAGGCGGCCTCGATCTTGCTCGTGCTTTCCTCGATCCGCGTCGTCGTCCGATACCACAGAGCGTAGCCGAGGGCGCCCAACGCGCTCAGAGAGATCAAGGCGCTCATGGGCCGCCAGACCTTCTCGTCACCCGGCAGCGCCTTGACGAGGACGCGCCCGAGCATTCGCGACATGAACTGGCTGCCCTGGATGAGCACCAGGAGCCCAACGCCGATGCCGGCGCCGAGGCCGATAGCCCTGGGTCCCACGACGTCGGGGACGCTGAAGTCGACGCCAGCGGCCGCTTCTCTGCGCCGACGCCAGAGGTTGACGCCTACCGCCAGACACACCCCGCCAAAGACAGCCACGGGCAGTCTACCAATCGTTGGCTCACGGCCAAAGCGGGCGTTGATCGCTCTCTGCGCTTCCTCCGTCAGGCCAGATGCCAGACCGGCGGCCGATCCCGACGCCAGGAAGAAGCCGAGGGTACGGAGGGCCGCGTTGCGGATCGGCTCGTTGTGTTCCTGCAGAGACAGCCGCTGGAGGAAGAGTCCGCTGACCACTCCGAAAGCGTCTCCGGTAAGGGCGATCCTGCGCACCAGGTCGTCATCGATGGCCTTCTTTCTGCCGCTGAAGACCATCAGCGACATGCTCGTCTCCAGGACGTCGTGCGCCAGGCTGGCAGCGAGGTATGTGAGGGTCATCGTACCGCCGGTTATGATCGCCTGGTCCGACGTGCTACGCGGGATCAGTGTGCGCTGGAAGGTGCTGGCGACGCTGGCGGCGGCGGCGAACGCGCCGGCGGCGTCAGACCGGTGGAGGGCCGGAAAGCGGCCGCGGCGGCTCGCGGCGCGCGCCTGCGCCGGCGTCCTACGCTTGCGCGCCAGAAGTCGCGAGGTGGCTAGTCCCGCCACCCCTCGAGCGACCGTCAGGGCGGCTGTCTTCGCCACGGTGCCGTTCAATCTCTTCAGTTCGTCAAGCAGTTTGTAGGAACGGCTTCGCGTAACCGACACTCCTTCTACGAGACTCTCACCTGATCTGTCTTAACACATTATGATGGTGCCGGGTATGGCCACGCATGGGGAGACCTAAGTACGTTTATACCGAATCTTAGTGACTGGCAGGCCGATCTCGCCGGGGCGAACTCTGTCCTAGATCTCGATGGGCAACCTGACCACCAAATAGACCGTGAAGCCCAGGAGCACGACCCCCAGGCCGAGGGTCAGCAGCCTGTTGCGCGGTCTTAGCAGCTTGGTTGATAAGCCGGCGAAGAACAAGACCATAGCGGCGAGCACAGCGTTGATAACGTAGTCATCCGAGTTCTGGTTAGCCACACGAGCCAGCCGGGCGGACTCGTCCGCCGCGTTCATGAGGTCGTCGGCCATGTTATTGGCCTCAAGGTCATACTCGGGCATTACGAAAGGGCTCGTGGGAGCTTCTGGATCCGTGAATGGATCGGTGTCCAGCCAGGCATCCACGGCTGGCTTGAACTCCTCACGGAACCGCACGAACAGAAACCCAGAGAGACTATCGAACGCCGGTTCGTACTCTGCCGCACTCGGAGGGGGATCCACAGCGCCAGCCCTGATGTCAGCCTGCAAGGCGTTCAGCCAGTTCGTGAAGCCGCTGATGTCGACCAGGGCCTGCTGGCCGGCCCTGGTGGAGAAGACCGTTGACTCGGTGCGTGCGGCGCCTGCCTCGCTAAATTCTATAGCCTGTACGCCGCTCCACTTTGAGGACTGGAATGCTGTCCAGGCGGTGAGGACAGCCGCGATCGCCATCAGGATGGTCGCGGCTAGTTCCAGGTTGTGGGTGAGGGCCTCCGGAAAAATCCTTAGCTCTTCTCCGGGGTCTCCGTCAGAATCGATGGATGCAGGCATGTTTCGGTAGTTTAGCCTCGACAGTTGTTAGGCACAAGGCCGGATAAGTGGTAGGACGCGCCGCTGCCCTTGGGTCCGATCCGGCGCCCGGGGTTCGACTTCCTGGCCTACGATTTAACCCACTCCAGCGCCTCATCCAGATCGGATGCCTCAAAGGACTTGAGTTCACCGGGCATCAGGTGACCGAAGATATCACCGAGCCTGCGATACCACTCGCTGCCACCAACCATGGCAATCTTCTCAAACTTCCCTCGCGCGGCCGTCCCCAGGTGGGAAAACCCGAACTTGGTGTCCTCCCATAACGCGCCTGGCTCGAAGCCCTCGAAGCTCTCGTCCATAAAGATGAGAACACGCAGTCCTCCGTGGGCCTTCAGGAGCTCCTCCATCTTTGGAGTCCAGGTGTCCTTGTAGTCATCATCCGTCATTTTGCCGCTGGCCCTGATCGCCAGGACGTTCCCGGAGCTCTCGTTCATGACTTCCACAGCCATCAGTGAACACCCTTCCTACGGCCGGCGAAGCGGCCGCCCCGTCT
>JADFQV010000017.1 GCA_022561635.1 Chloroflexota bacterium | reverse complement strand
CGTTCCAGTCGCTCGACCGTATCCTCGCTGAGGACGAGCCGCCGCCGAACGGGCACCCTGGCAGAGGCGGCGGACAGCGCCGTGGCCAACGCCGGGGACGGCGTGGTGGCCGCGGCCGGCGACGGCCGTGACCGCTGAGCCTGTTGATGTCCTCGGCGTCCTCTTTCAGGGTCTGACCCGTCGCGAAGCCGCCGCCGAAGTCGCCAGGCTCGCCGGGGAAGAGTCCAGGACCTACGTCGTCAAGCCGTACTCGGAGTTCATGCCGCGCGCCCATGACGACGAGCGAGTCCGTGCCATGCTGAACGGCGCTGCGATGCGCCTTGCCGACGGCGCTGGCATCCTTTGGGCGGCCAACTACCTGTCGCTGCCCGGCGGCCGCCTGCAGGCGCTTTTGCAGTTCCCGTTGTCGCTCGCCTCGGTCGTGCTTCGCCCCTCGGCGCTAAGGCGGCCGCTGCCTGAGGCGATGGCCGGCGTCGACTTTACGTGGGAGATGCTGGGAGCGCTCGCTGGCTCAGGCCGCAGCGTGCACCTGCTCGGCGGCACGGCGGAAGAAGCGGCGGGCGCGGCGCAGGCGATCGGTGAGCGCCTGCCGTCGCTGACGATCACTGGGGCGCGCGACGGCTACTTCCGGCGCTCGGACACAGAGGCTGTGATCGAGGCGATCAACGCAGCGTCGCCGGACGTCCTGCTCGTCGCCATGGGCTTCCCCCGTCAGGAGGAATGGATCGCCAGGAACCTGCCGCGGCTGAACGTGCGCGTCGCCGTCGCCGAGGGCGGGTCGTTCTCGTTTCTCTCGGGCGCGACGCCACGCGCTCCCCGCTGGATGCGGCGTGCCGGTCTGGAGTGGCTCTTTCGTCTGCTGCGCCAGCCTTCTCGGTTGCGGCGGCAGCTGGCGCTACCCGTCTTCGTTTGGCTCGTCCTGCGCCAGCGTCTCGGTGCCTGATGCCTCGTCCTCGGTGCGCCGGCCCAGCGCGCGCTTGAGGGCGGCCGTGTAGTAGCCGATGTCGCTTGGCCGCCAGAGGAGCGCCTCGGCGATGCCCCGTCCTGATTCTCGCCGGTACCAGTACACGGTTGCCACCAGCGCCACGGTGTAGGCGATCGACGAAGCGACAGCCGCGCCCTCGATCCCCCAGAGCGGGATCAGCGCTAGGTCCGCCCCGATGGTCACCCCCAGCGCGATGAATGTCGCGAACGTCGTGAAGATGATCTTGCCCCGGCTGAAGAGGTAGCTTCCCAGCACGCGCGTTGCGCTGGCGGCGATGATCCCCGGCATCAGCAGCACCAGCGGCAGGAACGACTCCGGATAGAAATCGCTCCCGAAGAGCATCTGGATCGCCACTGGCGACACGGCGATCAGGCCGATCGCCGCCAGCACGCTGATTAGCAGCGTGTTACGGCTGATGATCGGCGTCACTTCATCGGCGTCGGCCTTGTCCATCGCGGTCAGCCGTGGCAGCAGCACCATCGATATCGCCGACGAGATCCACCACACGCTCTCGGCGAGCCCCACGGCGACGGCATATTGGCCGACGCCGGCCGTCGAGACGAAGGCGGCGACGAGGAACAGATCAAAGCGGTAGTTGAAGAGCGCCGCCATGTTCGCGGCCTGTCCCTGCGCGCCGTACTTGATCTGCTCCCAGAGCACGTCCAACGGTGGCCGGATGACCCGGCCGATGTCCAGATTTCCCGGCAAGATCAAGGCCAGCGTGACGACGTCCGCGACGAGGAACGACACGGACCAGACCGCGATCGCGCTGCCGACGTCGAGGTCGTCCACCGCCAGCAGTACGCCCGTGCCGATCACTGCGAAGACGCCCTGGGTGATGGCGACCAGGCTGAGCGCCACGAAGCGGCTGGAACCGTGCAGGAACGAAGTGAAGATCGTGTAGCCGATGATCGCCGGCAGCGCGGCGCCGTAGAGCCAGTACGCCTCGTCCTCGACGAAGAGATCGGCGCCGCTGGCCAGGCCCCAGGCGCCGATTACCACCCAGCCGACGATCGACATCACGCCGAAGGTGCTGAGGCTGCCCGCAAGCAGCGTGCGGTAGGAGTACGTGCCCTTATTGAGGAAGTAGACGTTGCCGAGGCCGATGCCCAGGTTGCCGATGCCGCCCGCCACCAGCACGGCGACGAAGAAGAGCGAGTAAGTGCCCAGGCCGTCGTCGCCCAGGCCGCGCGCCAGGATGATGCGCAGGATGAAGGCGAGCCCGTATATCGCTACCTGCGATAGGAAGACGAGATTTACGTTGAAGAGGAAGCCGCGGCCTGAAATCGTTGACTGCATTCGCCGTCCGGCCTGCCCCGCCCGGGCGAGGCGTTGCCGCCAGTGTAACCGGCGCCCCCGGAGCCAGCAATAGGCCTCGACAGCCCATAGGTGGTCTGGTAACCTTGCGTTGCCGCCGGTGCGACCGGCGGTTTCGCTTGTGAAGGCGCGCACCAGCGCTGCCAGAACGCTGATTCGGGGTGTAGCTCAGTCAGGCTAGAGCGCACGGTTCGGGACCGTGAGGTCGGCGGTTCGAATCCGCCCACCCCGACCATCTCCCACTGCGCCCTTGTGCTGCCTCATCGAGGGCAGGCGCGCACAATTTGTGGCCGCCGCTGACACCCGTCGGCTCAGCAAAGAGATCTTATCCCCAATTTCACCTCTTTACCCCTTCGATTTAGCCGGCCCGATGCAGTAACAATGGCGACCGTGTGTCGTCTTACCCTTACCGGAGGAGAACCCCTTAAAGGGGAAAGACGTTATACGAGATAAACGAGTTCTTGTTGCAGATACGCCGCGGGCTCCCCTAAAATGCAGCGTCCAGGGAAGCTAGAACGGCACTAGATGAGCAGGGTAAATATGGTTTTTCAGGCAGAACGTGGGACGGGAACGAAGACGCAGCAGGCCGACGTTGCGATCCACATGGCCCTTCAGGGTCAGTGGGAGCAGGCCGTGGACCTTAATCGGGCGATCCTCGAATCGTTCCCGGCTGACGTCGATGCGTGCAACCGGCTGGGCAAGGCGCTGACGGAGCTCGGCCGCTACGCCGACGCCAGAGATTCCTACATGAAGGCCATGGAAATCGATCCGCTCAGCCTTATCGCCCGCAAGAACCTCAGCCGCCTGGCGACGCTGGGCAAGAACGCGCCGAAGAGCAAGAAGGCTGCCAGCCAGAAGCTGTCTCCTGAGATGTTCATCGAGGAGAGAGGCAAGACGACGATCACCGCGCTCGTGCATCCCGACATGGACGTCGCCAACCGGCTCACCGCGGGTGACCTCGTTGAGCTGGCGCCAGACAAGAAGGGCAACGTCTTCGCACAGACGATGGCCGGCGAGCGTTTCGGCGACGTCGAGTCCCGCCTCTCGCAGCGGCTCGTCAAGCTTCTGGAAGGCGGCAATGAGTACGTCACTGCCATCTCCAGCTTGCACGAAGACGGCGTCAAGCTCTTCATTCGAGAGACTCGCCAGGGCGCGTCGCAGGCCGGCAAGCTCTCCTTCCCTACGACGGTCACTGAGTCGCCCTCGCCGAACGGCGAACGGCGCACCGGCCGCAGCGTCGAAGACGATGCTTCGGCTCTGGACGAAACCGACGACGTGGTCGCCGGCGGCGACGACGACAGCGACGGCACGGACGAAGGCGCTCTCAAGACCCGCGCGCGGGGCAGGTTGCCCGGCGCTGACGGCGATGACGAGCACGACGACTAACTCCGACAGACGCTAGCGAAGGCCGGGCCGCACGCCCGGCCTTTTTCTTTCCCCCCTCGGCGCTGCTATCATCGCGGCGTGAGCGGCGATCGTCTCCTCCCGGACGAATGGCAGCGCGGGCCGCGCTATGGCGGTGCTTACACCTTCGCCCGCTGCCCCGCCAGCCGCGACCTCTCCCTCGCTGATGTCGCCATCGTGGGCGTGCCGATGGACATGGCCGTGCTCTATCGCGCCGGCGCTCGCTTCGGCCCCCGCGGCATCCGCGACGCCTCCGGCCAGCTGCGGCCACACGGCTGGGAGCCGGACGCTCTCGAAGCGCCGTTCGACAAGCTCCGCGTCGTCGACTACGGCGACCTCGACGTCTTTCCCGGCTACATCGAGCAGACGATGGACCACCTGACGAGCGAGTTCAAGCGTATCGTCGGGGCGGGTGTGATACCGGTCGTCCTCGGCGGCGATCACGCGACGTCGCTTCCCGTCCTGCGCGCTCTGGCTGAGCGCCACGGCAAGATGTCGCTCGTGCACTTCGATGCACACCCGGACTTCTGGCCGGGGCCGCCCGGGCGTCCCTACCATCACGGCACTACCTTCCGCATCGCCGTCGAAGAGGGCCTGATCGACCCGGCCGCCTCCGTGCAGATCGGCATCCGCGGCTCGCTCTCCGCCAACCTGATCGAGGAGGCGCGCGCCGCCGGCTTCCACCTGCTTACCGCCTCCGAGTTCGCCGCCCGCGGCGTCAGCGGCACGCTCGAAGACATCGGCCGCATCGCCCGGGCGCCGGTCTACGTCTCGCTCGACATCGACTGCGTGGACCCTGCGTACGCGCCCGGCACCGGGACGCCTGAAGTCGCGGGGCTGACCAGCCGCGAGATCGTCGATCTCGTGCGAGGCCTGCCGGCGGCCTCCGTCGTTGGCTTCGACGTCGTCGAAGTGGCTCCGGCCTACGACCAGGCGGAGATCACTGCGCTCCTCGCGGCGAACCTCGTCTACGAGTTCCTGCTCGTCCTCGCGGCCGGCCGCGAGCGCTTGTCTCGCGTCTCCCACAAGTCATAACATCGCTGCATGGACAACGGCTCCGGCCCCCTCATCGCTATCCCGCGCTGGAAGGCGCCGACCTGGGAGCGCACCGGCTACTACATGGACTCCGTCGAAGCCGCAGCCGGCCGCTGCCGCCTGATCGAGGGGAAGAAGCTGCCGCAGGACGCAGACGGCCTGCTGCTGATGGGCGGTGTCGACGTCAACCCGAAGCTCTACGATGAGAAGCGCGGCGAGCACACCCAGTCGCCACAGAACGACCGCGATGAACACGAGGCGGGCCTGTTGGAGGACGCGCTGGCGCGCGACGTGCCGGTGCTGGCGATCTGTCGCGGCTTCCAGCTGCTAAACGTGACGATGGGCGGCTCGCTCCTTCAGCACATCGACGACGACTCTCACCGCGCGCGGAAAGACGTGTCCGCCTGGCACGAAGTCATCGTCTCGGACAAGGCCAGCCGGTTGGCCGGTGCTTACGAGGGCGAGGACAAGATTCACGTCAACTCGCGCCACCACCAGGGCGTGACGGAACCGCTGCTGGCCGAGGGCCTGCGCTGCGTGGCGTCGTCACACGATAGCTATGTCGAGGCGGTAGAGAGCGCGGCGCACCGCTGGACAGTGGGCGTGCAGTGGCACCCGGAGCGGCCGGAGATGCGGTCCGATGCCGGTGCGCTCTTCCGGGCCTTCGTCGCGGCTTGCGCGCAGTGACGCCTTCTCGCATTCGCGCCGGCAGCTTCCGCGGCGCTCCTTAGCGGCCGGTCAGGCGGGGAAGAGCACGACGTCGCCGGCGAGGCTGAGGCTCGTGCGACTGCCGATCTCGAAGTTGCGGCCGGGCTGAAGGCGCACCTTCACCACGTCCCCGCTAGGCAGGCGGACCGTCGCTAGCTGGTCGTGCCCGAAGTAGTCGGAGTGCACGACCTCGACGGGTATGCCGGTGTCGCCATCGAGCCTCAAGCGCTCGGGCCGCACCATCACCTCAACGGCGCCACTGAGATCGCTCTTCGCGGTCACGCTGCCAAGCTCGAACTGCAGCCTGCCGTCGCGGAACTCACCCGGCAGGAAGTTGGCGTCGCCGAGGAAGCTCGCTACCGCGCGCGTGGCCGGGTGATTGTAAACCTGCGACGGGGCACCGACCTGCTCAATGCGGCCGTTCATCATGATCGCCAGGCGCCCGGAGAGGCTGAGGGCCTCCTCCTGGTCGTGCGAAACGAAGATCGCCGTCAGCTGCAGCGACTCCAGGATCGCCCGACCGGCCTCGCGCAGGCGGTGACGTAGCTCCGGGTCGAGGTTGGAAAACGGCTCGTCCAGGAGCATCACCCGCGGCCCGGCGGCCAGCGATCGGGCCAGCGCCACGCGTTGCTGCTGCCCGCCGGAAAGCTCTTGCGGCATCCGGGAGCCGAGCCCCGTGAGACCCGTACCCGCGAGCAGCCTGTCCACGCGCTCGTTGCGCCCGCCGCCGCTCATGCCGAAGGCGATGTTGTCGCGCACGCTGAGGTGCGGGAAGAGGGCGTAGTCCTGGAACACCATGCCGACGCGCCGCTTCTCCGGCGCCACGTACTTGCCATCGCCGGAGACCTGCACGCCGTCGATCGAGATCGTGCCGGCGTCGGGCCGCTCCAGGCCGGAGATCAGGCGCAGCAGCGTCGTCTTGCCACAGCCGCTGGGGCCCAGCAGCGCCAGCGTCTGGCCGCGCTCGACCTCGAGGGACACGTCGTTCACCGCGGTCGTCTCGCCGAACCGCTTCGTGACGCCCCGGCAGTGGACGAATGCTTCGCTCATCGCGCTCGCTGCTCTCTCAGGACGACTATGGTAGTCGGTATCGCGGCGATGAGCACGAGCAGGATGGCGGCTGCGGCCGCGCGCGCGAACATCGCCTCGTTCGTGCTCGCCCAGATCTCCGTCGCCAGGGTGCTGAAGCCGATCGGGCTGAGGAGGAGAGTGGCCGGCAGCTCCTTGATCGCCGTCAGGAAGACCAGCAGGGCGCCAGTCGACAGCCCCGGCAGAAGCTGGGGCAGCGTGATCCGGCGGAAGACGGCGAGCTTGCCCTTGCCCAGGCCGCGGGCCGCTTCCTCAGTCTTCGGATTCGTCTGCAGGAGAGACGCCCGCGACGCTCCCAGCGCCTGCGGCATGAAGCGCACAACATAAGCGAACACCAGCAGCGGCAGCGTCTGGTAGATCCAGGGCGCGTAGTTCGCCCCGAAGAACACCAGCGCCAGCGCGATGCTGATCCCCGGCAGCGCGAATCCCGTGTAGCTCGCTCGCTCGATCAGCCGCGAGAGGGCGCCCGGGTAGCGGACGGAGAACACGGCCACCGGCAGAGCGAAGAGGATCGCCGCGGCCGCCGCCAGCGATGACACCTGCACCGAGTTCACGGCCGCCGAGCCGATGAAGCTCACCGACTGGCCCGCGTCCAGGCCCCGCACGAGCCAGTAGACGAGCACCGATGCCGGCAGCACCAGCGAGATCATCACCAGGGAGACGCAGAACACCAGCGCCGGCCAACGCCAGCCGCCCAGACGCACGATCTTCGGCGTCCTGCGCACGGCCTCCGAATGGTAGCGTGCCTTGCCCCGCGTCATCGACTCGATCCAGACGGCGGCCAGCGCCACGGCCGCCAGCAGAAGCGCGAGCGACGCCGCCTCGGAGCGGTCGAACGCCGACTTGTACTGGATGAAGATGACGCGCGTCAGCGAGTCGAAGCGCAGAATCGAGACGGCGCCGAAGTCGCTCAACGTGTACAGCGCGACGAGGAGACCGCCGGCGGCCAGCGCCGGACGAAGCTGCGGAAGCGTTACGCGGAAGAAGGTGCCGAACGATGAAGCGCCGAGCGAGCGCGCCGCGTCGTCCATCGACTGGTCGAGGCCCTTCATGGCAGCGCGCAGCGGGATGAGGACATAGGGGAAGGTGAACAGCGTGATCGCCAGCCAGGCGCCCCAGAAACCGTAGATCTCCGGCAGGCGGTCGACCCCCAACGGCTCGAGCCAGTTCTGGACGATGCCGCGCGGCCCCAACGCCGCCACCAGCACGAACGCCCCGACGTAGGACGGGAACACCAGCGGCAGCGAGAACAGCACGGACCAGACGCCGCGGAACGGCAGGTCGGTGCGCGTGGTCAGCCAGGCGGCGGGTAGTGAAATGAGGATCGCCGCTGCCGTCACCGCCGCCGCCAGCAGACACGTCCGGATCAGCGTCTCAATCGTGCTCGCACGGGTCAGCGTTTCGAAGACGGTGCCGTGCTCGCTGGCGCGTATCACCAGGTAGACGAGAGGCAGCAGCATCGCCGCGCCAACGCCGGCTGCCAGCACCCCCACAAGGGGCGGCGCCCGCAGAGTGTACGATCGCCGGAAGGCGCCGAACGTTAGCGCCATCGTTGTCCTGCTATGGCAGCGCGCCCGTTTCTCTCAGCAGGTCCAGCGTGCCGTTCAGGTCCGACAGGTCGCTGAGGTCGATGTCGGGTGGCCGAACCTCGGCCAGCGGGACCAGGCCCTCCTGGATCGCGATGCCGGCGATGACCGGGTATTCGTAAGTCTCGTCCGCGAAGTACTGCTGGGCAGTCGTGCCCAGCATGTACTTGAGGAACTGCTCGGCGAGGTCGTTGCTGTTCGTCGTCTTGAGGATACCGGCGCCGGCGATGTTGACGAGGGAGCCGGCGTCTCCGGGCCCCGTGTAGTAGTTGCGAGCTTTGAAGCCATCGCCCTCCTCATCGAGGAAGCGGTAGAGGTAGTAGTGGTTGACGAAGGCCACGTCGACTTCGCCGTTCGCCACGCCTTCGACCGAGGTCGTGTTGTTCGGGTACTCGGTGGGGTCGTTCGCCAGTATGCCTTCCAACCAGTCTCGGGCGGCATCGTCACCTTCCAGCACGCGGAGGCCCGTGACGAAGGCCTGGAACGAGCCGTTCTGCGGCGCCCAG
The DNA here is from genome assembly GCA_022561635.1 of Chloroflexota bacterium. Lineage (GTDB taxonomy): Bacteria > Chloroflexota > Dehalococcoidia > SM23-28-2 > RBG-16-64-32 > CF-162. The sequence goes on along the minus strand of JADFQV010000017.1, from coordinate 26,361 downwards.
CCGATGCGTCCTTCCCATTCCGGGTCCGTGAAGCCGAAGATGGAGTCTGGAAGGTCGTCGGGCGAAAGCACGTCGGTGTTGTAAGCGACCACACGCGCCCGGCCCGAGATGCCGACCCAGAGGTCGGCCCGCGAGCGATATTGGGATGGCGCAAGATCGAGAATCATGTTCGGCAGCGTCTTGAGCAGGCCGGCGTCGGCCAGTGCGCCGAGGGCGCCGGCGTCTTGCGCGAAGAAGACGTCGGCGGGGCTGTTGCCACCTTCTTCGAGGATCGTAGCGGCCAGCTCCGCGGTGTCGCCGTAGCGCACCCTGACCTTGACGCCGCTTTCCTCCGCGAACTGGTCCAGAATCGGCTTCACGAGGGTCTCTGAGCGGCCGGAGTAGATGGTCAGTGTCTCCGCGTCGTCTCCGCCGCAGGCCACGATGGCCGACAGCGCGAGGAGGGCGAGGAGGGGAACGACGAGTCGGATCACTGGGAGGGGGCTCCTTCTTCAGGTATGAAAGTTAGTGTGTACTAATAATCGATGCTATCCCCGGCTAACGTCAACATAGATTTGCGCAGGATTCAGGCTCAATCTTCGCCAGGGAAATCTGCTAACTTAGCGTATCGATTTGCGTGTAATCGGTGCCTGAATATTGTAAAATAGATACGTGCCAGAACAGCCGTCTCATCGTCACTCTGCGCTACTCTGGCCTGCGTCCCACACAAGCGCCCTTCACCAGGAGCCCTCATGACTATCGAACCTCCCGTATTTCCTCTGGGCAACAGCCGCCCGATCAAGATCGAAGAGGAGATGCGCACCTCCTACCTCGACTACGCGATGTCTGTCATCGTCTCCCGGGCGCTCCCGGACATCCGGGACGGCCTTAAGCCCGTACAGCGGCGAATCCTCTACGCCATGTCTGACATGGGCCTGACTGCGACTTCCTCCTACAAGAAGAGCGCCCGTATCGTCGGTGAGGTGCTCGGCAAGTACCACCCGCACGGCGACAGCCCGGTGTACGAGGCGATGGTCCGCCTCGCCCAGCCGTTCTCGCTGCGCTATCCGCTCGTCGACGGCCAGGGCAACTTCGGATCGATGGACAACGACCCGCCGGCCGCCATGCGCTACACGGAGGCGCGGCTGAGCGCCGTCGCGATGGAACTCCTCGTCGACCTCGACAAGGACACCGTCGACATGTTCGAAAACTTCGACGGCTCGCTTAAGGAGCCACTGCCGCTGCCGGCCCGCCTGCCCAACTTGCTCGCCAACGGCGCCTCCGGCATCGCCGTCGGAATGGCGACGAACATCCCGCCCCACAACCTGACCGAACTCTGCGACGCCGTAATCCGCCTGATCGACGATTCGGAGACCACCGGCGCCGACCTGGCGGACATCGTCACGGGGCCGGACTTTCCCACCGGCGGCGTCGCCTTTCGCTTCGAGACGCACAGGATTCCGGGCGTCGACGGTGAAGGACCAACGACGGAGAAGCGCGACGCCATCCGCACGGCCTATGCCGAGGGAAGGGGCCGTGTTGTCGTGCGGGCGCGGGTTCACGTCGAGGAGACAGCGAAGGGCAGCCGCAACCAGATCATCGTCACCGAGCTGCCTTATCAGACGAACAAGGCGGCGCTGGTCGAAAAGATCGCCAACCTCGTACGCGCCAAGAAGATCGACGGCATCTCCGACCTGCGCGACGAGTCCGACCGCCACGGCATGCGCATCGTCATCGAACTCAAGCGCGAGGCTCAGCCGAAGCAGCTACTGAACGCTCTCTACAAGCACACGGCGATGCAGTCGGCGTTCGCCGTCAACATGCTCGCCCTCGTTGACGGTCAGCCGCGCACCGTCAGCCTCAAGAAGATCCTTGAGTCCTTCATCGACCACCGCCGCGACGTTATCCGCCGCCGCTCCGAATTCGAACTCAATAAAGCGCAGGAGCGGGCGCACATCCTGGAGGGTCTGCTCAAGGCGATCGACATGCTGGACGAAGTGATCAAGACGATCCGCGGCGCCGCTTCCGCCGATGACGCCAAGACCAAGCTGATGGCGAAGCCGTTCGAGCTGACGGACCGCCAGGCTCAGGCTGTGCTGGACCTGCAGCTGCGCCGTCTGGCGCGCCTGGAGCGCGACAAGATCAAGTCGGAGTACGCGGAGCTGTTGAAGCAGATCAACTACCTCGAAGACCTTTTGGCCAACCCGCGCAAGATCGACTTCCTGATCCGCGACGACGCCGAAGACGTAAAGGACAAGTTCGGCGACGAGCGGCGCACGCTGATCATGGACCAGGAACCGGAGGAGTTCTCCGAGGAGGACATGGTCGCTCACCAGGAGGTCGTCGTGACGATCTCCTCGCGTGGCTACATCAAGCGCATCCCGCTCGACACATATCGGTCCCAGCGGCGTGGCGGCGTCGGCATCATCGGTGCCCGCACCAAAGACGATGACGACATCCGCCATCTCGTCGTCGCCGACACCCACGACCGCCTGATCTTCTTCACCGACCGCGGCCGCTGCTTCCAGGTCAAGACCTGGGAAGTGGACGAAGGCAAGCGTGAGGCGCGCGGCGCCTCCGTGATGCAGCTGCTCATGCTGGACCAGAGCGAGCGCATCACCGCCGTCGTCCGTACGCCCAAGGGCGTGGAGAACGAGTTCATGGTCATGGGCACCAAACTGGGCGAGGCAAAGAAGACGCCGATGAAGAACTTCGCCAACGTGCGTCGAGACGGGCTGATCGCGATGGACCTCGAAGCCGCCGACGAGCTCGTCAGCGCACACATCTGCAGCGACGACGACGACGTCATCATGGTCACGGCAAACGGCCAGGCGATTCGTTTCGCGGTCAGGGCGCTGCGGTCGGCCTCGCGCCTTTCGGGTGGCGTGCGCGGCATCAAGCTCAAGGCCGGCGACGCCGTCATCGGGCTTGAAATCGCCCGTGAAGGCCACAACCTCCTCGTCGCCAGCGCGCAAGGGCACGGCAAGCGCACGCCTGTGGAAGAATACCCGCGCCATAACCGCGGCGGCCAGGGCGTGATCACGTTCAAGACTCATGCCAAGAGCGGCCCCCTGGTCCACGCCCGCGCCGTAGACCCCGAACACGAACTGATGATGATCTCCGAGAACGGGATCATGCTCCGCACGCCGGTGATGCACATCTCGAAGCAAGGCCGCCCGACGCAGGGCGTCAAGCTGATGGACGTCGGCGACGACGACCGGGTGGCAGCCATCGCCATCGTCGACATGCGCCGGGACTACTTGGAGGCCGGTGACGACCTTCCGACCGGAGCAGAGCAAGGCGAAAACGGCGAGAAGGCGAAGGGCGAGGCCAAGGCCACGGCCAAGCCCGCCGCGAAAGCAAAGGCGAAGCCGGCTGCAAAGCCGAAAGCGAAGAAGGCCGAGCCGAAAGCGTCCGGTAACAGCGCGAAGCCGAAACCGCGCTCCGGCGGCGGCAAGAAGCCCAAGTAAGCGATGACCGTCGCCGGCCGGCTGCGCGAAATGGGCCTGGAGCTACCGCCTCCCTTCTCCGCTGGCAACTATGTGTCGGCGGTCACCGCGGGCGACCTCGTATTCGTCTCCGGCTCCGGGCCGCAGCTGCCCGATGGTGGCTTCGTCACGGGCAAGGTTGGCGCCGACGTCGACGTTGATCAGGCGGAAGAGGCCGCACGTCTCTGCGCCCTGGCGTCTCTGACCGCCCTCCAGGGCGAGATCGGCGACCTGGATCGCGTAGGGCCCATCGTCAAGCTGCTTGGCTTCGTCAACAGCGCGCCGGGCTTCAACCAGCAGCCCGCGGTTATAGACGGCGCTTCCAAGCTGCTGATATCGTTGTTCGGAGACCGCGGCCGGCACGCCCGCAGCGCCGTCGGCATGGCCGAACTCCCGTTCAACATCGCGGTTGAGGTGGAGATGGTGGTGCAGGTGGCCTGACGGCCTCCACAGGTTCTCCATGGCAAGGCAGGACGTCGAGATGTCGGACTTTGAGCAGCATATTCAGGAGCGCATGAGCCGGGCCTACCAGCGTGTCTTCGGCTCTCCGGCCAATCCCGGCTTTGGACGGCCCTACATGGAGCCGCCGGTCGACATCTACCACACGGACAAGGAAGTTGTCGTCCTCATGGAGATCGCCGGCATCCCCGAAGAGGAGATCGAGCTTGAGGTCGAGGGCCGTTCGATGGTCGTCCGCGGCCGGCGTAAGCCCCTCGGCGGGCGCCCGAACCGCGTCTATTCCCAGATGGAGATCACGCACGGCGCCTTCCAGCGCGATCTTCTCCTGCCTTCCGAGGTCAACGCCGAAGCGGCGAAGGCCGTCTATAAAGACGGCATCCTGGAGATCACGCTTCCCGTGACCAGACCCCACAGCGGCCGCCACCTCACGATCGTCGTCCGCTGACCACCCTCAGATGACTGACAAACCGAAGCGCAAGAAGAAGCCGGCAGCAGCGCCGGAACCGCGTTCCGAGGAGCTTGTCCTCCCGGACGTGATGCCGGTGATACCCAGCGGGACGAACGTCGTCTATCCGCAGCAGCTCATGCCCGTCATGGCCGTCGAGGAGCGCGACAAGCGGGCGATCGACGAAGCTGCCTCCTCCGAAGGCAAGCTCGTCGCTATCTTCAGCGAAGCGGACGAAGACGAAGGCTCGAAGGGCGGACTGCGCCTGCGCGACGTCGGCACCGTCGCCAGCATCATCCGCATGGCTAAGGCGCCCGACGGCTCCATCCACGCCATCCTTCAAGGGCAGGCGCGCGTCCGCCTCGTCTCTGTCGAGGGCGAGGGCCCGCCGGTCCACGCCCGCGTCAAGGCGCTCGACGACGAAGGCGGCGCTGACCTCAAGGCCGAGGCCGTCATGCGCGAAGCCTCCGCAGCGTTCGTCCGCGCCGCCAACCTCTCAGACACGATGCCTTCGGAGATCGCTGCCGCGGTTGGCGACATCGGTGAGCCCGCCGCGCTGGCGGACTTTATCGCAGCCAACCTGCCGCTGAAGCCGGACGAGCGCTACCAGGTGCTGGCCGAGTTGAACGTTGGCCGCCGGCTGTCCCTCGTCAACTCGCTCCTCAAGCATGAGCTTGAAGTCCTCGAGGTGCGGAGTCAGATACAGTCGGACGTCAAGGGCGAGCTGGACAAGCGCCAGCGTGACTTTATACTGCGCGAGCAGCTGAAGGCGATCCAGAAGGAGCTGGGCGAGGAGGCCGCACCAGAGCTGGCCGAGTTGAGGGAGCGCTTGCAGAACGCCGACCTCCCCGAAGTCGCACGCCAGGAGGCCGATCGTGAGATCGCACGCCTGGAACAGATCCCGGCGGTCTCGCCCGAGTACCAGGTCGTGCGCACGTACCTGGAGTGGATCGCCGACCTGCCGTGGAACGTCACAACGGTTGACCAGCTGGACATCGAACGCGCGGCGGGCATCCTGGACGAGGATCACTACGGCCTGGAGAAAGTGAAGACGCGCATCCTGGAGTTCCTCGCGGTGCTCAACCTGAAGGGCGGTGAAACCCGTGGGCCGATCCTCTGCTTCGTCGGCCCGCCCGGCACCGGCAAGACCTCGCTCGGGCAATCGATCGCCCGTGCGCTCAACCGTAACTTTATCCACGTTTCGCTCGGCGGCATGCGGGACGAGGCCGAGATCCGCGGTCACCGCCGCACGTACGTGGGCGCCATGCCCGGCCGCATCATCCAGGAGATGCGCCGCGCCGCTTCCGCCAATCCGCTGATGATGCTGGACGAGGTCGACAAGCTAGGCACGGACTTCCGGGGGGACCCGGCCGCGGCGCTGCTCGAAGTCCTCGACCCGGCACAGAACTTCACTTTCACGGACCACTACCTCGACATCGCCTTCGACCTCTCGCGGGTCTTCTTCATCGCCACCGCCAACCTGACCGACACGATCCCGCCCCCGCTGCTCGATCGCATGGAGGTCATCGAGCTGCCCGGCTACACAGAGTACGAGAAGCTGGAGATCGGCAAGCGCTATCTGCTCCCGCGTCAGCTCGAGGAGAACGGCATCTCGAAGAGCGCCCTGCGGATGAGCGAAGGAGCGATTCGGGAGATCATCCGCTCCTACACGCGCGAAGCCGGCGTCCGCAACCTGGAACGCGAGCTGGGTAGCGTCTGCCGCCGCGTCGCGCGCCTTGTGGTAGAGGGCGAGAAGGACCAGATCTCGGTCACCCAGGAAAACGTCTCCGAGTTCCTGGGGCCGGCGCGCTTCCGCTGGGAGCTGGCGGCTCAGAAGGACGAGGTCGGCGTGGCGACTGGCCTTGCCGCGACGGCCGCCGGCGGTGACGTCCTCTTCGTCGAGGCGACGGTTGTCCCCGGCAAAGGCCGCCTCACGCTCACGGGAAAGCTCGGTGACGTCATGCAGGAGTCCGCGCAGGCGGCTCTCACCTACGCCCGTTCGCGTGCCGACGCGCTGGGAATCGCGCCGGCCTTTTTCGACCGTAACGACCTGCACATCCACGTCCCCGCCGGCGCCGTGCCCAAAGACGGCCCCTCGGCCGGCGTCACGATGGCCACCGCACTCGTCTCGGCGATGACGCGCCGGCCCGTCCGCAAGGACGTAGCGATGACCGGCGAAATAACGCTGCGCGGCAAGGTGTTGCCCGTCGGCGCCGTCCGCGACAAGATTCTCGCTGCACACCGTGCCGGCAGCAAGCGCATCATCCTTCCGCGGGACAACGAGAACGACCTGCTCGACGTCCGCGAAGAGGTCCGACGCGACCTTGAGTTCGTGCTCGTCGACAGCGTGGACGAGGTGCTGGCCGCGGCCCTCCACGAAAAAGCATCCGACGACGAGCCCAGGGTCGAGCAACTCGTCGCGGAAAACTAGTCCGCACTCCTGAAACCCCGCTGTGCGCACGGACGAGAAGCTTCGCTGGTCACTTCACAGAGGAGGAAGCTTTGAACTGGCACGAATTCGCGCGGGCTGCTCTGGACCTGGCTCAGGCGGGCGAGGAGCGCTTCGAACGCTGGGGCCTGATCCTGCTGGGCTCAGTGCGCAAGGACGGCACCCCGCGTATCAGCCCGGTTGAGCCGCTGATCGTCGGCGGAGAGCTGATGCTCGGCATGATGTGGCAGTCGAAGAAGGCGCTCGACCTTCTGCGCGAGCCGCGCTGCCTCGTCCACAGCATCATCACGAACAAGGACGGCAGCGAAGGCGAGTTCAAGCTGCGCGGCACGGCCCGCGACATCGCGGACCTCGATGTCCGCGAGACATATTCGAAAGCGCTATTCGAGAAGATCGGCTTTCGGCCGGAGGGGACGGAGTGGCACCTCTTCGCCATCGATATCGAGCATGTCGCACTCATCGCCTTCGAGGGCGAGGAGAAGACCGTCCAGACCTGGCCCTGACCGGTCGGAGCCCAGCACCGCTCGCATCCCGTAAGATAGGGGGCGTTATGCCCGATTTGGTCGCTGGCGCCGCCATCGTCGACATCACGCCTCCCGTCGGCGTCCAACTGGACGGCTATGGCGCGCGTGAACAATCGTCGCAGGGCGTCCACGACGAGCTGGTGGCGCGCGTCCTCGTCTTCGAGCAGGGCGATCAGACCGCCGTCATCGTCAGCTGCGATCTGCTCGCCGTGCACCCGTGGATCGTCTCCGAGGTGCGGGCTCGCGCGGCCGCGGCGACGGGCGTCCGCCAGGACGGTGTGCTCGTGGCCGCCACGCACAATCACGCGGGGCCCGTGGGCCTGCGCTCCGGCACGCTGGCCCAGCTCGATCAGTCGTTGGCCGAAACGCTCGTCGGCCAGATCTGCGGCGCCATCGAGCGGGCCTGGAAGGCACGTCGCCCGGCGTCGCTCAAGCACGCCAGCGCGACCGTTGATACGATCAGCCTCAATCGCCGCGATCCGGAGTGGGAGAAGGATGCGGCGCTCCACGTCGTTTCGGTAGAGGGCGAGGACGGCCTGATCGCCACCCTGCTCAACTTCGCCTGCCACGCGACGGTGCTTAATCAGACGAACCTGATGCTCTCCGGCGAGTTCCCGGGCGCCGCCTGCCGCCTCGTTCAGCGCGAGACCGCTGCGCCCTGCGTCTACCTGAACGGTGCCTGCGGCGACGTCAATCCGGTCTGGATCGCGCAAGACTTCGCCGGCGTCGAGCGCGCCGGGCAGATCATCGGTGCGCAGGCGCTGAGGCTCATCGCCGAGATGCGCGCGCTCGGGCCGGGACAGCGCTCGCACAACATCCGTTGGGACGAATTCCCCGAGGTCACGCCGCTCGGCCGCCTCGTTGCGCCGTCACTGCGCGTCGTCCGCGACGAGATCACGCTGCCGCCGCGCGAGTTCGACTCAGATGGCGCCTACGAGGCCCGCATCAAGGAGTTGGGAGCGGCGGCGACGGCAGCTCAGAACGGCTCACCCGAACGGCGAGCGGTCACCGCCAGTCTCACCCGCGTCAAGGTCGAGCGCTGGGCGGCTGCCTGGGCGCAGCATGCATCTGGCCCGGCTCACACAGAGGTGCAGGCGATCCGGCTCGGCGACGGGCTGGCGTTGCTCGGCCTGCCGGGTGAAGTCTTCGCCGAGACGGCGGCGGCCATCCGCGAGGCGGCGCCGTTCGCGGACGTGCTCATGGCCTGTTACGCCAACGATTACGTGGGCTACGTTGTCCCGGAGCACGCCTACGAAGAGGGTGGCTACGAGGCCGGAATGACGCCTCACGCGCCCGCAGCTGACTCAATGATCCGTGATGCTGCGAGGCGTCTGCTGGCGGAGGTCGGCCGCGGGTAACGTGACGAAGAAGGTGCTCGTCATCGTCGCGCATGCCGACGACATGGAGTTCATGGCCGGCGGCACGATCGCCAGGATGGCCGGAATGGGCTACGAGATCCGCGAGGTCATCGCGACGAACAACGAGCGGGGCACGCTTGATCCCGCCTGGGACAAGCGCTTCACGGCGGAGACGCGACGCGAGGAGGCCCGCCGAGGCGCCACGGTTCTGGGCGTCGACCCCGAGGTCGAGTTCCTGGGCTACGAAGACGGCTGTCTCAGCGACACGCCGCTCAACGAGCTCCGCGAACGGTGTATGCGCGAGATCCGCGCCCGTCGTCCCGATGTGCTCTTCACGTGGGATCCGTTCGCGCCGTACGAGGAACACGGCGACCACCGCAGCATCGCCATGGCAGCGACAGAGGCGGCCAGCTTCTCGCACTTTCCGCTCTATCACCCGGAGCACGCAGAAGACGGTCTCCAGCCACACTACGTCGGTGAGCGCTACTTCTTTGCCAAGTCGCCCCGGAACGCGAACAAGACCGTTGACATCAGCGAGCAGATCGAGCGCAAGATCGACGCCCTCTGCGAGCACGTTTGCCAGATGGAGATGACGGTGATGGAGGCGCAGGCCGCAGTGGCCGCTGCCGGCATCGACGTGCCCTTCATCCGGGACGCCGACCCGAGCGACTATCGGCCAGTGATCGAGGCACAGATCCAGGCCTGGGCGGCATCAGTCGGCAAGCGTGCTGGGTTTGCTTACGGCGAGGAGTTTCGTCGCCAGCGCTTCGGTGGCGTGGAGCGGTGGCTGCGCGGCGGCGAGGGATTGCCGGACGACGTTTAGCCGGAGCGCGGCACGGGCGTGCGCTTGCGGTCGCCTGCCAGGGGCTGGCGAGAGCTACCCGGCGACCGCAGCCGGTCTCGAGTCGGCGACTTCGGGGCCGTTCACCGCAACGTCGCGCTCGCCGAACAGGTCCATCTCCTCGGCGCGCACGAACGCCCGCACGACCGCGGGGTCGAACTGTGTGAGCGAGTTTCTGAGTATCTCCCTGAGCGCCATCTCGTGCGACTGTTTCTTGCGGTGCGGCCGGTCGCTCGTCATCGCGATATAGGCGTCGGCCACGGCGTAAATCCGCGATCCCATTGGGATGGCGTCGCCCCTCAGCCCGTGCGGGTAGCCCTGGCCGTCGAACCGCTCATGGTGGGCGAGTACGATCGCTGCGGCGTCGTCGAAGTTGAGGATATCCGCCAGCATCCTGGAACCGAGTTCCGGATGGCGTCGCATTTCAGCCCACTCCGGTTCGCTCAGTTCACCTGCCTTGGACAGAATCCCCTCAGCGATCTCCATCTTGCCGATGTCCGCGAGAACGGCGGCGCGCTGGATGAGCTGTGTTTCCTCGTGGCCCACTCTCATCTGTTGGGCGAGGATGAAAGATAGGTCGCTGACACGCCGCGCATGGCTGGCCGACATGTCATCGCGCAGCCCCATCGCCACCGTCAGGGCGGAGACGATCGAGTTGTACTTCTGATGCACTCGTTGGACGCTCTTCTCCGCCATCTCTCTTTCGCGGCGCAGAGAGCGCAGCGTTAGCAGCAGCGTCGCCGAGAGGATCATGCAGCCAACGGTCGTAGCGGCAAGTGCGTTGATGGCCAGCGCGGTCACAGTCAGCGTTAGGCCAAAGAGAATCAGCCACGCAATCGTCGCGATCAGGCGGCGCGGCCCGGTTGGTCGACTGGTTGCTTGCAACATGTCGGAGCCCCCTAAGCGTTTCCGTATTCGTCGCCAGGCGCGGATTCGATGCCCTGAGAGGCAACGGGCTGTATCAGGGCGTCGCCGCTCTTGGCGAGTTTTCGCGATACCTTGTTGGCGTACATGTCCGCGTCCGCCCACTGGATCAGTTCTTCGACTTCTTCGCCGCCCCACGGGTAGCCCGCAAGGCCGACGGAGATCGTGACCACGATCGACGTGTCGCCGTCCTGGTACATCGGCGTCCGCTCCAGGTCTTCCCACAGGCGCTGCGCCAGTGCGAAGGCGCCCCGCTTGTCAGTCCCCGGCATCACGATACCGAACTCGTCGCCGCCCAGGCGGGCCGCAACGTCGTGCGTGCGCGTGTGCCGGGCCATCGCCTTGCCGAGGTTGGTCAAGATCTCGTCACCGATGCTGTGGCCGTACTCGTCGTTGATCGCCTTCAGCCCGTCGAGGTCCATCATCAAGATCGCCAGCGGTTGCCTGGAGAGGCGGGTCTTCTCGACCTCTATCTTGAGGACTTCGTAGAAGTGCCGGCGGTTGAAGAGACCGGTCATTTCGTCCCTGTAGACTAGTTCCTGGAGATCAGTCAACTGCATCACCAGCCTTGCCTTGAAGCGATGGTAGGCGGAGAGTTGCATCCGCCGAATGACCTCGATGCAGAAGAATGCGTAAGCCAGGGGTACGCCCGCCGCTGTCGAGTAGAGGGCGTAGTGCCACCACTGTCCGCCGACGCCCACCGACAAGGCGATCAGGGCTGCGACCGTGACGATCGTGACCGCGATTCCGCCTGTCCAGGCTATGCGGCTGATGCTGGCTTCTTCGCGCGCCAGATCGCGTTCCAAAGTCGCCAGACTCGTTCCGTTTGGCATACGACTCGTTCCACCTGATTCCCGTGCGCTTCGTTTGTTCTGCCGAAACAGCCACCTGGGCCTCCACTCTTGTCGCCTGTCTCACCGGCGGCCAGGCGACCGTATCCACCTTCAGCGGACTTAGGCCCGTAGCTTTGCGCCCCGCCCTTTCGGCGCGGTTCGCCCTTCGGTAGTCGTGTACGGCGCTATTCGCGTCCCACAGTACCTAAGACGGCCCCTCCGCTTGGCAGTTACGTGTGATCGGGGCGTGTTAGTGCTCGGAACGCCGCTTTCGGACAATATTGCCCGAAGATTCACGTAAGCGGGGTGCGCTCCTGCCCCTCATCGGGCTCCGGGTGTATCACAACCTCAGCGCCGGGCAGCCGCGCCTGGATGTCAGACTCGATATGGTCGGAAGCGTCGTGTACGTCGACGACGGTGCGGTCGGCCTCAAAGATCAGATGCATGTCGATGTGGCGGGTCGCGCCGGAGCGCCGCGTGCGCAGGCGGTGGTAGCCCAGCACCTCGTCCTTGTGCGCCCTGAGCACTTCCTCGATCGCCATAAGGTCGGCGGCGGGCAGCGACTGGTCCATGATGTCCTCCAGCGCCGTCCGCGCGAGCCCGATCGCTGTCCACCCCATGTAAGCGGCCAGCAGCAGCGCCGTTAGCGGGTCGAACACGTTCTGGCCCGTAACCCCGACCAGCGTCAGGCCCAGGATGATTGCGCTGGCCTGAACCACGTTCGTCTGCAGGTGTGTCGATTCCGCCGACAGCGCCATCGACCCGGACCGCCGGGCCTCCCGCCGCATCAGCACGGCCATCACGAGGTTCGCCACGGCGGCGATCGCCATCGCCACCAGCCCGATGCCAACGTCGATGTCCGGCGAGCCCTCGATCAGCCTTCGCACTGCCTGGAAGGTGATCAGGCCGCCGCCGAGGCCAACGACTGTCGCCGCGACCGACGCCGATACGGCCTCGACTTTGCCGTGTCCATACGGGTGGTCCTCGTCTGCCGGCCGGGCGGCGATGCGCAGGCTGATCAGCGCTGCTGCGCCGCCGACCAGATCGGTCGCGCTGTCCACCGCGTCGGAGAGCACCGCGATGCTGTCGCTGATAATGCCGACGGCCAGCTTGAGTGCCAGCAGGCAGATTGTGACTAAAAGCGAAACGGCGGCGATGCGCCGCGAGGCCAGGGCAACGGCTGAGTGGGCCTCGGCGTGTGTGTGGCCGCCGCGGCTATCGGGACTTCCGAGAGATGACATTGCCGGCGGCCCGGGCTATCGCTTCCGGCGTCAGGTCAAAGTGTTGTAGCAACTGCTTCCACGTGCCGCTTGTGCCGTATCCTTCCATGCCGACGAATTCGACCGGCGTTGGCTGCTCTGCGGCCAGCGCCTGGGAGACGAGGCCGCCGAGGCCGCCCTGTATGAAGTGGTCTTCCGCGGTGACAATCGCGCCGGTCTCGCGCGCCGCTGCCAGTAGCGCCTCGAGGTCGAACGGTCGCAGCGACGAGGCGTTCAGCACCCGCGCGTCGACGCCCTGGCCGGCCAGGGTCTCTGCGGCGTCGAGAGCGGCCTTCACGAGCTCGCCACAGGCGATCAGCGTCACGTCCTTGCCGTCTCGCATCAGCGGCCACTTGCCGAGCTCGAAGCGGTACGAGTCGTCGAAGAGGATCGGTATCTTCGGGCGCATTGAGCGGATGTAGAACGGGCCATCCGTGCGCGCGGCGACCTCGATCATCTGCTCGCATTCGACGGCGTCGGCCGGGAAGAGGACGGTAAACGTCGGCATCGAGAGCATCAACGTCAGGTCTTCGAGGGCTTCGGCGGACGCGCCGTCCTCGCCGGTGACGACGCCGGCGTGGCTGGCGAACAGCTTGACGTTGGTTCGCGGCTGGGCGACGGCCATCCTCAGCTGGTCGAAGCAGTGGCCGGGCGCGAAGACGGCGAAGCTGGAGCAGAACGCCACCTTGCCGCAGGAGGCCAGGCCAGCCGCGACGCCGATCATGTTCTGTTCGGCAACGCCGACCGGGAAGAAGCGATCAGGGAACTCGTGCCCGAACTTCACTGCCGACGTGGAGTAGCCGAGGTCAGCGTCGACGCAGACGATGTCGAGGCCCTCACGCGCCAGCCTCGCCAGCGTCGGCCCCAGGACCTCGCGCGTCGCCTTGTCGGCTGCTGTCTGGACCATCGGTTACTCCTTGAACCCCAGCTCCTGCAGCGCTTGTGCCAGCTGCTCGTCGCTGGGCGCCTTGCCGTGGAAGTCCGGATTGTTCTCCATGAAGCTTACGCCCTTGCCCTTGGTCGTCTCGCAGATGATCGCCGTCGGCTGATCGCCATCCTCTCGGGCGTTCTGCAGGGCGGCGGTGATCGCGTCGAAATCGTGGCCCTCGATGTGCTTCGTGTCCCAGCCGAAGGCGCGCCACCTATCCTCGAACGGCTCTAGGTTCATGATGTTCGCCGTGTGGTTGTCTTCCATCACCCAGCCGCCCGGTCTGTCAGGAGATTGGGCTTCGTCGTCGTCGTAGCGTTGGTAGTCTGAGTAGCCGTCGTTCTGGATGTGGTTGCGGTCGATGATCGCCGTCAGGTTGGCCGTTTTGTAGTGGCCGGCCGACATCACCGCTTCCCACGTCTGGCCCTCCTGGCTGTCGCCGTCGGAGAGCAGACAGAACACGTGGTAGTCACGCCCGTCCAGCCGCCCCGCCAGCGCCACGCCCAGCGAAAACGACAGGCCCATGCCCAGCGCACCCGCTGACATTTCGACGCCCGGCGGCTTGCCCATGATCGTGTGCCCCTGGAGCTTCGTGCCCAGTTGGCGGAACGTAAGCAGGTCGTCCGGGTCGATGTAGCCGGCCTCGGCGAGCACGCTGTACATCAAGGGCGTCGCGTGGCCCTTGCTCAGGACGAAGCGGTCACGGTCCGGCCACGACGGGTTCTTCGGGTCGTGGCGCATGATGCGGAAGTAGAGCGCCGTCAGAATCTCGACGCTGGAGAGAGACCCGCCGGGATGCCCGGACTTCGCCGCGTGCGTCATGCGCACGATGTTGCGGCGGACGCTGCGGGCGATCTCCTGCAGCTCTTCGTTGGTTGCCGTTGGGGCCTGTACCACGCTGCTTGCTCCCTCCTTCTGGCACGATTATACGTGGCGCGCGGTCACTCGCAACGTTACCTCGATTACGCCAGCGGACACGGCCCTCGTGCGTGCTATCATCCGGGGCGAGTAACGCGTGATCATCGACTTCCACACGCATATCTTTGGCCCCGACGTACGCGACCGGCGAGACGACTATGCCCGCCGCGATCCCGCGTTCGCTGAGATGTATTCTGATCCGAAGGCGAAGATCGCGACCGCGGATGATCTTCTCGCCAGCATGGACGCCGCCGGTGTTGACGTCTGTGTCGCCCTGGGCTTCGCCTGGCGCGACGACGATGACGTCTCCCGCCACAACGACTACTTGCTCGAGGCCGCGGCCAGGAGCAAGGGCCGCATCGTTCCGTTCACGACCGTCAACATGGCGAGCGCCGCCGCCGAATCCGAGATCGCGCGCTGCGTGGCAGCAGGCGCCCGCGGCCTGGGCGAGCTGCGGCCGGACAGCCAGGGCTGGGACCTCAACGGCGGCGAAGGCGAACGCCTGGCCGCCGGGGCCCGTGAGCACGGCCTGATCCTCCTCGTGCACGTCACGGAAGAAGGCGGCCGCGAGTACCCGGGCAAGCGCGGCTGTTCGCTCGCCGCGTTTCGGGAGTTCGCCCACCGCCATAAGGACCTGGTGATCGTTGGGGCCCATCTCGGCGGTGACGTCTACCGCGACGGTCCCTCACCCGTCTACGTCGACACCGCCGCCCAGCCGTTCCTCTACCGCGATAAGGAGGCCAAGGACGCGCTGGCAGCCGTGCCAGCAGATCGCCTGCTCTTCGGCAGCGACTACCCGCTGATCAGCCAGGCGCGAGCGCTCGACGAACTACGGGCGGCGGTCACCAGCGATGAGCGCGTGAGCCGTGCCGTTCAGGGCAACGCTGAGGCGCTTCTCGGTCCGGTCTCAGCCGAGTCGGCCTCGTGAGCGACGAGCCGGCCGTCCTGCGGCTGTTCGTCGCCGTTGAGTTGCCGGCGAACGTGCGGCAGCGCCTCGCCGACGTGGCCGATGAGCTGCGAGGGATGGGTCTCGAGCGCCTGCGCTGGGTGCGGCCGGAGAACATCCACGTCACGCTGAAGTTCCTCGGCGAAACGCCGGCCGAACGCCGGCCACAGATCGAAGAAGCCTTGCGTACTGCCGCGGAAGGCGTCGCGCCACACGAACTGACGCTGGGCGAGCTGGGAAAATTCGGCGGGCGTCAGAACCCGCGCGTGCTCTGGGTGGACGTTCGGGGGGACGTAGACGCGCTCAAGGCGCTCCAGAAGCGCGTGGATGCCAGAATCGCACGGTTGGGCTTCCCTGCCGACGAGAGGCCGTTTGCGGTCCATCTGACGCTCGCTCGCGTGCCCCAGGACCTCGCCAGGAAGGTTGCGAGGCCGCTTGCGGAGGCGATCGAAGCCGTGAAGGTGCCGGATACGCCGATCCCCGTGCGCGAAGTCGTGCTCATGCGCAGTGAACTGCGCCGGGAAGGCCCCGTCTACACGCGCCTCTGCGGCGTCGAGCTCGACACGGGCTGACGCGACCTTTAAGGAGAGCGGTCGCCGGCCATTTCTGACGTGCGGTGGGCTGGAGACGGTCCTGTGAACCGGCCGTCGTTGGGCTGAAGAGCTCATGCTATGCTTCGATGCAAACCCAGCCCAGTGGGCAGCACCGATGCGCTTGATTCGCATACCTACCTACCGGCGAAAGGGGATCGCAATGGCGCCACACCTCACCTACTTCAAGATGCGGGCCAAGCCCGGCGAGCGCCAGGAGGTCATCAACCACTTCCATCTCTGGCTGACCGATCGTCGCCCGGATGTTGGTGGTTTTATCCGCGTTGTCCTCTCCTCCAACGTCAAGGATCCTGACGAGTTCATGGCCTACGCGATGTTCGCGGACAAGGCTACGTGTGATGCCAACTCGAACGACCCCGCGCAAGACGCCTGGTATGAGACGCTGCGGTCGCATCTCGTTTCCGAACCAGAGTGGTTCGATGGCACTTGCGAGCTCCAGCGAATGGGCCAGGTCTAAACTGCGACCGCCGGATGACCCTGAAGCTCCTCTGCATCCTGGCGCACCCTGACGACGAGTCGCTTGGCCTGGGCGGCATCATCGCCAGATACGGCGCCGAAGGCGTAGAAACCTACCTGGTGACCGCGACGCGTGGTGAGCAGGGCTGGTTCGGCCCGGCGGAAGAGAACCCCGGCCCAACGGAGCTCGGAAAGATCCGAGAGCAGGAGTTGGGAGAAGCAGCTAAGGTTCTGGGCATTCGCGAAGTTAACCTGCTCGGCTACTGTGACGGCGAGCTGGACAAGGCGAATCAGGCGGTGCTCATCCGGCAGCTCGTCGGGCACATCCGGCGGATTCGGCCCGATGTCATCGTGACGTTCGACCACAACGGCGTCTACGGACATCCAGACCATATCGCTGCTACCCGGGCCACGACGGCGGCAGCCTTCGCCGCCGTCGATGCCGATTTCAGCGAACCTGACGGGCTCGCTCCGCACGCAGTCTCGAAGCTCTACTACTTTGCCTGGACGCGGGAGGTTCAGGAAGCGTACGAATTGGCCTTTGGTGAGCTCGTCATGCAGGTAGACGGAGTCGAGCGCCGCGCGGTTCCGTGGCCCCACTGGACCGTCTCGACATGGGTCGACACCTCGGCATACTGGGAGACCGTCTGGGAGGCGATCAGGTGCCATCGTTCGCAGCTGCCCGGGTACCAGAAGTTGCTTGACCTGCCTGACAAATACCACCAGACGCTATGGGGGCGGCTCACGTTCCACAGGGTCTTTAGCCTCGTGCCGACCAGCGATAAAGAAGACGACCTCTTCGACGGCCTTCGCGGGGGGCAGTCGCAGTGAGCGATCGCCTGGCGGAGCTCCGCCGCAGCGTGGAGCAGGCGCCGAGCGGTTTTGATTGGGACGCAGCGACCTGGCGGGAGGCGGGCTCGCGCTTGCTCGACGTTGTCGTCAAGGCGTCGACTGAATGGGAGTCCCGGCGGCCCTCACCTGAGCGCCCAGACGACGCGTTGGATCTATTCCAGGGCCCGCTGCCTGATTCGCCGGTGTCCTTCGAGGCGCTGGTGGACCGGATCGAGCGCGAACTCATCCCCACCAGCGCCTACAACGGCCATCCACGCTGGCTGGCCTACATCACGGCCTCACCGGCGCCGGTCTCGGTGCTGGGGAGTCTGGCTGAGGCGGCCCTGAACCAGAACACGGCGCTTTGGCGAATCGCACCTGGTGCCACCGCCATCGAAGTACAGACGTTGGGCTGGATCGCGGGCATGCTCGGCCTCCCGGAGACCGCCGAGGGCATCTTCGTCAGCGGCGGCCAGATGGCGAACATGGTGGCCCACGCGGTGATGCGCGACGCGAAGGTGCCCTGGGACGTCAGGCGCTTCGGCATGCGCGGCCCCGAAGGCAGTGCGCCGCAGGTCCGCATCTACGCCAGCAGCGAGTTGCACTACTGCCACGAGCAGGCGGCCGAGATTCTCGGCATGGGGCGCGAAGCCGTGCGCAACGTACCCGTCGACGAACGGTACCGGATGCGCCTCGACTCCCTGACACAGATGATCGCTGAGGACCGGGCGCGTGGTGATCTGCCCATCGCGATCGTCGGCACCGCTGGAACCGTTGGCACAGGAGCGATCGATCCGATTCCGGAGCTGGTCGAGGTGGCACGGCGGGAACAGCTCTGGTTGCACGTTGACGGGGCGTACGGCGCGTTCGCTGCGCTGGCCGAGAGCTGCCCGCCGGAGCTGCGCGCCCTCGCCGAGGCTGACTCGGTGGCCTGTGATCCGCACAAATGGCTCTACGCTGCCATCGACGCCGGTGTCGTGCTGGTGCGCGAGCCCGGGCGATTGGAGCACTCATTCGCTTTCCATGCCTCTTACCTCGAGACGGCGGACCGCGGCGCCCGGGTCGATCTGCTCGAACGCTCGCCTGAAAATACCCGGCCGCAACGAGCGCTGAAGGTCTGGTTGTCGCTCCAGGCGATCGGCCGAGACGGCTACGCCGCCATGATCGACTACAACATTCGCCTCGCCGCCTTGATGGAGGAGCTGGTGCTAACGACGCCCGGCCTGACCCTCGCTGCCCCGCGGGGTCTTTCAATCGTCTGCTGGCGAGTTGAGCCGGAGGGCCTGCACGGAGAGGAGTTGGAGCAACTCCAGTCCGATGTGATAGAGGCGCTTGAGGACCGCGGCATCGCGATGATCTCGAACGCGCAGCTGCGGGATGGGCGGGCTGCGCTTCGGGCCTGTATTACGAACTTCCGAACGCGCCCTCAGGACGTAGAGGCGATCGTCCAGGCGAGTGCTGAGATCGGCGCCGAATTCGCTCGCTCGTCTGGTCTCGATCCGGCGTAGGCGCTACGGCAGGTCGAGGAGGCCGGCCTTCGGGGCGCTGACGAGCGCCGCCATCACGCCCAGCGGCTGCCGGCCTTCGTACATCATCTGGTGCGTGTGCCCGATCTCCTCGAACGAATACGTCTGGCCGAGGCAGGGGTTGATCCGCTTGTCCAGCACCAGCTGGTTGAACGCGCCCGCCTGCTCGTCGTTGGCGAAGTGCGAACCCTGAAAGCGCTTCTGGCGCATCCACAGGTAACGCAGGTCGACGACGGCGTTGAAGCCGCTCGTGCCGGCGCAGATCGCCACCATGCCGCCGGTGTCGCAGATGAAGATCGAGGTTGGCACCGTGTCCTCGCCCGGGTGGTCGAAGACGATCGCCGGGCTCTTGCGCTCGCCGACGATCTCCCAGATCTTGGCGCCGAACGCTCGCGCGCCCTTCGCCCACTTACCGTAGGCCTCGTCGTCGGTCCAGTGCGGCATGATGCCCCAGTGGTCGAAGTCCTTGCGGTTGATGCAGCCCTTGGCGCCCAGGTTCATGCAGTACTCGAACTTTTCCTCGCTGGACACAACGGCGATGGGGATGCCGCCCATCTCCCGGACGATCTGGATCGCCATCGAGCCGAGGCCGCCTGAACCGCCCCAGATGAGCACGACGTCGCCCTCTTTCACAGTGTTCGGCGGCCAACCCATGAGCATGCGGTAGGCGGTGGCGCCCACGAGCGTCGGTGCCGCGGCCTCTTCCCAGGTCAGGTGCTCAGCCTTGGGCAGACACTGGTGCGCCTGCACCTTCGTGAACTGCGCGAAGCTGCCCCAGTTCGACTCGTAGCCCCAGATCCTGAACGAGCTCGAGAACATCGGGTCGTTGCCGGCCTTTACGAACGGGTCGTCTTCGTCCCACATGCCGCAGTGGACGACCACGCGGTCGCCGATCTTGATGTTGGTGACGTTGTCCCCGACGGCGTAAACGATGCCGGCAGAGTCGCTGCCGCCGATGTGGAAGCCCGTCGTGTCGCCTTCTTTCTCGCGCGCCTTGATGACGTTGACGGGGATACCGCGTGACGCCCAGACGTTGTTGAAGTTGATGCCGGCGGCCATGCTCAGGATCAGCGCCTCGTTCGGCTTCAGGTCCTTCGGCGTTTCCACCTTCTCGACCTTGAACGCATCTTTTGGCTCGCCGAAGCGCTCCGGGCGGATCACCTGCGCGTACATCTGGTCCGGCACTTCGCCGAGCGGCGGAATCTCGCCGATCTCGTAGATGTTCTTCGTCAAGACCACTGGGCTCCTCCTCGAGTAATGGTGCAGGCGCTGGGCCTGCCTGGGCGCAGACTACGGTATCAGGCTCGCGTACGGTGGGCGATGCGACGCTCCGGCTCCGGGGTGGTCTAACGCCTAGCCGCGCGGGAGTCCGAGCCCACGGGTGGCGATGATGCCCCGGTTGATCTCACTCGTGCCGCCGGCGATCGTCGAGGCGACGGACTGGAGGTAGACGCGCCCGAAGCGGCCTTTGTTCGGCGCGTGGCGGTCGTTGGCCGATCCTTTTTCGCCGCGAGTGAGCAGTCCCGGCAGCCCCATGATGTTCATCGCCGTGTTGGCGATGCGCTGGTTCAGCTCACCGGCGTAAATCTTGACCGCGGAAGCCTCGTGGTTCGGGACCTGGCCGCGGTTCTGGAGCGATATCACGCGGTACGACATCAGGCGCGCCGTCTCCGCCTCGATCGAGCGCTCGGCCAGCACCATCTTCGCCGTCTCTGGCAGCGTGCCGCGGCGGTGCTCCTGCACCCACAGCACCAGGTTCTCGACTGACTGGCCCTGGGCGATCGAGGTGCCGATCGACGAGCGCTCGAAGTCCAGCGTCGTCGTGCCCACGTACCAGCCGCGGTTCTCCTCGCCCAGGAGGTCCTTGCGGGGGACGCGCACGTTATCAAAGAACACCTCGTTGAAGCCGGACGTGCCGGCCATGTTGACCAGCGGCTTCACCGTAACGCCGGGCGTCTTCATGTCGAGCAGGAAGTATGAGATGCCCTTGTGCTTCGGGGCCTCGGGATCGGTGCGCGCCAGGAGGATCATTCGCTCGGCGTACTGCGCGCCCGTGATCCAGATCTTCTGGCCGTTGACGATGTAGTCGTCGCCGTCCTTCTCGGCCTTCGTCTGCAGCGACGCCAGGTCCGACCCGGAACCGGGCTCCGAGAAGCCCTGGCACCAGACCTCGCCCTGGAGCATCCCGGAAAGGTGCTGCTTCTTCTGCTCGTCCGTGCCGTAGACGATGATCGTCGGGCCGGCCATCGTGATGCCGATGCCGCCGGGCCGCGGCGCGCGCGCCAAAGCCAGCTCCTCGTTGAACACGAACTGCTGCATGACGCTGAGGCCGGCGCCGCCGTACTCCGTAGGCCAGGCCGGAGCCACCCAACCCTTCTTCGCCAGCTTCTTGATCCAGTCGTTGTAGCGCTTCAACGCGTCCGGTCCGCCGGCCGAGGCGGCCTGGGCGGCGCTCACTGTGCCGCCGTCGTCGTCCTTCTTGTACTCGGCGCTAATGAACGTTTGCACGTCCTTGCGAAAGGCCGCTTCTTCGGGGTTGTCTCGAAAGTCCATGATTCGTGTCCTCCGCGCGCCATTCTAACGCGCACGTCAAGGTTCCGCCAGTGCGCCTCGGGCCGTCAGAGCTGCTGCGCTGGTCGCACATGAGGTGCGCCTGTAGAATGGGGCATCTGAAAGGCGCGGTGAGAGCTGATGCGAGAAGAAAACTTCACGATAATCGATGACGGGAGCGCCGCCTCGGTGCCCGCCACGGTCCGGGACGATCAGATCCGGCTGGACCACGCAGACATCAAGCGCGCTCTGGGCTGGGAGCTAAAATCCGAGGGATTTTGCCGCGAGGCTGCCTGTGTTCCAGTACCCGAAGCCAGCTCGGTCGTCACCGACGCGGGCGTCGATCTTCTGCAGTTCGCTCGTCTGATAGACCGCCCGCTGGCCCTGGATGCGGAGGAGCGAGCTGCCTACCTGGGGACGTCGGCCGGGGACCGCGGCGAAGCACTCGCAACGCTGCAAGCGCCGGACTTCACGCTGCCCGACGTTGAGGGCAAGCTTCACTCGCTGTCCGACTACAGAGGGCAGAAGATCCTGCTCGTCGCCTACGCCTCATGGTGAGGCTGCCGCTACGATCTGCCCGTGTGGCAGGCGCTGTACGAGGAGCTTGCGGACTCCAACTTCGTGGTTATCAGCGTGGCTATGGACAAGACTGCCGACGACGCGCGGCCCTGGATTGAAGCGGCCAAGCCTACGCATCCCAGCCTCATCGACACCCAGCATCTCGTGGCCGATCTCTACAACATGGTCAACGTGCCCACCATCGTCTGGATCGACGAAGACGGGCGTATTGCGCGCCCCAACGATGTCGCCTTCGGCCGGGACACTTTCAAAGCGATCACCGGCGTCGACTCGGCGAAACACATGAACGCCCTCCGAGCCTGGGTCCGCGGCGAGGCCCAGGCGATGACTCCTGACGAGGTTCGCTCCCTGCGCTCGCTGCCGACCGGGAAGCACCAGGAGGCCCGCGCAGAGTTCGGACTGGCGTTCTGGCTTTACGAGCAAGGTCGCAACGAGGCAGCTGAGCGGCACTTCCTGCGTGGCGGCGAACTGGCGCCCGACGACTTCATGATTCGCCGCGGCTCGATGCCCATGCGCGGCATCGACCCGATGGGGCCGGTCTTCGCCAAGATGCTCGAAGAGTGGCAGTCCGCCGGCAACTCTTACTACCTGCAGCTTCCCGACTAGCTCACACCGAAGCGGCTGCCGCTTACTCGCGGGGAAGACCGAGGCCGCGGGTGGCGACGATGTTGCGCTGGATCTCGCTGGTGCCGCCCTCGATCGTGTCCGAAGGCGCCTACTGGTGCCAGTCGACGGAGACGACTTCGACAGGTTGCGAGGAGGAGCGTCAGAGCGGTCGGTGTCAGCGGTTCCACAATGCCCCGGCCCATCGGCCCACTGCGCGACAGCGACGCCGGCGCCGCCGCAATAGCAACCTTCTCTCTCTGATTTCAGCAAGCGTCCCGGCGCAATCTCAGCGCCCTCGCCCGCTGGTCCAGCCTCGCCGTCGGCAACCAACGAGCGCAGACCTAGGTAGCGGGTCAGTTGGCCCGAGGCCGCATTTCGATACCCCCTACTAGGAGCGAGCGCCGGTCTTTATGGCTTTGCTTGACAATAATCGACAGCGGCATCACAATTGTGCCCGCGAAACTGACCGAGAAGGAGGATATACCAATGCTCAGTCTTAAGCATCGAGGGATAACGCTTTGCTTCGCGGTACTGATAGCCCTGCTATTGGGTACCGCAGTCGTGCAGGCCGGCGGACGAAACAACAGCTCGATGGATATGAACGACAGGTTTGCGACAGAAATGGGTGCCAGCGGCCGTGCCGTTTCTAAGGTAGATGACGGCGAGTTGAGCCTCCACCTAGTAGCAAAAGGCCTGCCAACTAATACGGCCCTCGAAGTCCACGTAGTCGTTGGTAGTGGGACTGAATTTGGTGGCGACGGCTTCTTTGAATTCGATATCTTCCCAACAACCAGTGACAAGAACGGCAAAATTAAGTTTGATATCAGAGGCTTTGACCTCGGCCTCCCTGAGGCGGGGATTTACAGGCTGGATTTCGTGGTACTCCGGGCTGGAATTGCCACTCCGACATTCGATGATTTCCTACTGGCCTGCGAGCCTGCGCCGATAATTAATTTCGAATAAGGAGACAGCGCACATGACACTAACACCGGTTAGTGGCATAGATCGCGGAAGTTGTCTTTCCCGGCCGATCCTCACGGGATCGATGGATCGGAGATATACTGAGTGCAGCGCCTCACGATCCGCTCGAAGCCGCACACCACGCGGCCACGACCGATAGCGGCACCCCGGATAGGGCCTTGCGAAAGGACTGCGTGATGGGTGACAAGAGTCAGAAGAACAAGGACAAGAAGCAGAAGACTGCGATGAAGGCCAAGGCGGCGAAAGCGGCGAAGGCGCGTCCGGCCCAGCGGTAACACGGCCCGGGACAACGTGTGTTCGCTAGCCGGCGTTCCCCCGCCTAAAGCGCAAGGGTAAGGCCGAGTCGAACGCCTCCGTGAGCGCGCCTTCGGCGAAGCCGTCCTGCGGGACGACCGAACGTCGGTCCTGACCCGCACTCTGCTTATTGAACGCTCCGCCAGCAAGGCGTCCGCTAGTGCCAGTCTACTGAGACGATTTCGACAGGTTCCGAGATGCCCTTGAGGCGGACAGTGCGAGGCTCAGAGGTGTGGTAGCCGTTGCCACACGCGCTGAGAGTTTCGCTGCTGGCCAAGATCTGGCCGGCTTCGCCCTCGGCGCCGATGCGGGCGGCGATGTTGACACCTCTGCCGAAATAGTCGCTGCCGCGGCGCCTGGCCTTACCCTGATGGAAGCCGATCCTAACCTGCGGTGCGAAACCGGCCGTGCGGCGATGCTCGTCCAAAGCTCGCTGGACGGCTACGGCGCATTCGGCTGCGTCGGAGGGAGCGGGAAAGGCGATGAAGAAGCCGTCGCCGCTGTGCTTAATCTCCTCCCCGGAGTGCTGCGCGAATAGTGAACGGAGCCTCCTATCGTGCCACTGCAGGAGAACTTCCCAGGCTTCGTCGCCCATCGCCTCCATGAGGTCAGTAGAGCGGCAGATGTCGGTGAACATGAATGTTCGTTCCTGGCGCGTGGTCTCGACCACTGCATCGCCCGGAACCGAATCTTCAATAAGGCGTTCGGCTCGGAGCAGATCCGGGCGGGCGCCTAGTTGCTCGAAGGTGGCGCGTGCGGCGTCCAGTTCGAGGGCAGCCGTT
Source organism: Chloroflexota bacterium (assembly GCA_022561635.1). Classification (GTDB taxonomy): domain Bacteria; phylum Chloroflexota; class Dehalococcoidia; order SM23-28-2; family RBG-16-64-32; genus CF-162. The sequence continues at coordinate 1,794 of JADFQV010000017.1, read as the reverse complement.
GCTCGGTCACCGATGGCCACGTAGGCGCGACCCAAATCGAGCCTCGCCAAAGCACCTTCGAATGGGGCGTCGACCTCCTGCCATAGACGGATGCCGGACCGCAACAAGGAGATGGCGGATTCCAGGTCGCCTTGGGCGATAGCGACGAGACCTGAACCGCTGGCGGCCTCCGCCTTGAGTGCGGTGGTGCCATAGGTCTCCGCGATCTTCTCAAGCGCCTGCGAAGCTTCCTGCGCGCCAGTGGGATCACCCGCAGCGATGCGTATCTCGATCTGCGTGGGAAGGAGGCGACCGAGCGTAAGCTGATCCCAGCCTGCGTTGGCGGCCGCGCGGTCGATCATGCTGCGTGCACCTTGAACGTCCCCTTGCCGAAGGCACAGATGGGCCAATCCGGGGTTAGGGTCGCGACCGAGCTGATGCGCCTGATGAAAAGCTTCCTCCGCGGCCTTAGTATCTCCCACCCGCGAACGAATTTCGCCGATCTCGTAGAAGGCTTCGCCTAACGCGGAGGTGCTGACCTTTCCGACTGTCTCCTGCGCGAGCCGGGCTTCCTTCTCGGCTTGATCCCAGACGCCGCGAAGGCGCATGATCGCGGCTCGATAGACGCGGCACAGACCCGGAAAGACAGTTATCGAATTTCGGCCGCACCAGCGGTCGGCAGCATCCGTCCACTCGCTAGCGCGCTTGTAGTCAGCCAGGCGCGTGCAGGTCGTGATCATGGAGCAATAGATATAGCCCATGACCCGGGGGTGGAGATCTCCGCTCACAGCGGCAACCATCGCCTCATCCAACAGCGGAAATCCTTCGTCGACCTTGCCCATCGCGATCAGAACGTTGCCCTGGTCGAAAAGACCGAAGGCTAGAAGGTCGGCACTGCCCACGGTTTCGCCAATGTCGTAGGTGCGCCCCGCATGCTCCAGGGCGAGTTCGAGGTCACCCTTCCCGACCGCGAGATTCGTGTCGGCTTGCGAGATCATGCCATGCTCCACACACAGCGCTTTGTCCTTGAGCAGCCGTCGCGCCTTCGCCAGCCAGCCATAGGAGACGGAGCTCTTCTCAGGATAGGACCACGCCAGCCATATGGCTGGCGTGTGCCGCTAGCGTTGCGTCACCGCCGTCCAGCGCCGCAGAGTAGGCTCGCTCGTAGACGCCAAGAGTCTCATCGACGCGGCCAATCCACCAGTTTGACTCAGCGAGATCGACCAGGTCCGGCGCAGACAGGCCTGTTTCAACGTCCGCCTGCGTAAGACCGTCAACCGCTGCTTGCCAGTCATGTCTCGCGAAGGCAGCCCGTGCTTCGGTCACTCGTTCATCGGCGCTGGCGCTCTGAGTCATCGCGCTCAGGCTACACCCGCTCGGTGAGGATGTCGACGGATGCAGTCGAGGCTTACCCTACCTCCCGGACCACCGCCACTGACCCCTCAGACCTGCGGCCGGTTTCCGTTACCCTCCAACTGGAGGCGTCCCATGCCACTCATCCCGTCTGGCTGCACCCCTGCTACCCGCGGACCTTCTGCAGCCCCCGCGTGACCTCTCGCTGCCGCCAATCGGCTTCAGCCTACCCCGCCGCCGTCGGCGTGTCCCCGTCCTTGAATGCTGGCCCAGGGCTGAGCAGCATCAATCAAACAGAACGCCGCGCCGCCAACACGAAACCAGCCGAAAAACGAAGTTATTCCGCCAAACAATCAGACGACAATACAAACGCCGCCAAACAATCAAACGCCAAATACGGAACCGGCCCCGGTCGTCTCCCCCCTCGCCCGCGCACGGGAGAGGGGGCCGGGGGGGTAAGGC
>JADFQV010000057.1 GCA_022561635.1 Chloroflexota bacterium | reverse complement strand
GCGGGTTTAAGGCAGCCCATCGCCTCCGGCCAAGCTGAGACTCCAGGACGCCCCAGGTTCCGCCGCAGAGCTGCCGCAGAACCTGCCGCACTGTACCGCGCTCGACGCTACCTGGGAACGGCCACCCGGCCGGTTCCTCAGATATTTGTGACCGCAGTATCTCGCGAAACCAGCCGGACGTTGCCCGTGGGAGCCTGCGAACCCAACTGGCGGGACGTCATCCCGATCCATGGGCAAGCTCCGAATCGGCTGCAGCGGGAGAGGTATTCCGGTGTCACGGCGGACCCGGTCGTCTTGACCGCCCCGGAGAATATCTAATGTCTGCCGTTTCGGATACCCGATATTCCGCTCAAGGCCGAACGGTCTCGTTTTTTGGACGATCCGGGGGTTCTCGCCGCGCCCCCTGCGCGATGGTCCGGAAAAACTTGGAGATACCGCTTGCCATCGCGGGGCGGTTGGCCATAATGCCAGCGCAGCCAGACGAACCGGCGCGGGTTTTTCTGGCTGGACGGAGTACATTCGCCCCCGATCGAGGGGCGAATATGTTTCGCAACCGGCTGGTTAATGTCTCGGTCGCCCATCGTGCGTTCCTTAGCATGGCGCGGTGGTGATCGGTTTTGGATTCGTGCTATCTTTCGGCGCGGTACGGTATCGCGCGGACTATCTCGGTATGCATGAGCCGGGGAGCACCCCGGCGAGTCAGGTTTTCGTCTGCCGACCGATGCGCCCCTCCGAGGGTCACTCGGGTGAGCATGGCGGCAGGCCTCGTCTCAAAGAAGGAGAATGACTGATGCGGATCAAATTTCTGAAGAAGGCGGCGCTCGCCGCGGGTTCGGGCTCTTTGTTGCTTGGGTCGTGCGTCGACACCGGTAGCCTGCTCGGCGCCGTCGATCTGGCCGGTACGGTTGGCGCGATCGTCAACGATTTCGTCCCGGTGTTCTCGGTCGCTTTCGGCCAGTCGTTCGGTGACGCGCTTGGCGTCAACCTGGGTGCGCAGGACATCCTCGGCCTGCTGGGCCTGGTGTTTGCAGCTGGCAGTTTCGTAGCCGTTGGCCGCAAATCGCCGGGCAACGAACGCATGCAGGAGGTCGCTGGCCTCATCCATTCCGGTGCGATGGCCTTCCTGCGCCGCGAGTATCAAATTCTGTTCGTCTTCGTCGTCGTGGTAGCTGGGCTGATTGCCTGGCAGCTGAACACCCAGACGGCAGTCTGCTTTATCGCGGGCGCGGCCTGCTCGGTCGCAGCGGGATACATCGGCATGCAGGCGGCGACCCGCGCCAACTCGCGCACGAGCGAAGCCGCACGCAGTGAAGGCGTGGACAGTGCCCTACTGGTCGCGTTCGGCGGCGGGTCTGTGATGGGTTTGGCTGTGGCGGGCCTGGGGCTGCTCGGCCTCGGCACACTGGTTCTGGTATTTGCGGGCACTGAGCAAGCGGTCTATATCAACGGCTTCGCGATGGGTGCTAGCTCGATTGCGCTCTTCTCTCGTGTCGGCGGAGGCATTTTCACTAAAGCCGCCGATATCGGCGCCGACCTTGTTGGCAAGCTCGAGGCTGGCCTGGACGAGGACGACCCGCGCAACGCGGCCGTCATCGCCGACCTCGTTGGCGATAACGTGGGCGACTGCGCCGGCCGTGGCGCCGACCTGTTCGAGTCGATGTCGGCCGAGAACATCGGCGCGATGATCCTCGGCGTGGCGATCTTCCAAGCCACCGGCAACATCGAGTGGGTGGTCTTCCCGCTGGTGCTCCGGTCGTTCGGCATCTTCGCGACGATGGGCGGCCTCCTCATCGTCCCCTTCGTCACGACCGGCGATGAGAAAGACGCGATGCAGCCGCTGAACAAAGGTTACTATACAGCGGTCGGCCTGTCGGTGGGCTTCCTGGCGCTGACGACCTGGGTGATGATGGACGACTCATGGGTCTGGTTCTTCGGCTGCGGCCTGATCGGGCTGGCGACGGGCATCGCCTTCGTCTTTATCACGCAGTACTACACGTCCGGCTCCTGGCGGCCGGTGAAGGAGATTGCGGAGGCATCCCGCACCGGCCCGGCGACGAACATCATCACCGGCACTGCCGTCGGGCTGGAGACGACGGCGATGACGGCCATCGCGGTCGGCACGGCGCTCGTCGCCTCGTTCCTGCTCGGGTCTCACTCGCCGGTGGCCGACCTGCCGAATGTAGGCGAGTTCAGCGCCGGTATCTTCGGCACGGCGGTGGCGACGATGGGGATGCTGATGACGGCCGCCTACATCCTGGCTATGGATACCTTTGGTCCGATCACGGACAACGCCGGCGGCATCAACACCATGGCGGGAGCGCCGGACGAGGCGCGCGAGATCACCGATAAGCTGGACGCTGTCGGGAATACGACGAAGGCGCTCACGAAGGGCTACGCCGTCGGCTCGGCGGCGCTGGCAGCGTTCCTGCTCTTCAGCGCCTACCTGGACAGAGTGAAAGAGGAGCTTGGGATTCCACTTCACGAACAGCTTCCCATCGACCTCTCCAAAGTGGAGGTGTTCGTCGGCGCGCTGCTGGGCGTGATGCTGGTCTTCCTGTTCAGCTCGCTGGCGATTCGCGCCGTCAGCAGCGCCGGCGGGGAGATTATCCGGGAGGTGCGTCGCCAGTTCGCCGCCGATCCGGGCATCATGGCAGGTACCGTCCGGCCGGATTACGCCCGTGCCGTCGACATTACGACGCGCGCCGCTCTGCGCCAGATGATCGCTCCCGGCCTGCTCGTTATCCTGATGCCGGTGGCCGTCGGACTGATCTTCCGCTACATTCCCGGCCTCGGCGGGGATGAGATAGGGGGCGCGGGCTGGCAGGCCGTCGCCGGGCTGCTCATGGTCGGCACGATCGGCGGCGTCATTCTCGCGACCTTCTTCAACAACGGCGGCGGCGCCTGGGACAACGCGAAGAAGTACATTGAGGCCGGTTATCTGCGCGACGAGTCCGGCGCCGTGATCGGCAAAGGCAGCGATGCCCACACGGCCGCCGTGGTCGGCGATACCGTCGGCGACCCGTTCAAAGACACCGCCGGGCCATCGCTCCACGTGCTGGTGAAGCTGCTCAGCACGATTACTCTGGTGCTGGCGCCGCTCTTCATCGCATAATCGGCGCCGTCTAGCGCTTCTCCCGTCAGAAGACCGGGCGCTTCGCCCGTGTTTTCGTGCGCCTTTGGTCAATCTGTCTAGAATTGCCGCCCCCATACTCTGCACGTCTCGTGCCTTCAGGCCGATACTCCCTCGGGGGTGAGCGTTCTGAAGAAACATTCGCTGGCATCAGACACCGCTTCGAGCGCAGCGGCAGCCAACCGCACGAGACGCCGATCGAAGCAGACGCAGCAAGAGTGGCCTGTTCCGGTCCCTTCGCGCGCGGAGCTGGCGTGCGCGTTCGCGCAGGCGCTGGACCTTGCGGAAGGGAAGCAGCCCGGCCACGCAGCGCGCGTCTGCTACATCGCGCTCAACCTAGCGGAGCTCATCGAACTGCCAGAGACCGAGCGGCGGACGCTCTACTTCGCCGCCCTCCTGCACGATGCCGGCGCCGCCCCCGCGACGGCAGCCGTTTGCCGTGAATTGAACATAGCGGAAGAGACGATCTTCGGCGGCGCTCCGGGCGTCTCCGCGGAAGAGACTGCACTTCAGATCGCACCGTTCAACGCAGAACAGATGCTGGAGGCGATCCGATCGCACCCCAAGCACGGCGCTCGCGTCGCCGAAGCCCTCGGTTTCGATACGGCGGTGCAAGAGGCGATCATCGCCCACCACGAACGCTGGGATGGCGAGGGGTACCCGAACGGCCAGCAGGGGGAAGAGATCCCCGCGGCCGGCCGGCTCATCGCTGCCGCCGATCTGATCGAAGCGCTTATCTCGACCGACCTGAACCCGTTGGTGGCGCGCCGCAACGTTGCCAGCGGCCTTGCCGAACACGCCGGCAGCATCCTCTCGACTGAGCTGGCGCAAGAGGCCCAAACGCTGATGACGAGTGACTCGTTCTGGCTCGGTCTTCATCAGGCGACGATGCCGCACGAACTGGCTGCCTCGCTGCCGGAAGACCCGGCGGCCGCAGAGCGCTCCCCCGTTGATGCCCACACGTTCGCGAGCACCTTCGCTGCGCTTGGCGATGCGAAGGGAGAGCACACGGGGAGCCACAGCAAGCGCACCGCCGAGATCGCCGATGAAATCGCAGAGGCGCTATCGTTCACGGACGGCCGGCGCGAGTTGCTCCGCGTAGCAGCGACTGCGCACGATGTCGGCCTGCTGGGCGTGCCCGCGCGCGTCATCGCCAAGCCGGACATCCTCTCGCTTGCCGAGATGGAGGTGATGCGCAAGCATCCCACCTACTCACAGCTCATCATCGACGCTCTGCCCGGCCTGGAAGAGATTGGCCGCTGGGTGGGCGCGCACCATGAGCGGCCGGACGGCAAGGGCTACCCGGAGATGCTGGACGTGGACGCTACGCCGATCGAGGCGCGCATCGTTACGCTAGCCGATACGTACGTCGCGCTCACGTCGGTGCGGCCGTACCGCAAGGCGCTCTCGCACAAGGACGCGCTGAAGGTGCTACAGGGGGGAGCCGGCAGTCAGCTGGATAAAAAGCTGGTGAAGCTCTTCTGCTCGCTACAAACGCCGGCTAGGTCTTCTCAAACCGCTCAACATTCAGGACGAAAACGATAGCGCCGCCTACGCGCACTTCCACCGGCTCTGAGAGCGAGGCGCCCTCGCTGAAGAACGGCAGCGTCTGCACCGGCACGTACTCTGTGCGGGCGTGACACTCCGCCCGTACCAGCGCGAACACCTCGTCTACCTCGTTCGACTCGACGCCGGAGAGGATCGTGGCGTTGCCGCGGTGGAGGAAGCCGCCGGTACTGCTGATCTTGGTCGCGGGGTAGCCGCGCCCGATCAGCGCTTTCATCAGCCGGTCCGCATCCGAATCGGCGCTGATGATCACGACGAGCTTCAACTGCCCATTGGACACGAGGAACCCCTCACTGCTGCTCTACCCTGCAGAGTTGTGCGAGCTACGCGCTCACCTCTTCTTCCGGGATTTGCTCGCCCACGCTGCCCGCCTGTGACGAGACGGTCGACGCTACCGCTGCGCCAATCATGGCGCCGATCACGAACCCGAGGATAAATCGAATGCTCATCTGAACCCTCCCGTGGAGCGCGAGACGTGCATGCCGGCCTCCCGCTACGCTCGCTCCAGCCTCCCGAATGCACAGTGGTTATCGGGAGCGCATTTCGATGCTACTGTCGGCCGTAGGCAGTGTCAAGGAAGGTGAGGCGTGCGGACGTTAGCCCGGCCGGGGCGGCCCCGGACGGCCGCGCCTGCCTCGCCTCTGGGCCACTCGCAGACGCATGAGCGCCCGCTGTAGCGAGGCCTGCGTTTGAGCGAGGTCGCCCGCGTCACGCTGCTCTCGAATCGCCTCTTCCGCCTTTCGCCGCGCCTCTTCCGCGCGGGCGATGTCGATCTCTTCGACTCGCTCGGCGGCGTCGGCCAGAACGACAATCCGGTCGTTACGCACTTCCAAGAAGCCGCCGGTGATCGCCATCGCCTCCTCCTCGCCGCCCTTGACGATGCGAAGCTCGCCGGGGCTGAGCGTGGTGATGAAGGCGGCGTGCTGGGGCAGCACCGTCAGTTCGCCGTCGGCGCCGGGCGCGATGAGCCGCTCCACTCCCTCTTCGGAGTAGACCACCTGCTCCGCCGTGACGATCTCGACGTTTAGCGGCATGGTGTCGCCTAGCCTTCCGCTCCTGCCTTCTCCAGCTCCGCGGCCTTCTCCAGCACCATGTCAATGGTACCGACCAGGTAGAAGGCCTGCTCCGGCAGCGCGTCGTGGTCGCCGGCCAGGATCTCCTTGCAGCCGCGCACCGTCTCCTTGATCGAAACGTACTGGCCCGGCAGGCCCGTGAAGACTTCGGCGACGAACATCGGCTGCGTCAGGAAGCGCTGCAGCCTGCGGGCGCGCGAGACGACCTGCTTGTCCTCGTCGGAGAGCTCCTCGACGCCGAGGATGGCGATGATGTCCTGCAGGTCCTTGTATCGCTGGAGCACCCGCTGCACCTCTCGCGTCACGTCGTAGTGCTCCTGGCCGACGATCAGCGGGTCGAGGATGCGCGAGAACGAGACGAGCGGGTCGATCGCCGGGAAGAGTCCCTGCTCGAAGATGGCGCGGTCGAGCGTCACCCCAGCGTCCAGGTGGCCGAACGTCGTCGCGACGCCGGGGTCGGTGTAGTCGTCCGCCGGCACGAAGACGGCCTGGAACGATGTGATCGAGCCCTTCTGGTTGCTGGTAATCCGCTCCTCCAGCTCGCCGACCTCGGTCGCCAGCGTCGGCTGGTAGCCGACGGCGGACGGCATGCGTCCGAGCAGAGCGGAGACCTCCATGCCGGCCAGCGTGTAGCGGTAGACGTTATCGATGAAGAGCAGCACATCCTGGCCTTCCTCGTCGCGGAAGTACTCGGCCATCGTCAGGGCGGTGAGGCCGACGCGTAGGCGGACGCCCGGCGGCTCGTTCATCTGGCCGAAGACGAGCGCGGTCTTGTCGATGACGCCGGACTCGCGCATCTCGCGCCACATGTCGTTGCCCTCGCGCGACCGCTCGCCGACGCCGGCGAAGACCGATACACCTCCGTGCTGGGTGGCGATGTTGCGGATCAGCTCCTTGATGATGACCGTCTTGCCGACGCCCGCTCCTCCATAGGCGCCGACCTTGCCGCCGCGTGTGAATGGGGCGATCAGGTCGATAATCTTGAGGCCGGTTTCTAGCACCTGGACTGTCGTCTCTTGCTCCTCGAAGGTAGGCGGCATGCGGTGGATCGGCTGGCGTTCGCCCGCCACCTCCCCCAGGCCGTCTATTGGCTGGCCGAGCACGTTGAAGAGCCGCCCGAGCGTTCCTGGGCCGGTCGGCACGGAGATAGCAGCGCCTGTGTCGACGGCGCGGGCGCCACGGCGTAGGCCCTCCGTCGCGTCCATCGCCAGGCAGCGCACCTGGTTGTTGCCCAGGTGCTGCTCTACCTCAGCGACAAGCTGCTTGCCCTCCATCTCGATCTCGATGGCGTTGTGAAGTTCGGGCAACGCGTCTGCCGGAAACTCCACATCGACAACGGTACCGATGATCTGTCGTACGTGTCCTTCAGCCATACGGCCCTCCTAATAACAGGGAACAGGGCATCGTGCGAAATCCTTGCGTTCTCCTGTTTGCGACGATTCTGCTACCCCGGTTCCTCGTTCCATCCACCCTATGCCGTCATGCTCTCGACGCCGCCGACGATGTCCAGCAGCTCGCTCGTCACCTGCTCCTGGCGCGCCTTGTTGCGGGCGAGGGTAAGGTCTTCGATCATCTCCTCGGCGGCGTCGGTGGCGTTGTGCATGGCGACCATGCGCGCCGACTGTTCGCTAGCGTTCGCTTCCAGGATCGCCTCGTAGATCTGCATCTCTACGTAGCGGGGCAGCAGCTCATCGAGCACCGCCTCCCGCCCCGGCTCGTAGATGTAGTCGACCGCGCGCGTCGCCTCGTCCGATGGCGGCTCTACAGGCAGCAGCTGGTGGACCCGGGGCTCCTGGTTCATGGTGTTGACGAAGTAGGCGTAGACCAGGAACACCTGGTCTACGCGGCCCGCCGTGTAGTCGTCGATGACGATGTGAGAGATGGGCAGAATGTCCAGGTACTCCGGGTAGTCGCCCAGTTCCGTGAATTCAGCCTGGATCTTCATATCGGTGCGCCGAAAGAAATCGCGGCCCTTGCGGCCTATGGCGACAAGCGACGACGGCACGCCGAGTTCGAGCGTGAGCGCGCTTGCGCGCCGGCTGACGTTGGTGGGCAGGCCGCCGCAGAGGCCGCGATTCGGTGTGATCAGGACAATACTCGCGCGCTCCACTTCGCGGCGGCGGAGCAGGGGATGGACAGTGTCCGCCTCGGCCAACCCCATCGCCTCTGCCAGGTCGGCCAGCACCCAGGTCAACCGCTCTGCGTAGGGTCGCCCGGCGAGCGCTCGCTGCTGGGCGCGCCGCATCTTGGAGGCGGCCACCAGCTCCATCGCCTTCGTAATCTTGGCGGTGCTTTCGACGGATCGGATCCGCCTGCGGATCTCGCGAGCAGTAGCCACTAGTACCCCGCTGTCTGCATAAACTCTTTGATCGCGGCTTCCAGCTTCTGTTCCTGTTCCGGAGGCAGCTCGTTTGTCTCCATGATTGCGCGGCCGATGTCCGGGTGGTTGGCGTCCATGTACTGGTAGAATGACTGCTCGAACTCAACCACCTTGTCGACAGGCACCTCATCCATCAGACCTCGGGTGCCGGCGTAGATGATCATCACCTGCTTGTCCAGCGAGAGCGGCTTGTACTGGACCTGCTTCATAATCTCTTGCAGCCTGCGGCCCCGCCCCAACTGCTGGCGGGTGGTGGCGTCCAGCTCGGACGTGCCGAACTGGGCGAATGCCTGCAGTTCGCGGAACTGGGCCATATCGAGCCGTAGCTGCCGCACCACCTGGCGCATCGCCTTCCGCTGCGCTGCGCCGCCCACGCGGGAGACCGAGACGCCGGCGTTCATCGCCGGGCGGATGCCGGCGTTGAACAGCTCCGACTCCAGGAAGATCTGCCCGTCGGTAATCGAGATGACGTTCGTCGGAATGTAGGCGGAGATGTCGTTCGCCTGCGTCTCGACGATCGGCAGCGCCGTCAGCGAGCCGCCGCCCTCTTCGTCGGACAGCCGCGCCGAGCGCTCCAGCAGGCGGCTGTGGAGGTAGAAGACGTCGCCTGGATACGCCTCGCGGCCGGGCGGGCGGCGCAGCAGCAGCGAGATCTGGCGATAGGCCCAGGCGTGCTTGGAGAGGTCGTCGTAGACGATCAGGGCGTCTCTGCCCTGCTCCATGAAAAACTCGCCCATGGCGCAGCCGGCGTAGGGGGCAAGGAACTGCAGCGCGGCCGCTTCCGCCGCAGACGCCGAGACGACGATCGTGTGCTCCATCGCGCCGTGCTCCTCCAGCACGCCGACGAGCTGCTTCACCTTCGCCGCCTTCTGGCCGATGGCGACGTAGATGCAGACCATGTCGCCGGGCTCCCCGACCAGCTTCTGGTTCAGGATGGTGTCGACGGCGATGATCGTCTTGCCTGTGGAACGGTCGCCGATGATCAGCTGGCGCTGGCCGCGCCCGATCGCCGTCATCGCGTCAATCGCCTTGATGCCGGTCTGCACCGGCGTATCGACGCTCTTGCGCTTGCTGACGTCAGGAGCGATGCGTTCGACAAGGCCGGTCTTCGTCGTGTTGATCGGGCCCTTGCCGTCGATCGGGTTGCCGACGGGGTCGACGACGCGCCCGATCAGCTCCTCGCCGACCGGCACCTCGGCGACGCGGCCAGTCGAGTGCACCTCGTCGCCCTCTTTCACGTGGCTGTAGTCGCCTAATATCATGACGCCAACGTTCTCTTCTTCCAGGTTGAGCGCCAGCCCCATCAGGCCGTTGGGAAACTCGACCAGCTCGTTGGCCATCACGTTGGAGAGGCCGTGGATGCGGGCGATGCCGTCGCCGGCGTCGATGACGGTGCCGACGTCTGTAGCCGTGACATCCGCGCCGAACTGCGCGATCTGCTCCTTCAGGATGGATGTGATCTCTTCCGGTCGTACTGCCATCTCTTACCCCCGGTCTGCGCCGGCCAGCCGGCTCTTGAGAGCCACCAGCTTCGTGCGCGTACTGCCATCGATCAGGCGGTCGCCAATGCGGACGACGAGGCCGCCTAAGATATCGGGCTCTTCGTGTGTCTGGACGAGCACGGTCTTACCCGTCAGTTCTGAGAGGCGGCTGGCCAGCGCCCGCTGCTCATCATCGCTCATCGCTACTGCGGTCAACACCTGGGCGTGGGCGATGCCGCGATGCTCGTCCAGCAACACCTGGAACTGCTCCGCGATCTG
>JADFQV010000056.1 GCA_022561635.1 Chloroflexota bacterium | reverse complement strand
CAAGGCCATCTGCCGAAGAGCCGGCGCGGGCGGCTGGCGCTGGCGGCGGTCTTCGGAGTGCTGGTGCTCGGCCTCTCGATTGGGCTGCTGATCCTGCCGATCTGGATCGATCTGAGCGAAGACCGTTTCGCGACGTTCGGCTACGGCGGCGTCTTCCTCGCCAACCTCGCCAGCACCGCGACGGTGTTCATTCCCGTGCCGGGGCTGACCGCCGTCGGCCAGGCGCTGATCATCCAGCAGGGCGCACTCCGCAATCCGGTCTTCGTCGGGCTGCTGGGCGGCACGGGGATGGCGCTGGGCGAAGTGACGGCCTACGTGGCGGGCACCGTCGGCTCGGAGGTGGCGCGCGAGGGCGAGGTGAAGGCGCCGCGGCTGGTCAGGCCGCTGGTCGAGCGTGTGATGCGCTGGGTCAACTGGCTGATGGCGCGCCACGGCTTCATGACGCTGCTGGTCTTATCCGCGATTCCCAACCCGGCCTTCGAGCTGGCCGGCATCACCGCCGGCGTCGTCCGGATGCGATTCTGGCGCTTCCTGCTGGCCGTGCTGATCGGCAAGAACATCCGCGGGCTGCTGCTCGCCTTCCTCGGCGCCTACGGCGTGGATATTCCGTACCTGACCTAATTGCTCGGTAGCGAGCGGCCGATCTCCTCAGCCCAGCGCAGGAAGGCGACGCCAGTGCGGAATGTCTTTCGGCCAAGGGCGATATGGAACTCTTCGTCGAAGAGGCGTTCGACGTTCTCGTAGAACTGCCTGGCGAGCGCAGGGCCCTCCTCGCTGGCATAGGCGTGTTCGACGCTCGCGAGCGCCTCGAACTTGGGCCTCGCCCAGAGCGCGAGCAGGTCGTCCGTGTGCAGCGAGGCCAGCGAGAACACCGCCGGCGTGAAGTCCGTGCCGAGGAGGCGCACGCGGCGTGGGAGCTGTTCGTCGGCGCTGTCCGCGTAGTTGCTGACCATGCTGTTGAGGCGTGTGGGGAGGGTCTCGCTCAGGAACCGCCGCGCGCTGCGGCGTAGGCCTTCCTCCGTCGGCCTGGCTTCTTCAGGCAACTCGCCAAGAAGCGCTCGATATGCGTCCGGTACAGGTCCGGTCCACCACTCGGGGAGGCGGCGCGCATCGTAGAAGTAGGCCTGCGGGTAGCCGAAGCCTGCCTCCCGCCACGGCAACGGCCCAATGCGCTCCTGCAGGGCGAAGGCGGCCTCGTCCGGCAGCGCGCCGTTCTCCTCGAAGGCGTCGGTACTCAGGAAGACCATGAAATCGATGTCCGAGTAGCCCGGGATGATACCGCCCTTTACGGCGGAACCGTGGAGGATGATGGCCTCGATCTTGTCCTCGCCGAAGACATCGAGACAGATGCGTACGAAGTGGTCAAGGAGGGATTGTAGATCGTTCATGGTCGATCATTCTTCAGAATCACCGCGTCTGGTCTCAGTGTAACTGAACCCTTTGCCGCGCTCAGGGCGCGCTCTACAGCTCCAGCACGCGGAAGTACATCGGGTCGCGGACGCCGCGCAGCCGCCGAAACGCCCGCAGCACGTCGCGCACCGCGCCGTCCGGCGCCGGGTCGATCTCGATGTAGTCCGGCATGAAGCGGTCGCGGCCGTAGAGGAACTCCTTGACGTTGACGACCGACTGCACGTTCACCTTGTGCCGCGCCAGGATCTCCAGCTTCTTGGCGTAGATCCCCTTCACGTCCGGCGAGACCGACCTGATGTAGCCCCTCGTCCTCACCTTCCGCACGTCCGCGAGGGCGGGGCCGCGACGGGCGCCCGGCACGGGCGGGCCGCTATTTTCGGCCTGCGAACCGCCTTTTGTGGGTTTGCTCATCCCCGCCGCGATCTCGCGGATGTCGCTCGCGACCGAGATCGTCGTCGGCTTCGGCCCGGCGCCGAGGCCCTTGATGAACTGCCTGCCCAGCCTGCGGCCGTTGATCACGATGCCGTTGTAGTTCTCCGTCACGCCGGCCAGGTCGGCTAATGCGCCGCCGGTATCGATCAGCGCCGGATGCACCCGCAGCGCCGGCCGGCCGCCGCGCCGCTCCGCGATGCCGGCCAGCCGCAGCGCGTACTTGCCGTCGAGGTAGCGCGGGTGGTGGAGGAAGTAGAAATCGGACGCGAGGATGCGCTGGCTCTCCTGCCAGATGCCCTCGCAGTAGATGTCCGCAGGGTCGATCGCCGTGTCGAAGGCGAGGTTGGCTAATATCGCCACCTTGTACTTCGTGTCGAAGCCGTTGATGTCGTTCGTTGGGTCCGGCTCCGCGTAGCCGAGCCGCTGCGCCTGCGCCAGCGCGTCTTCTAATGGCAGCGACCGCTTCTGGATCTGCGGGTCGTCCATGTGTGTAACGATGTACTCCTTCATCTTGGTTAGGATGAAATTGCAGGTGCCGTTCAGGATGCCCGCGAAGCTCTCCACCTCGTCGGTCGAGGCGTGGCGCTGCATCGCCCGCACGACGGGCATCCCGCCGCCGACCGTCGCGCCGAACCCAACCGACACGCCGCGCCGGCCCGCCGCGCCCATGATCTCGCGCCAGTGCGTCGCCAGGGCCTCCTTGTTCGCCGTGACGACGTGCTTGCCGGCTTCGATACTGTCGAGCATGTACTGCGCGCCGCGTTCGGCGTCGCCCGTCAGCTCGACGACGATCTCCGTCGCCGGATCGGCGATCACCTGCTCCGCGCGCCGCACGAGCAGCTTCTTCACCGCCTGCGGCGCCGGGCGGTTGATCCGCCTGCGCGCGATGCGGACGACGCGGGCGTTACGGCGTCCGTCTCTGTAGTAGGCGTAAACCTCCCTGCCGATGTTGCCGTAGCCCAGCAGACCGAGGCCGGCGCGACGCTTAGCGGCCATCGCCGTCACTCCTGTATCGCTCGCGCCTACAACTCACCTGTATCCGCCTTCTCCAGTTCAAACGCCTTGTGCAGCGCGCGCACGGCCTTCTCGACGTCGGCGCGCTGGATGATGCAGGTGATGCGGATCTCGCTCGTGGAGATCATCTCGACGTTGATATCGGCGTCGCTCAGCGCGCGGAACATGCGCGAGGCGTATCCCGGCGCGGACTGGATGCCGGTGCCGACGATACTCACCTTGCCCAGCTCGTCGTCGGCGACGACGTCCGTCGCGCCGACGGCCTTCGCCAGCTCCTCCACGATTGGTGTCGCAGCAGCCAGGTCCTTGGCGTCCAGCGTGAACGTCAGGTCGGTCAGCCGCTCCACGCTGGCGTTCTGGACGATCGTGTCGACCGAGATGTGCCGCTCCGCCAGCGGCTCGAAGATGCTCGCCGCGATGCCCGGCTGGTCCGGCACGCCGCGCAGCGTGACTTTGGCGATTCGCGGGTCGTGGGCGATGCCGCGCACTTTGTTGAACTGCTCCATGCTGACGCCTCCGTGGATAAGCGTTCCTGGCTCCTCGCTGAAGCTGGACGCGATGACGATCGGTATGCCATAGACCATGCCCAGCTCGGCGGCGCGTGGGTGCAGCACCCGCGCGCCCGTCGACGAGAACTCCAGCATCTCTTCGTAGGTGATGTCGCGCAGCTTGCGCGCGTTCGGCTCGATGCGCGGGTCGGCGGTGTAGACTCCGTCCACGTCCGTGTAGATCTCGCACCGCTCCGCCTTCAGCGCGGCAGCGAGCGCGACCGGCGTGATATCGGACGCGCCGCGGCCCAGCGTCGTCACCTCCAGCTCCTCGCTGATGCCCTGGAAGCCGGCGACGATGACGACGCGCCCCCGCTCCAGCTCCCGTTCGATGCGCGCCGGCTCGACTTCGAGGATGCGCGCCCGGCCGTGGGCGGTGTCCGTCCGCAGGCCGGCCTGGGCGCCGGTGAGGCTGACCGCTTCGATATCGAGCGAGTGCAGCGCCATCGCCACCAGCGTCTTCGTCACCATCTCGCCGGTCGAGAGCAGCACGTCCAGCTCGCGCGCCTCCGGGTGCTCGCTCACCTGCGATGCCAGCTCCAGCAGCCGGTCGGTCGTATCGCCCATCGCCGAGACGACGACGACGAGCTTATCGCCCGCCCGGTGCCGCGCGGCGATGCGCTGCGCCACGCTCTGGATGCGCTCGGCGTCAGCGACGGACGTGCCGCCGTACTTCTGGACGATCAGGGCCATGAGACAGGCTGCTCCTTACGTGCCCCACTCTATCGCATCGGCGTTTCGCGGAGAAATGAAATGCGGATGGGGCACACCCATCAAGCCCTGCAAGGCGATCTCGATAGTGGTAGGATAGTGCTGCTATGGAACCGCGCATTCAGTACACGCAGACTGAAGACGGCGTCAGTATCGCCCTTACCGTCATTGGTAGCGGTCCGGAGGTGCTGGTCTCCTCATCGAGCATTTTCGGCGACCTCCACATGTACAAGACGACGCCGCTATTCCAGGCAATGTTTGATGCACTGGCCAGCCGGGGCCGCCGGGTGGTGCTCTACGATCCCCGAAACGTCGGGTCTTCTGAACACCGAAACAGGGACTACTCGCACCGCGCGCTGTTGGCTGACCTTCAGGCCGTCGTCGACCATGTGGGCGTCGCCCAATTCAGTCTTTACGCCTTCCTTCAAGGATGTCTGGCCGCCACGGCGTTTGCGGTGGCACACCCCGATCGCGTCAAGCGTCTTGTCTTGGTCAGTGCCTTTGCCCGGGGAGAGGATTACTACACCACCGTTCCCGAGATAGCGATGGTCACTCGCATGAGCGCCGCGACCATGACGGCGGAGGAAGAGGATATCTTCTATCGGTCAAGTGCAAGCATTGTCACCGGCTTTAGCGATCCGGAATTCGGGGCGAAGATGGCGGACGCGATGCGCACCAGCATGTCGACTAACGAAGCGGCTGCCTTCGTTGAAGCCATACGGGGCATGGACATCACAGCCCTCCTGCCTCGGGTGTCGGTACCCACGTTGGTCGTGTTCGCGCGCCGCTTCATGCCGGCGCTCCTGCCGCTCACTCGGGAAGTAGCACGCCTGATACCGGGGGCGGAGCTCATCGAGGTAGGGGAGCAGGGGGGTCAGACGGTGGACCCTGGCGGGCTGGAGGCCATCGACGAATTCCTGAGCGAGGGTGAGGAGCAGCTTGACGAGCCGGACACTAAGCTTCCCTCCGGCACTGCCATCATCCTCTTCCTCGACATCGCGGACTCCACGGCGCTAACGACGAAGCTCGGCGACGCCGCCTACCGCGAGAAGGAGCGCGCGCTGGATAGTAAACTGCGCGCGGCGATCACGGAGGCCGCCGGCACGCCGATCGAAGGCAAGGTGCTGGGCGACGGCGTCATGGCCGTCTTCACGTCGGCGCGGTCTGCAATAGATGCCGCCCAGCGCTGCCGCGACCTCGGGAACGAGGCCGGCCTGCCGCTCCACCTCGGCATCCACGCCGGCGATGTCGTCCGAGAGGGCAACAACGTCCACGGCGGCGCGGTGCAGGTGGCGGCGCGGGTACAGAGCGTCGCCGCGCCGGGAGAGATATTGGTCTCGGCAACAGTACGCGACTTGGCTCGCACCTCGGCGGGCGTCGAGTTCGAGGACCGCGGCGAGCACGAGCTGAAGGGCATCGCCGAGCCGCAACGGCTGTTCGCGGTGCGGGCCGAAGGGTCGCCGTAGGAGATAGTAAGACTAGGAGGAAGCCACGATGGCCATGAACCCCATTCTAATGAAGACAATAGGGAAGATACATCGCGGGCTGTACCGGCTCACGGGCGGTGCGCTTGGCGGCCGGCTCGCCGGAAATCCGATGTTGCTGCTCACCACGACCGGTAAGAAAACCGGCAAGCCGCGCACGACGCCGCTCCTCTACCTCCAGGATGCCGAAAACATGGTCGTTGTCGCATCCAACGGCGGCAATGCGCGGCACCCGGCCTGGTGGTTCAACATCGATGCGCACGCAAGCGCGACCGTTCAGGTCGGTAAGGAGACGAAGCGCGTGCGGGCGGAAACGGCGAACGATGAGGAGCGGGGCCGCCTCTGGCCGCTCCTGCTCGAGGCGTATGCCGGCTATCAGGACTATGAGGACGAAACGGAGCGCACGATCCCCCTCGTCATCCTGCGACCGGAGGGATAGCAGTAACTATGGAAGCCGCAACGGCTGTTTCCGGTGCGGGCCCGAAGGGTCGCCGGCCGCAGGGTCGCCGTAGGCGACAGGAGATGTGTAGCGGCGCCTCGTAGCGTTCATGCTGATCACCTCACTTCCTAAGTGACACCATTATCATCATCGTGACGGTCGTCACGCATCTAAGCACTGAGGGTCCTTCTTGTATACTAACGGCGCCTCCCCTGAGGCGGTGGACGATCTATGCGTTGCCCAGCTTGCGATCGAGAAAATCGAGAGGATGCATCATTCTGTGATGGATGTGGGTCTCGCCTTGCCGTCATCTGCCCTCAATGCGCTAGGGAACTACGGCCTGAGTCTACGTTTTGCGACTCGTGTGGTGAGCGCTTAGAACGGACCGAGGCAGTTACTGCCACCCCCACACCGGCTCCCGCTCTCCCGGCATCGTTCGCTTCCGGCCGCTACAAGGTGAAAAGCTTCCTGGGCGAAGGCGGCATGAAACGCGTTTACCTAGCACACGATGGCAACCTCAACCGCGACGTCGCTATCGCCCTGATCAAGAGCGAAGGGCTAACGCAGGAGGGCATCGCCCGCATCCAACGCGAAGGGCAGGCGATGGGCCAGCTCGGCGACCATCAGCACATCGTCACGGCATACGACGCCGGTGAGGAGGCGGGGCAGCACTACATCGTCATGGAGTACATGGCGGGGGGCGACCTGGAAGCACTTCTGCAGAGTACGGACGGTGATGGCCTGGCGCTGAAGGACGCGCTCCGTATCGGCGATGAAGTCTGCCAGGCGTTGGAGCACGCGCATAGCAAGAGCATCATCCATCGCGACCTCAAGCCCGGCAACATCTGGCTTACTGAGAACCACACCGCGAAACTAGGTGACTTCGGCTTCGTGCTCGCCGCCGACCGATCGCGGCTGACGCAGGCTGGCATGATGATCGGCACGCCGTACTGCATGCCGCCGGAGCAGGCGCTGGGCGCCGAGGTGACGGCCGCCTCCGACCTCTACTCGCTCGGCTGTGTGCTGTACGAGATGGTCGCCGGCCGCCCGCCATTCCCCGGCGACGACCCGACGGCGGTGATCAGCCAGCACATCAACAACGCCCCGGTCGCACCTTCCTGGCACACCGACCACTGCCCGCCCGATCTAGAGGAGCTGATCCTGCACCTGCTGGCGAAGGCGCCGGACGACCGTCCCCAGTCGGCGACGGAGGTCCTGGAAGCGCTTGGCCGCGTTGACCCGACAGAGCGGAGCGCGTCGCACACCGAAGCGAACGTCCTGGAGCGGCTGGCGCGCGGCGTCTTCGTCGGCCGTGAGAAGGAGCTGGACGGTCTGCGGAAGGCGTTCGACGAGGCGTTCGCCGGCCACGGCAGCATCGTCATGCTCGTCGGCGAGCCCGGCATCGGCAAGACGCGCGCCGCCCAGGAGTTGGAGACGTACGCCCGCATGCGCGGGGCGCAGGTGCTCTGGGGGACGAACCACGAGGCCGCCGGCGCTCCCCCGTACCAGCCCTGGGTGCAGGTGGGGAGGACCTACGGTTCGACTCACGACCCCGCTGAAACTGGGCAGGCGATGGAAGGCGGTGGGGCTGACCTCGCCACTATCTTCCCGGAACTGCGCCAGCTACCGAACTATGTGGAGCCGGAGCCCTCGACCGACCCTGAGTCGGCCCAGTTCCGCCTCTTCGACGCCTATGTGCGCTTCGTGCGCGCGATGTCGGTCCGAACGCCGATCCTCATCGCTCTCGACGATCTGCACTGGACTGACAAAGGATCGCTGCTGTTGCTGCAGCACCTGGCGAGGGAGCTCTCGCGGATGCGGGTGCTGATCGTCTGCACCTACCGCGACACCGACCTCGTCCGCACGCACCCGCTCTCTGAAGCGCTGGTAACGCTCAACCGCGAGTCGGGCTTCCAGCGCATCGCCCTGCGCGGCCTCTCGCGGGAAGAAGTGGCCAACTACATCCGCACCGTTGCCAACGTCCAGCCCGCTCGCTCTGTACTCGACAAGATCTTCGAGGAGACAGAGGGCAACCCCTTCTTCCTCTCGGAAGTCGTCAACCTGATGGCGCAGGAGGGAACGCTGACCAAAGATTCGATCTCGGAGATCGCCATCCCGGACGGCGTCCGCGAGGCGCTGGGCCGCAGGCTCAACCGCATCTCCGGGGAGGCGAACGAACTGCTCCAGATCGCGGCTGTGGCCGGTAGCGAGTTCACATACGACACGCTGACGCTGCTGGAGGAGCACAGCGAGGACGAGCTGCTGAAACTGATCGAGGAGGCGCTGGACGCGCGCGTGATCGAGGAGATGGAGCGCCCGGGCCGCTATCGTTTCACGCACGCACAGATGCAGGAGACGCTACTCGCCGAACTCTCGACAACCCGCCGGGTGCGGCTGCACGGCCGCATCGGCGAGGCGCTGGAGAAACACTACGGTGACCGCGCGGACGAGCGGGCGGCGTCCCTTGCGGGTCACTTCGTCGAGGCGGCGATGTTGACACCCCGCCACGCGGAGAAGGCGGTGCGCTACTCGAAGCTTGCCGCTGCCCAGTCGGAGGCACAGGCAGCCTGGGATGTGGCGGCGAGGCACTACGAGGCCTGCCTGACGCTGGTCACGGAGGCGGAGGACAAGCTGGGTGAGGACGAAGCTGCCCTACTCAAGTCGCTGGGGACCTGTGCCCGCAATACCGGCGAGTACCGCACGGCGTGGCGATCACTGAAGCGCGCCCGCACGCTCTATCAGGCACGAGGCCAACCGGTGGGCCTGGCGGAGGCGACACTGGAAGCCGTCCAGATATATGGTCCGCCCCAGCGGCACCTGGCTCTGGTCCAGGAAGCGCTGGCGGCGCTCGGCGACGGTGAGCCACACCTGGAAGCACGACTGCTCGCCCGCCGGGACTGGCCAGACCTGGCGTACCAGCTCGACACTGCCGAGGTCGAACGCGGCCGAACCCGCCTATCCGAACTCGTCGCCACACATGGGTTCGAGGATGTACGGGCGCATATTCTGTTGGCGGATACGTTTCGAGCGAACATAGCGGGGGAGTGGCAGGAAACCGCGCGGCTGGCCAGGCAGGCGTACGAAAGGTTTGCCGTTCTTGGGCGCGCCCGCGACGCCGCTAGTGCTCTGTCGTACCGGGCCGTGAACATTTTCATCCTCGGCCGTCTCGACGACGGCTTGGCGGCAAATGAAGAGACGCGCGCCTATGCCCGCGAGTACCACATTCGCTGGTACGAGGAGAGCTCGGCGGCTAATGCAGCGGGCGTCCTCCTCGCGCGCTGCGACTTCGACGCGTTCGATGCGCTGGCGGAGGAGCACTCGACCGATACAGCCTATATGATCCACGCGTACCGTGCCGCGCGGGCGGAGATGGCGGGCGATCACGAGCGGGCAGTGACGCTCCTGCCCGACCCCGCCGTGGCCGGCGGGCAGCCCAGCTATACGGCGCAGATCCACGCTCTTCGGGCGCGCGTCTTCCTGAACGCAGGGCAGGAACGCCAAGCGCGCGAGGAGTTCTCCC
This sequence comes from Chloroflexota bacterium, assembly GCA_022561635.1. Lineage (GTDB taxonomy): Bacteria > Chloroflexota > Dehalococcoidia > SM23-28-2 > RBG-16-64-32 > CF-162. Next base: position 488 of record JADFQV010000056.1, on the reverse strand, counting down.
GCATGCGTGAAGCGCTCCGGATGCTGCCCGAGGGAGGCCTCTTCGAGATGGATTCGCCGTTGGTCGGGAGCTCGCTGACCTTCCTCGATGAGGCGTTCCCGGTCTTGGCCGACGGTCCATACATGAAGGCGGCGGAGAGTTTCGTTCGCGAGAGGGCGGAGTCAAGCCCGTACTTCGATCCGATGGCCGCGCGCTGCGTCGGTCAGAGCGCCGGCGCCATCTTCCTTTTTCGCGACTCCATCAATGAGGCAGAACAGCAATTCCGTGCTGGCTTGGAGTGGTGCGAGCGCGAGCGCTGCCCGGTCGAGGCGGGCCGCTGCCTGCAGGGGCTGGCGGAGGTCGCCGAACGGCGCGGGAAAATTGCGGAGGCGCTCCCGCTCCTCGACCGAGCGGCCGCGCTCTTCCAAGAACATGGTGCCAAGCTCTACCTTGGCCGCGTCATTGCGACGAAGGTGAAGCTCCAAGGCGTCGCCAGCGGCGATATCAAG
>JADFQV010000055.1 GCA_022561635.1 Chloroflexota bacterium | reverse complement strand
CTCGCAGACTGTGTTCATCTCGCTGGAGCAAGCGCAGGAGACGTTACAGATGGAAGGTCAGGCCACGTTCCTCGTGTTCGACCTATTCGAGAGCGTTGACGCCGAGAAGTTCGCCGCTGACGTCCCGGATGCCTTCCCGGGTGCCGTTGCCTTCACTCGCGACGAGTTCGCCGCCAATACTCGAGAGCTTATCCTCGGTGACGTCTTGCCCATCCTGACGATGGTGCTCGCGCTGGCGTTTGTCGTTGGCCTCGCTGTCTCTGGCCTCACGATATACACCGCAACGATCGAGAAGTCGCGGGAGTACGGCATTCTCAAGGCAGTCGGCTTCAAGAACAGCTACCTATACCGTCTCGTCTTCGAGCAAAGCATGGTAACCGGCGCGCTTGGCTTCATCATCGGGATCGGGCTCACGCTTCTCTTCGGCCCTCTCTTCGGGGACAGGGTGCCGCAGTTCGTGACGCTCGTCCGCTGGCAGGACGTGCTCGCCGTCTTCGGTGCAACGGTCTTGATGTCCCTCTTCGCTGGCTACGTGCCGGTGCGCCGTCTCGCTGCCATCGACCCAGTTGCGGTGTTTAGGGCCTGAGCCATGCCAGACGATATCACCGCCGTCCTGACGATGGAGAGAGTCACCAAGGTCTTCGGCGAGGGCGACGGCGCCGTCAAGGCCCTCGACGACGTGGACTTCGTGGCGAACGCGGGCGAGGTCATCGTCATCATGGGCCCTTCTGGCTCCGGCAAGACAACGTTCCTAACCACCGCCGGCGCCCTGCTTACGCCAACCAGTGGCACCGTGAAAGTCTCCAACATCGACATCACCAACATGAGCGAAAGCGAGCTGCCGGACGTGCGCCGGGAGAAGATCGGCTTCATCTTCCAGAGCTTCAACCTCCTGGAGTCGCTTACTGCCACCGAGAACGTCAGGCTGGTGCTGACCAAGGCGCGTAGGGGCGGCCATCACCCGGCACGAGAGCTGCTGGATATGCTCGGCCTTGGGCACCGCCTAAACTCACTCCCGAAGCAGCTCAGCGGCGGCGAGAAACAGCGTGTGGCCATCGCCCGGGCGCTCGTCAATAACCCCGACCTTATCCTCGCCGACGAGCCCACCGCCAATCTGGACGCGAAGCGTGGGCGCGAGGTGATGCTCCTGCTGCGCCAGATCGCCTTGGAGATGCAAAAGGCGGTCGTCATCGTCAGCCACGACCACCGCATCAGGGAGATCGCTCACCGCGTCGTCTGGCTGGAGGATGGTACCTTCCTCCCTGACGTCGCCACGACGCGCGATCCGGTCTGCAACCGCGTGATCGAAGTTGAAGGGGCGCCGACGATCGACTCCGAGGGGCAGACGTACCACTTCTGCGGGCACGATTGTCGCAAAATCTTCGAAGCTGACCCTGCCCGTTTCGACCAAAGCGATTAATCACCCCACACAACAGCGCCAAGCCCCGCCTAAGGGTGAGCGGCCGCTACTTGCGGCGCGACGCGCGGCCGGGCAGCGTCTCCGACGCCTCTACCGGCGTCAGCGCGATCAGCTCGTCGTCGTCCGCCGGGGCGGTCTCGCCGCCGTCGAACGCCGAGACGTCGATCGTTTCGCCGTAGCGCTCCTTGATCACCTTCGCGCCTTCTTGCAGCAGCGCGCTCATGAACTCGGACTCGGCGACGGTGCGCACCACCACGCCCTTGCGGAAGATGGCGCCTCGGCCCTTACCGGCGGCGAGGCCGATGTCGGCGTCTTGGGACTCCCCCGGGCCGTTCACCACGCAGCCCATCACCGCCACCGTGATCGGCTTGCCGATCGACTTGAACGTCTCCTCGATCTTCTTCGCCAGCGGGATCAGGTCGACCTCGATGCGGCCGCAGGTCGGGCAGGCGATGATCGTCGGCCCCCGCATGCGGATGTTCAACGACTTGAGGATGTCCCAGCAGACGGGCAGCTCCTCTTCCGGATCGGCCGCCAGCGACACGCGGATCGTGTCGCCGATGCCCTCGGCCAGCAGCAGGCCGATGCCTACCGCCGAGCGCACGGTGCCAGCGCCCGGCGTCCCAGCCTCCGTCACGCCCAGGTGAAGCGGGTAGGCCACGCGCTTTGCCATCTCGCGGTAGGCGGCGACCATCGTCGGCACGTCGAACGCTTTGAGCGACAGCTTAATGTCCTCGAAGCCCATCTCCTCCAGGATTCCGATCTCCCACAGGCCGGCGTCCACCATCCGGCTCTCCTTGGACGGCGGCAGCTCGCCGTCGGCCAGGGCCCGGATCGGCGGTAGCGAGCCCTCGTTCACGCCGATGCGGATCGAGATCTCCCGCTCCTTCGCCGCCTTAACGACTTCGCGCACCTTGTCGGCGTCGCGGATGTTGCCCGGGTTGAGGCGCAGGCCGTGGATGCCGCCCGCGATCGAGGTCAGCGCCAGCCGGTGGTCGAAGTGGATGTCGGCGATCAGCGGCACCGGCGTCTTCGTCACGATCTCCGGCACGGCGGCGGCGGCGCGCTTGTCCGGGACGGCGATGCGCACGATCTCGGCGCCGGCGTCGGCGAGGCGCGCGATCTGCTCGATCGTCGCCGTGGCGTCAGCGGTGTCCGTGTTCGTCATCGTCTGCACGACGACGGGTGCGTCGCCGCCGACCTGCACGTCGCCGACGTGCACCGGCCGCGACTTGCGGCGCTCGCTGAGGGGCCTTGGTTCGTCTGTCATGAGAGTTCGTGCACGGACGCTACTGGAAGAGGCTTCCACCACTGATGATCCGGGCGATGTCGAAGTAGGTGACTACGACGGCGAAGGTAATGATAAGCGCTAGCCCGACGAGATGCACGAGCGCTTCCTTCTCCGGCGCCACTCGTTTGCCCCGCCGCGCCACCTCCAGCAGCACGAAGGCGATGCGCCCGCCGTCCAGCATCGGCAGCGGCAGCAGGTTGATGATGCCGAGGTTGATCGAGAGCAGCGCAGCCAGTTCCAGCAACGGCTTCCAGCCTGACTGATCCACCACCTCGCCCGTCACCTGCGCAATGCCGACCGGGCCGGCGAGGTCCGGGCCGCCGCCGCCCTTGAAGATCATGATCACCTGGTTACGGGCCAGCGTGAGCGTCTCCCAGGTCGCAGTCCAACCCTTGGGGATCGCCTCGAAGAAGCCGGATTGCTCGGTGATGAAGCACTGGTCGGGGCGCCCCTCGCCCTGGCACACGGCCGATCCCGCCACCAGGTTGTGGATGCGGATGCCCGTCGGGCCCTGTCCTTCGGGCGGCGACCAGCGCGCCTCCACCGGCGTCACTACGATGCCACTTCCGCCGCCGAAGAAGTCGCGCTGAACCTCGAAGTCCAGCGTATCCCCCAGGTTGAGCCGGATCGCGCGGCTGGCGTCGTTCGTGTTCTCGATCTCCTTGCCGTCGATCGTGATGATCTCGTCACCGGCGAGTAGGCCGGCCTCTTGCGCCGGGGAGTTCTGCTCTACGACGTCGATCACCACGGGCCCGACCGGCACGTCCCGCGGCAGCATGAAGACGACGGCGAAGAGCAGTATGGGCAGCATCAGATTCAAGACACCACCCGAGGCGAGGATGATGAGGCGCTTCCACGCCGCCTGCGTGGCAAGGCTCTCCGGGTCCTCCGGGTCTTCTTCGCCCAGCAGGCGCACGAAGCCCCCCAGGGGCAGCCAGTTGATCGAGTAGATCGTGCCGTGCCACTTGAAGCCCCAGGCGCGCGGCGGAAATCCGATGCCCGCCTCAAGGACCTTGACGCCGAACATCTTGGCCGTGACGTAGTGGCCTGCCTCGTGGATGACGATCAGCACCATGAGCATGCCGACGAACGGCAGGATGTAGGTCAGCAGGATGTCCATATATCTACTCTAGTACGCTCTTCACAAGGGGCAAGGCCACCTCAGGACGGGTCATCTCACTTGATACGATCTCGCTCTGGTCTCGGTCTTATGCCTTCGCCCTCACCCAGTCCTCGGTGAAGTCGCGCGCTCGCCGGTCCGCCTCCAGCACTTCCTCCAGCGACGGGTCGGAGATGTGGCGGTCGGCCGAGACCGTGTCCTCGATCGCCCGCGGGATGTCGGCGAACCCGATGTGCCCCGTGATGAAGTGGCCGACAGCGACCTCATCTGCCGCCGCCATCGCCGCCGGCGCAGTGCCGCCGCGTCGCCCCGCCTCCAGGGCCAGCGCCAGACACGGATACCGGCTCGCCGTCGGGATCCCGAACGTCAGCGTCCCGATCGTCTTGAGGTCCAGGCGGGGTACGTCCACGCCGGGAAGGCGGTCCGGATAGCTCAGCGCGCATTGTATAGGTAGACGCATGTCCGGTACGCCCAGTTGCGCCTTTACCGAGCCGTCGATGAACTCGACGAGCGAGTGGATTATGCTCTCGCGGTGCAGCAGCACATCGATCCGCTCGTACGGGATATCGAATAGCCAGCGCGCCTCGATGCACTCCAGGCCTTTGTTCATGAGAGTTGCGCTGTCCACCGTAATCTTCTTGCCCATCTGCCAGTTCGGGTGGCGCAGCGCCTGCTCCGCTGTTACGCGCTCCAGCTCATCCGGCGGCACGTCCCGCAGGGCGCCGCCCGAGGCCGTGATGATCAGCCGGTCGACGGACTCCGTAGCCTCGCCCCAGAGGCACTGCCAGATCGCCGAATGCTCCGAGTCCACAGGCCGCAGTTCGGCACCGTAGCGCCGCGCCTCCTCCGTCACGATCTGCCCCGCCATTACCAGCACTTCCTTGTTCGCGATGGCGATCGCCTTGCCCGCCCGCGCCGCCGCCAGCGACGGCCCAAGCCCCGTCGCTCCCACCGTCCCCACGACGACAACGTCCACGTCCGGGTGCACGGCCATCTCTTCCATCTCCGCCCACTCGGCTCTGATCCCGTCGCCACCGATTCGCTCGCGAAGATAGTCCGCCTCGCGCTCGGAGCAGATCAGCCTCGGCTTGAACTCGCGCGCCTGCTCTTCCAGCAGCGTGACGTTGCGCCCGGCGCTCAGCGCGATGACGCGGAAGCGGTCGGGGAGCGAGCGGATAACGTCCAGCGTTTGCCGGCCGATGGAGCCGGTGGAGCCGAGGATAGCGACGCCGGTGGGTCTCATTGGAAGGTGGGAAGAGATAGCCGCGAAAACGGGGTCAAAGCACGACCCATATCGCGAAATAGTATACCAGAGGCACCGTGAACAGCAGTGAGTCCAGCCGGTCTAGAAAGCCGCCGTGACCCGGTACAAGCTCGCTCGTGTCCTTGACGCCGGCGCCGCGCTTGATGTGCGACTCTACGAGGTCACCGACCACCGCTGTCGCCGGCAGCAGCGCCCCGAGGAGCGCCGCTTCTCCTATCGACATCGGCAGGTCGAGCACCTCGGCGATCACAATCACACTAACCAGGCCGCCGGCGAGGCCCGCGGCTGTCCCCTCCAGCGTCTTGCCGGGGCTGATGCGCGGCGCTATCTTCCTCCGCCCGATCAGCCGGCCAGTGCCGTACGCGAACGTGTCCGTTGCCCACGTCCCCAGGATCGCCAGGAAGACCCACTTGCCGTCCCCGTCCAGGTCGCGAAGAGGAACGAAATGCGCCCCAAGAACACCGATGTAGACGACGGCGACCAGGGCGCCCATCCAGGCAAATCGGCGGTATGACAGTGGCCGATTTCGGATCATCGTGAAGACCAGCCAAAGAGCGATGATGCCGCTGACAACACCAATCTCATCGTCTACTCGATCCGCCCGGACGACGACGAGGATAACTCCGGCTACCGCCAGAAGTTGCCAGAGGGTCGGCTTCCAGAAGGGCCTGGGGGGACCATCACGAGGTGAGACAATCGCGCAGAACTCGAATGCGGCGACTGCCAGGATCGCGGCGAGAACGATATCGTAGAGTGGACCGCCGAGCAGGATGACGCCGGCGATGAGGGGTATGCCTAGGGCTGCTGTGATGAGCCGCTGCGCGAGCATCCCGCGCGGCTACGCCCCGTTGTGGCCGTTCTGGAAGCGCGAACCGGCCCCGTTGCGGCCGCCGCGACCGTTCGCTGCGGCCGCGTCGGTTTCGTCGGGCAAACTGCCGAAGCGCCGCCGCCGGCGCCCGTAGGCCGTCAGGACATCGTCCACGTGGGTGACGCCGAAGTCAGGCCAGTAGTCATCCACAAAGAATAGCTCCGAGTACGCGCCCTGCCAGAGCAGGAAGTTCGAGATACGCATCTCGCCGGCCGTCCGGATAATCAGGTCGGGATCAGGGAGGGCGTCGGTGAAGAGGTAGCGGGAGAAGAGCGCTTCGTCGATCTTCTCGGCCGCAACGCCGTCAGCGACGATCGCCCGCACCGCTTCCAGGATCTCCGCTCGCCCGCCGTAGTTGAAGGCGATCGAAAGCGTCATGCCCTCGTTGTCCTTCGTCAGTTCGATCGCCTGGCGCACCTGCTTCTGCAAGCCGTCCGAAAGCGGCGCAGGGTCGCCCAGGTGCAGGAGCTTGACGCCGTTCTCGTGCAGGTTCCCCACCTCACGGTTCAGGAACATGGAAAGTAGGCGCATCAGGCCGAGTACTTCGTAGCGCGGCCGATCCCAGTTCTCCGTCGAAAAAGCATACAGGGTGAGATACGAAACGCCGTAGTCGCTGAAGCGTTCGATTATGCGGCGGATGTTCTCGGTTCCGGCGCGGTGTCCGGCCAGTCGCGGCTTCCCCCGCTGGCGGGCCCAGCGGCCGTTGCCGTCCATGATGATGGCGACGTGTTGGGGCACCCGTTCAGGCGGTCGTGGCGGAGGCGCCTGCGGGGCCGTCTTCTTGCGGTGGAGGCGAAGAGAGGGGGCCATATTTCTCCACAGTATAGAACGTGAAAGTGCCTGCCGCGATCCGCCCCACGGCTCAGACGGTCAGGACTTCTTGCTCTTTTTCTTCGCCCGCACGGTCTACGTCCGCCACGTGCTCGTCCGTTACCTTCTGCAGATCCTGCTCCGAGCGGTGCAGCTCGTCTTGCGAAATCTCGCCATCGTGCTCAAGTTTGCGCAGGTGGTCGTGCACGTCGCGCCGCACGTTGCGCACGGCGACGCGGGCGTCTTCCACTCGCTTGCGCACCTGCTTCGCCAGCTCTTTGCGCCGGTCTTCCGTCAGCGGCGGAATCGCCAGACGGATCACCTGGCCGTCGTTCGACGGCGTGAGGCCGATGTCCGACTTCTGCAGCGACTTCGTGATGTCGCCGACGGCGCCCTTGTCGTACGGCTGGATCAGGATCATCTTCGGGTCCGGCGTGCTAATCGTCGCCAGCTGGTTGAGCGGGGTCGACGTGCCGTAATAGTCAACCTTCACGTGCTCCACGATGCCGACACTGGCACGCCCGGTGCGCACCGTCGCCAGTTCGTGTTGCAGCGCCTCGACCGCGCTGCTCATGCGCGATTTGGCATCGCCGAGCTGTTCTTGCACCATCGTTCGTTCCTTTCACGCCCGTTGCTTGCCGGTCGCCGACGCTTCTTGAAGCTTCGACTGCTCGTTGCTCACGAGCGTTCCGATCTTCTCGCCCGCGGCCGCGCGCACGATGCTATCGTCGCCGCGCAGGTCGAAGACGAGGATGGGCAGATCGTTCTCCATGCAGAGGGTCAGCGCCGTCGAGTCCATCACCTGCAGCCGCAGGTTCAGCGTGTCCAGGTAAGAGATATTGAGGAAGCGCCGCGCCGACGGGTTCTCGTGCGGGTCGGCTTCGTAGACGCCGTCCACGTTCTTCTTCGCCATCAGGACCACTTCTGCGTCGATCTCGATCGCGCGCAGGGCCGCCGTCGTGTCGGTCGTCATGTAGGGATTGCCTGTGCCGGCCGCGAAGACGACGACGCGGCCCTTCTCCAGGTGCCGCATCGCCCGCCGCCGGATGTACGGCTCGGCCACCGCCGTCACAGTGATCGCCGACTGCGTGCGCACGTCTACGCCGGCCCGTTCCAGCGCATCCTGCAGCGCCAGGGCGTTGATGATCGTCGCCAGCATTCCCGCGTAGTCGCCTGTGGCGCGGTCCATTCCCGCCGCTTCAGCGGTCGCGCCGCGGAAGATGTTGCCGCCGCCCACGACTATGGCGATCCTGGTGCCGGTCTCCTGCACCTTCTTGATCTGGCCGGCGATGCCGTTCAGCGTTTCAGTGTCGATGCCGTAGGGCTGCTCGCCCTGCAGCGCCTCGCCGCTGAGCTTCAGGAGTATGCGTTGATAGGGAGGATCCTTGGTCATGGCAGTGGGAGCCCGATTCAACCGGGGGAAGGCGCTGTGCGCAGTCTACAGGCAGCGGGGTGGGGTTGGCCAGTCCGCTGGCTATTTGGCGCCGAGCTCGAAGCGGGAGAAGCGCTTGATGCGGATGTTCTCGCCCGTCCTCGAGATCGTTTCCCGCACCAGGTCCGCCACCGTCTTCGACTCGTCCCGCAGGTACTGCTGTTCCAGGAGGACGACTTCCTTCGGGTCCTCGTCGCTGTCCGCCGGCAGGTCATCGATCGAGACGTATTTCGGCTGTGTGCCGCCGATCTGCAGGGCGATCGCCGCTACCAGCTCCTTGAAGTCGTCCGTGCGCGCCACGAAGTCGGTCTCGCAGTTGACCTCTACGAGAGCGCCGACGCGCTGGTTGTGGTGGATGTAGGACTGGACGAGGCCCTCAGCGGTTTCGCGGTCCGCGCGCTTGGTGGCGGCGGCGAAGCCGGCCTCGTTGAGGATCGCCTTCGCCTTGTCGACGTCGCCCTTGGCCTTCTCGAGGGCGTTCTTGGAGTCGAGCATGCCGGCGCCAGTCTGTTCGCGCAGCTTCTTAACGTCTTCAGCGGAAATTGCCATGTCAGGTAATGCTCCCGGGGGAAATTGGCTGGGTTACTCGGTTTTGCTGTCGTCTTCGGCTGCCGGCTTCGCTTCCTCCGCGCCGGCCTTGGTCTCGCCTTCGTCCGCCTTCGCGTCCTCAACAGCGGCTTCGCTCTCGCCCGCCGCCGCTTCCGCAGGCGCCTCGGCTGCGGGTTCCGCAGTGGCTGGCGCCTCGGCCTCGGCGGCTGGCGCCTCGGCTTCGGCGGCTGGCGCCGCGCCAGCGGATGGGGCGGCGCCGGTCCATTTGGCGCCCCGGCGTCCGTGGGGTTCCACGGCCAGGGCCTCTTCCGCCCACCGGGCGGCTTCCACGGTCATGATCACCATGTCCTTGGACAGCAGTTCCAGGGCGTTCAATTGGTGGACCGGGATGGTCCAGATCTTTTTCAGGTTGCCCGCCGCCGTGACCACGTCCCGGTCGGACCCCATGGTGACGACCAAGGCCGATCCGGAGACGGAGAGGTTCGCCAGCAACTGGCTCATTGACTTGGTCTTGCCGTCGATGGTAACGGTGGAGTCCAGGCAGAACAGACGGTCGTGGCGGGCCTTCTCCGAGAGCACGCAACGCAGGGCCAGGCGCTTCATGCGCTTGGGCAGCGCGGCCCGGTAGCTGCGGGGGTGGGGTCCGAAGACCACGCCGCCGTGACGCCATTGGGGGGCCCTGATGCTGCCCTGGCGTGCCCGGCCGGTGTGCTTCTGGATCCACGGCTTGCGGCCGCCGCCGGACACCTGGGCCCTGGTCTTGGTGTCATGGGTGCCCTGGCGCTTGTTGCCTTGGTAGATGACCATGGCTTGGTGCACCAGGGACTGGTTCATGGGGACGTTGAAGACAGCATCATTGAGTTCGATGCTATCCAGCGAGTCACCACTCTGATTCTTAACTGATACTTGCATTCGTTATCTTAAAAGCGCGCCTAGGCCCGCGCCCTCCGGATCTGGACCAGGCTGTTGGGCGCTCCGGGGATGCCGCCCTTGACCAGAAGCAGGTTCCGCTCGGCATCGACCTCGATGATCTCCAGTCCTTTTACGGTGATTCGGCGGTTGCCCATATGCCCACCCATCTTGAGGCCCTTGTAGACTTTGCCAGGGGTGGTGCCGCCACCGATGGACCCAGGAGCCCTCATCCGGTCGGACTGACCGTGGGTACGGGGGCCGCCTTTAAATCCCCAGCGTTTCATGACGCCGGCAAATCCGCGGCCCTTGGACCGGCCGATGACATCTACCTTTTCGCCAGCCTGGAAGATGTCCACGCTGATGGTCTGGCCGACCTTAAACTCGC
>JADFQV010000054.1 GCA_022561635.1 Chloroflexota bacterium | reverse complement strand
ATCCTTGAGTTTCGGCAATGTCCTCCGCCCACTTCTCATGTGAGTCCACCGGATCCACGCTGAGACCGATCACCTTTACGTTCCGCTTGTCGAACTCAGGCTTCAGTGCCGCCACCATTCCCAATTCGGTCGTGCAAACGGGCGTGAAGTCAGCCGGGTGTGAGAAGAGTACTGCCCAGCCATCCCCCATCCAGTCGTACAGATGGATGGGGCCCTGCGTCGAATCCTGTGTGAAGTCAGGGACTTCGTCTCCTAATCGTAATGACACGGTAGCCTCCTTACCTATGGCATGTACCAGTGTTCCTGTTTGGCTGCCGCGCCAAGTCTACGTGATTTGCGCGCAGCCGCGCAAGGTGCGAACGTCTGTCGATTGTGTCACCCAGAGTGCTTCCCGAGCAGAGGCCTGCCCTGCTTGCCCGCCCTAGGAGGGAGTGGAGCCGAAGGGGTCAAGGATTCGAGTCCCCTCTCCACGTAGGGGCCTGCTGACGCTTGGCCGTCGGCTTACTACTTCGCCTGGACCTGGTCGCGTAGCTCCTCGCGGTCTACGTTCGATGCGCTCACTTCTGAAGCCATTATTCCTCCTTCCTACTGTCAGACGACCTTCGAGCGCTCTTGCAGGTAGCCTGCCTCTTCCCAAACCCCAAACCCACCATCCATATTCAAAAGCTTCTCGAAACCAAGGCGCTCAAGGATCGATAACGCGCTGGCCGACCGCTCCCCATGTCCGCAGTACGCCACGATGGGCCGGTCCCTAGGTAGCTCCTCGACTCGTGCCTCCAGTTGCCCCAGCGGGATGCTGGTAGCCGCAGCGACGTGCCCGGCCGCGAACTCGTCAGGCTCGCGGACATCGAGCGCGACCGCGCCATCGAGCAGCGCCTTCCGCGCATCTGAGGCATCGATGAGCGGGGTCGTCGCCAGAGGCTTGCCAGCCTTCACCCACTCTTCGACGCCGCCCGCTAGCCAGCCTGCGAACCGCTCATAGCCGACCAGCAACGACTCTTCCTCGATACGCTCTAGCGGTTCCTCATCGCGCATGAACAGCAGCGGCGTCTCCGGCGGCACGAGCCATCCGAGCCAGGTGGCGTAGGTATCGCGATACACGTTACTGAAGGCGCCCGGCACGTGGCCAGCGGCGTATGCCCCGGTGCCCCGAACGTCAACGACGAGAGCGCCCTGCCGCGCGGCATCGAATGCATCGGGCTGGAGCGGTGGCGCCGGCGCGATCTGATCGCGGAGCCGAGGGCCTTCCTGGTTGATGGGGCGCATCCGAGAGAAGTAGGCTGGTATAGCTGGAAACATGGTCGGGAACCAGCGTACGAACTCATCCTCGTCTTCGACTGCGAGCACGGCGTTCTGCTGGCGCTCGACGCCCAACGTCGACGTGCGATCGGCGCCCGGCACCGCGGAGCAGAACGAACCGCCGCCGTGGGTCGGATAGAGCAACGTCTCGTCCGGGAGCGAGGAGAAGGCCGTCCTCAGCGTACGGAAGAGGGAATGAGTCAGGCTCTCGGTCATCTCCGGCGCGATCAGGTCGGTACGTGCCGCGCCGCCAACGATGAGCGAGCCGCCGCTGAACAGAGCGGGCGGCTCCTGGCCCGTGCGGAGGACGTAGCTCAAGTGCTCTGGCGTATGGCCGGGCGATGCGACCGCTTCCACATCAAAGCCGGCCACCTGAAAGCGCTCTCCTGGCTTGACGGGCCGATGAGGAAAGCGTAGCTGACCTTCCTCAGGGACATAGATGTCCGCGTCTGTGGCCTGCGCCACCTCGCGGACGCCGGACACGAAATCGGCGTGCAGGTGCGTCTCCAGTACGGTCCCGATGCGCCAGCCGCGATCCTCCGCGGCCCGCAGATACTGGTCAACACTGCGCGATGGATCCACGAGCACGGCTTCATCAGTGCCCACCTCCACCAGGTAGGAGCTGTTACCAAGCCCATGGTGGACGAACGGAATCACGTTCATGCTGTCACCTCCGTTTGTTGTGACTTCTGCACGGGCCGAGGGCCGGGCAGCGTCGCTGCCGCTATTATAGCCGACGCGGCGGTCAGCGCCGCAACTGCATAGATCGCCTGTTCAAAGCCGAGCAGGTCCGTCACCGCACCGGCGCCGAGCGCACCGGCGACAAACCCACCATCACGCCAGAAGCGATAGACGCCGACGGACGCCGCGCGCTCATGAGGGTGCACTTCGTCGCTAATGGTAGCGATCAGCGTCGGGTAGACGAGCGCCGTCCCCACGCCGAGCACCACAACCGCCGCCAGCCAGCTACTGAACGAGCCAACTATCGCGACCATCGCGATGGCGACTGCCTGGAGCAACAGCCCGCCGACGATCGCGGGCTTACGTCCCACGAAGTCGCTCGCCCACCCTGTACCGAGTTGCAGGACCCCCCAGACAAAGGGATACGCGGCAGCCAGGATACCGATCTGACCGAGATCCAGTCCGCGACTGAAGAAGAAGAGGGGGAGGATCCCCCAGGCCAGACCGTCGTTGAGGTTGTTCACGAAGCCCGCCTGGGATGCGCCGTACAATCGCGGATGACGCCACGTAACATCGGCGAACGTGCGTCTGAGCGAAGGGGGCGGCGGGCCGGAGGAGTGTCCGATCGCTTCCATGGAGACAAACGGCCGCGTGTCGCGAACAAGAGCCGTGAGCGCCAGCCCGCCCGCGGCGAGAGCGATTCCCAGGTAGAAGGGTTCCGGCCGCAGCCCGTACTGCTCTGCGATCACGCCGGTGAGATAGGCCGCGGCGGCGACGGCGACGTAGCCGGCCGCTTCGTTCAGCCCAAGCACAAACCCGCGTTGCTTGGGGCCGGCCAGGTCCATCTTCATGTTGACGGTCATGGACCAGGCGAGGCCCTGGTTGAGACCGAGCAGGAGATTCGCGCCGATCACCCAACCCCAGCTCGGCGCCCATATCAGGACGAGCGGTACGGGTACGCCCAGGAGCCATCCGGCTATGAGCACCCGGCGTCTGGTCAGCCTGTCCGAGAGGACGCCGGCGAAGAGGTTCGTGATCGCCTTAGCGAGCCCGAACGTCGCGATGAACGAGACGACGGCCGTCTTCGACGAGATGCCGAACTCGACCTCCCCCAACAGCGGCATGATCGACCGCTCCAGTCCGATCATGCCGCCGACGAAGCCGTTGATCGCTACCAGCAGCGCGATCTGGCGCCAGTTCTCTCGCACGCCGAGAGCGATCGATGTGCCTGTCTGTCGTCCGGATACCAACTCTGTAGGCCGTTAGACGAGCTGCTCTACGGCGGAACTGGATACAGTCCGGAGCGCCAACGCTCGGTCACCGAAGAAGAACTGGAAGACAAACGACGCGATGCAAAAGTGGGTAATGCTTACGAGCGCCGATATTGAAATGAGCAGGCCCCCGACCACGTATCCGAGCGGTGGGGCGCCTAGCTGAAACGACACCGCGATCCCGACGATCCAGAGCGCTGCCACCCCGCAAGAGAAGCGTACGGCCGCGCCGTTCGGCGGCAGCGGTCGCGTTCCAGTCAGGTGACGCAGCCCGTAGTTGTAGATCAGATCGAACGGATGCACCGTGAAGATCGCGCCGGCTGCCGCAATCGGTACCATCGCCCAGAGGAGCGGCGTGAGCGCGAAGGCCGTTGCGATACCGACCAGCGAGCCGCAAAGAATGAACGTTGTCCGGATCCAGGGCACGACCTTCGCGAATTCAGGGTCGCTCGAATAGGCGATACCCCGCAGCTCAAGCAAGCATTGTAGTCTTGGTGATATGGACATGATTTCAGCCTCCTTCTTTATTCAAGCGTTCAATTGATTACTATCTATCCTACTCCGTCAATAAAGGTTTGTCAAGCGTTCAACAGATATCTTGCAGAAATATTTTCGTGGCTGTATACTGCCCGCATGGCGCATCGAGAGTTCAAGCGAAAGATCTACGCGGAGTTCGCCCGAATCGGAAACGCCCTGGGCAGCGCGCGACGTCTGGAGCTGCTCGACCTCCTCGCCCAAGGACCGCGACACGTAGAGGCGCTGGCTATCGAAACTGACATGTCGGTCGCGAACGTCTCACAGCATTTACAGGTCTTGCGGCAGGCACGCCTAGTGGACGCGGAGCGCGAAGGCGCGAAGGCGCTCTATCGCCTTGCCGACAAGCATGTTCTCGATCTCTGGCTCACGCTGCGGTCGGTCGCGGAAGAACGATTCGCCGACCTCGGCCAGTTCCGGCGCGAAGTGGACGTCTACGACGAGGACTCGCTGGTACCAAGGGATGAGTTGGAGAGCCTCATCCGGGACCGAACCGCTGTGCTCATCGACACGCGCCCGACCAGGGAGTACGAGCACGGACATCTTCCGGAGGCGATCTCGATGCCAATGGATGAGTTGCCGAAGCGACTCCACGAGTTGCCGCAGGACCGGCCGATCATCGCCTACTGTCGTGGCGATTACTGTCTCTTCGCGGACGAGGCCGTCGCGCTGCTGCGCGAGAAAGGCTTCGAGGCCCACCGCCTGGAGGGCGGCTGGCCGGAGTGGTGGGCAGAAGACCGTGCGGTCGCGGGCGGCGGCTAGGCGCTAGGGGCGAGCCCCTAGCCCTCGCCGCTCTCATCTCGACAGGCCGCTGGCCGGCCCATGGCCAGGAGCCGGAGGAGCTCGTATGACCGGGCGCGCCGCCGGCGTCGCGGTGCCAGGTGCCGACTCGTTCGCGGAAGAGGCGCACATCCCGAACCTCAACTCCCACCCGCCGCCCCCTGGGCCATGCTTTACATCCGGGACCTAATTCAGATCGAAGAGCCGCAGCTACCGCCCGGCTTGCCGCCTCATCACTATGCGCGGCCACCAGTCCGGCCGGACGCAAGATAACCCGGCCATGTCGGCTCCGTTGACCACGTAGAACGAAGGTTATATACTCCCGTCGTGAGCACGCACATTGTTATCTTGGGCGCGGGCTTCGGAGGGCTGGAACTATCGGCGCGGCTGTCATCCGCCTTTGGCGACGACGTGCGCGTCACCCTTATCGACAAGAACGAATCGTTCGTCTTCGGCTTCTCAAAGTTCGATCTGATGTTCGGACGCGAACGTCTTGAGGGGGTACGCTCGTACTACCGGGACATCACCAAGCCGGGTGTCGAATTCCGCCAGGAACTCGTCGTCTCCATAGACCCGGGCTCGCGAGCGGTGGAGACGGACCGCGGCACGTACGAGGCCGACATCTTAGTCGTGGCCCTGGGGGCGGACTATCACTTTAGCGCCACCCCGGGCTTTGTCGAAGGCGGCCACGAGTTCTACTCGATCGATGGCGCTCTAAAGCTGCGCGAATTGCTTCCGTCGTTCACGTCGGGGGCCGCGATCATCGGCGTCATGGGCGAGCCCTTCAAGTGTCCTCCGGCTCCCAGTGAGGCGGCCATGCTGTTGGATGAGTGGCTTACCTCACGCGACGTGAGGTCCGCTGTCCAGATCAGCATGGTCTTACCGTGGGACATGCCCATCCCGCTGTCGGCGAGCGCGTCGCAGGCCGTTCTGGATCGGTTCGCTGAGAGAAACATCACGTTCGTCCCGGATCAAGTAGTGACAGGCCTTGACCCGGCAAAGAAGGTTGCCTTCCTCCGAGATGGCATCGAGCTGGCCTACGATCTCTTTCTCGGCGTGCCGGTCCATCGCGTCCCGGCGGTTGTCGCGGCGTCCGGCCTCGCTGTCGATGGCTGGATCCCCGTCGACCAGGCGACTCTGGCGACTCGCTTCCGCGATGTTTACGCCATCGGCGACGTCACCAGCGCGCCCGTGCCGAAGGCAGGCGTGTTCGCCGAGAGCGCCGGGCGTGCGGTCGCCGAGCACCTGATCGCTCAGATCCGCCACGGCGGTTCAGCGACGCCCTACGATGGCACAGGGGCCTGCTACATCGAGTTCGGCGACCACAAGGTCGGCCGGGTCGACGCGGATTTCCTTACGGGTCCGTCGCCCACGGGTCCGTTTACTGCCGCTTCGCTGGAGACCGCGCAGGAGAAGAAGGCGTACGCGGAAACCAGGCGTCAGCGTTGGTTTGGCGAGTAAACACCTAGGCTCGTAGAGCTTCCACTCTTCTGGCCTGTTGGTAGGTTATGCGGCGCCCGCTTCAGCCTCCGCTTGCCAGGTTGTGCGCCCGCCTGCCATATCCTTCTCCAGTACCTGACTCAGCGAGGTTCAGCTCCGGACGTACAACGTTCTGACGCTGCGCCGGGCCGCCTGCTATACTCCCGTCCGTGAACGATAAGAAGCGGCTCGGCATCGGCTTCGTCGGCTCCGGCTTCGTCACCGGCTTCCACCTCCAGTCGCTCGTCGCCGTCCGCGACGCCGACGTCACCGCCATCACCAGCCCCACCCGCCAGCACGCCGAGGCCGCCGCCGCCGCCGCCGTCGATCTCGGCGTCGGCACACCGGCCGTGCACAGCTCTGTACGTACCCTCGTAGCCGATCCCAACGTCGACGCCGTCTGGATCTGCAGCCCCAACGACACCCGCATCGCCGTCGTCGAGGAGATCGTCGCCGCCGTCACGAGCGGCGCGGAGCTCATCGGCCTGGCCTGCGAGAAGCCGCTGGCGCGCAACGTCGCCGAAGCCAAGCGTATGGTCGAACTCGTGGAGCAGACGCCGCTGCTGCACGGCTACTTGGAGAACCAGCTCTTCTCGCCGGCGCTGATGCGCGGCAAAGAGGTCATCTGGCGCAGGGCCGTGCCCGCCTCCGGCCGCCCCTACCTCGCACGCGCCGCCGAAGAGCACAGCGGCCCCCACATGCCCTGGTTCTGGTCCGGCGTGCGACAGGGCGGCGGCGTCCTCAACGACATGCTCTGCCACAGCTACGAGGCCGGCCGCTTCCTCCTCACCGCCCCGGACGAGGATCGCGATGCCCTCACCGTGGTCGATGTCAGCGCACAGATCGCTTCGTTGAAGTGGAGCCGCAAGGAGTACGCCGAACGCCTTCGCGAGGAGACCGGCGGCGCGGTCGACTACGCGCGCGCCCCGTCGGAAGACTTCGCCCGCTCCAGCGTCAACCTGCGCGCGCCCGGCGGCGAACGCCTCATCGTCGAGGCGACGACGTCCTGGGCCTTCGTCGGCCCCGGCCTCCGGCTACGGATGGAGCTGCTCGGCCCCGAGTACTCGATGCAGGTCGATACCCTCACCAGCGAGCTGCAGGTCTTCCTCAGCCGCCGCGTCACGGGTACTGAAGGCGAGGACCTGGTCGAGAAGCAGAACGCCGAGCAGGGCCTCATGCCCATCGTCGCCGACGAGGCCGCCAGCTACGGCTACGTCGGGGAGAACCGCCACATGGTGCGCGCCTTCCTGGAAGGCCGCCAGCCTGACGAAACGTGGCACGACGGCCTTGCCGTCACCACCGTCCTCATGGCCAGCTATCTCTCTGCGGAGCAGGGGCGCGTGGTGCAGCTACCGGAACCCGCCCTCGATACCTTCATCCCCGCCGTCGCCCGCGAGGCCTGGCAGCCCTAGTCCTCGACCGCGACCTCCCGCCCCTCTTCCGCCGAGCGATAGGCCGCGTTCAGGATCCGCTGGACGTTGAGCGTCTCTTCCTCCCGCACCGGCGGCTCCGCCTCGCCGCGCACCGCCCGCAGGAAGCCGCGCGCCTGCGATACGCTGCTGCGGCTCTCCCGCAAGTTATCGAACGTCTCGTTTGCCAGCACCCCGTTGCGAATATGGTAGAGCGCCGGCGGGTCGGTCGTAACGCCGCCTTCCGTCCCCAGAATCGACACGCCGAAGCGGTTCTTCTCGATATGTGCCACCCAACTCGAGCGCAGGATCAGATCCGATCCGTCCTCAAAGCGGACAAACGCGATCGCGAAATCCTCGACATCGAACTCCTCCGGATCCCAGGCGTTGCGCATCATCGCCGCGATCTCCGGCCGCCGCCCGAAGCGCTGCTGCGTCACCGCCGAGACACGCACCGGCTTCGGGTTGTCGATCAGCCACATCGCCTGGTCCAGCATGTGCACCCCGATATCGAGCAGCGGCCCGCCGAACGACGCCGACTTCTTGTGGAAGGTGCCCCACGTCGGGATGCCCAGGCGGCGCAGCGAATCCGCCTCCGTGTGGTAGATCTCGCCCAGCGCCCCGCTCTCGACCACGCGCTTGATCGCGCGCGCCTCCGCGTCGTTGCGCATGAACTGCGCCGCCATCAGTATCCGCCCGGCCTTCTTCGCCGCGTCGAACATCTCGTGCGCCTGGCGCACGCTCGTCGCCAGCGGCTTTTCGCAGAGCACGTGCGCGCCCGCCTCCAGCGCGCCGATCGAAACCTCATGGTGCAGGACGTTGGGCAGGCAGACGCTCACCACGTCCGGCCGCTCCTGCTCCAGCATCTCCCGCCAGTCCGTGTACACCTGCGGGATGTTGTGCTGCTCCGCCTGCGTCCGGGCGATCGTCTCGTCCAGGTCGCAGATCGCCGCCACCGGCTGCCCGGCGCCCGCGTAGCCCGGCAGGTGCACCACCCGCGCCGCGAAGCCCGCGCCGACGATCGCGATCTTCAGGTCGCTCATCTTCGCCGCCTCCGGCTCATATCAGGCGCTCCAGCAGCGCCTTCGCGGCGGCGATACCCTCGCGCTCCGGCAGCCGTTCACCCTCGAACTCGATGCCGACGTAGCCCGTGTAGCCCGCTGCCCGCACGATCTCGATCATGCGCGCGAAATCGATCTTCGTCTCCTCGCCGTCGTCGCCGAAGTCGTAACACTTGGCGCTCATCGCCTTCGCTCCGGGCGCCAGCAGCTCGACCGCTTCGTAGATATCGACCTCCGGTGGGAAGTTACCGAAGTCCGGCAGCGTACCGAGCTGTGGGTCGTCCACCGTTTCCACGAGCGACCGCAGCCAGCGCGGGTCGGACGAGAGGCCTCCGTGGTTCTCCAGAGCAATGCTGATCCCGGAACCGGCCGCGTACTCCAGCACGTGCCGCAACCCCTCGGCGGCGCGCTCGCGCATCGCGTCCGGGTCGCTCTCGTCGCCACGAATGTTGCAGCGAACGCAGTGGCAGCCCAGCACCTGCGCCACGTCGATCCACTTCCGGTGGTTCCGCGCCGCTTGCAGCCGCTTCGCCTCATCGGCGTGCGCCAGGTCGCCCTCGCCGTCGCACATGACCAGCAGCAGCTCGACGCCCAGCTCGTCGGCGCGCCTCTTCATCCGCCGCAAGTAGAAGTACTGCGGCGATGGGAAGAACGTGTTCACCAACTCGAACCCGCCGATGCCCAGCTCCGCGCAGGCCTCCAGCATGCCCATCTGATCCACCTCGCCCGCGAAGAACTCGCGGTGAAGCGACCAGGCGGCCAGAGAAATCTTCAGGTCGTTCTCGGTCACGGTAACGGCCCGACGCTCACTTCCCGAAAGGCGACCGCCGAGTCGCCGTCGTGGTTCTGCAAACCGATATACCCGGCGTCAGGCCGCGGCCCGCGCTGCGGCTCATACGGAAACTGCTGCGGCGGCACCTCTACCTCCGGCCCAAGATGCGTCATCGGCTTGCCGTTCAGCTCGACATCGATATCTTGCCCGCGCAGCGCGATCTCCATCACGTTCCACTCCCCCGGCGGCAGCTGCGCGCCCGCTGGCGCCTTCGTCATCGAATAGATGCAGCCGGTGCGATGAAACTCGTCGTCCGTTTCCAGGATCTGCACCTCGTAGCCGTGATGGACCGCGTACCACACATCGGCCGGCGGCTCCGCGATGCGCACGAAGACGCCGGAGTTGTCCTCCCGACGGCTGACCCGATACACCACCCGCAGGCTCACGTTCCCGAACGCCTCTTCCTTGTACCAGAGCAGTCCCATGCCGCCCTCCGTCACCAGCAGCCCATCCTCGACGCGAAACCTGCCCCTGCCCAGCATCTGCCAGCCCGTCAGGTCGCGACCGTTGAACAACTGCCGGCGTTCGGCTTCACTCACGGCTGTTCTCCATTCCACACGGTCGCCAGTATACACGGAACCGGCTGCCGCAACCTCCGTTCATCATTCCTTCATCAGCGTATCCGAAGGGTCGCACCTAACACGGCAATAGTACGCGCCCGCGCCAAGCGCATCCGAGGGCTCCCGCCCGAGGTCCCACGCGCCAACGGCGGGACCGCGCAAAATAATATCTGCGCTACAATACCTACATGCCGGCCGTCACCGTCGCCGACTCAACGACCCTGCCGCGCATCCTCCCGCCAGTAGCGTTATCGATAGCACTAGTGTTTCTCGTTCTGAGCTGCGATTCCAACGATGGAGACGG
>JADFQV010000053.1 GCA_022561635.1 Chloroflexota bacterium | reverse complement strand
TTCCTAGGGCGCGCCCCCCGGCCCATTGCGAAGTGAAGTCTCCCCGAGCCTAGCGCCCCTCGCACTTTGCGAGAACTCCACCGCGCTTGGGTTGCCAGCCCAGATAACCTTGACAAACCTCCCCGCTTACTAGAGACTCCTATTGCCCATTCAGGGGGTAAGTCTCGGGGGGGGTGAACAATGAGTGTGACATCAGGGGCTGTTGCGCCCGGATCACACACTACTAGCGCACGAGGGGGAGCCATGCAACTCACAGTCCTAGCCCTAGTTATTGGGTAGCCTTGACTATTCCCAAGCCAACCAATAGACTTCCAGACATTCCTGATGGGGTGTGGAGGCCGCAATGCAGGTGCCCGTTGGACGACGGAGTCTTCTCTCGGATCGAGCCAAGTTCGTAGTCGCTGTAGGTGGCGTCGCGCTCGCAATCGTCCTCATGTTGGTCGTCATCAGCCTCTACGAAGGCGTCCGGCGAGAGACATCGGCCTTTATACAGTCAATGCCCGGCGACATCTGGATCACCCAGGAAGGCACCGTAGATCTCTTTGCTGACTCCCACCTGCCTGAATCGGCAGCGAGGGATGCTGCTGAGGTCGAGGGGGCCATCGGCGTTGACCGTCTCTACGGGCGACAGATGTCGTTCACCGTTCAGGGCAAGCACGTCCGAAGCTACGTTCTGGCCATCTCTCCGGATGAGACGCTGAGCAGGCCCGGCCTGGAGGAGTTCCTTCCCGAGTCCGGCACGATTATCCTGGACACCACGTTCGCCCAGCAGATGGGGATAGCTGTGGGCGACACGCTATCGTTCGCTGGCGAAGAACTCAGGGTCTCCGAGGTTCGTCACGTCGGCAATTTGCTCGTCACCCAGCTCTCGTGGGTCTCCGCCGAAGACTTCGCGCGGCTCTTCGGCCTCCCGGATACAGTGAATTTTATCTTGGTCTCGACGGAGGACGGCGCCACTGATGATGTACTCGCCACACTCCGAGAGGAAAGTGCCGGCACTTCGGTCTACACCACAGATGCCTTTGCCGATCTCGCTAGCGAGGAGGGCACGAGCTCCTTCCTCCCGATCATTCGCGTCCTCGTCGCCATCGCCTTCATGGTCGGCATCTCTATCCTCAGCCTCGTCGTCTACTCCGCCACCATCGAACGCGCTCGCGACTACGCGATCATGAAGGTCCTTGGTGCCTCTCCGATGCGCCTGTACAGGATCGTCCTCGGCCAGAGCGCCATCATCGCCACCCTTGGTGTCGGTATCGGTATCGGGCTCACGTTCCTATTTAATAGGGTCGCCGGTGATCTCGTACCGCAATTTATCACCTACGTCCGCTTGCAAGACGTCCTCTTCGTCCTCGCGTTCGCTGCTATCATGACGCTTCTGTCTTCCCTCATGCCGGTCCTCCGTATAGCGCGCGTCGAACCTGCGACGGTGTTCAGGGCGTAGTTGGCATGCAGACCTCTAAGGCGCCAACAATGCGCACAGAATCCACCGGCGAAACGATACTTCAGGTCGACTGCGTGACCAAGCGCCTTGGTACTGGCGCGGCTGCCGTCACTGCGGTTGCTGAGATCGATCTCAGCGTACGCCGCGGCGAGATGTTGCTCGTCATGGGACCGTCCGGCTCGGGGAAGACAACCCTACTGACCATCATGGGAGGCATCCTCAAACCGACATCGGGCCGCGTCAAGATCAACGGCACCGACATCACGTCGATGACCGAGTCGCAGCTCACGAAGATCCGCCAGAAAGAAGTGGGCTTCGTTTTTCAGAGCTTCAACCTCATCGAGTACCTGAGCACGATCGAGAACGTCGAGATCGCCCTCAATTTCGCCGGAATCAGCGGTCGCCGGGCTAGAAAGCGCGCCACCGAGCTACTCACGGATCTCGGGCTCGGCGATCGCCTGCACTTCAAGTCCGGTGATCTCTCCGGCGGCGAGAGACAGCGCGTCTCTATAGCCCGCGCCATCGCCAACAACCCTTGTCTCATCCTCGCCGACGAGCCGACAGCGAACCTCGATTCGAAGCACGGCCATCAGGTAGTCGCGCTTCTTCGCGACCTCGCCAAGCAGCAGGACCGCTGCGTCGTGATCGTCTCACATGACCCGCGTATCGTCGATATTGCGGACCGGGTATGCTGGCTGGAGGATGGGCGCCTTAGCGATCATCAAACCCTCGACGCTTCTTCCCTTGCGCAGAACAGACTGATAGCGCCGGCGCCGACGATCCTGGAGCGACCACAAGAACGAGAGGCGGAGGAGGTCCTCGTTCGCAAGGCGGCATCAAATGGCGACGCTGACGCCTCGTCGTAAAATGCAGCCGCGCAGACGCCATGCTCACATCGCAGCGCCTGCAGTCGAAGGCTGATCTCAGTCCAGGCGCATAGACAGCCTTGCCATGTCGTAGAATGGCTGCGCCATGGAGCCGCAGATCCAGTACGCGAAGACTAGCGATGGCGTGAGTATCGCGTTCGCCACGTACGGCGAGGGGTCGAAGCAGATACCGCAGGAGAAAGGGGGCACGTGATGCCGAAAAAGAGAGAGGCAGACGAAAAGAAGATCAAGAGAATTTTGGAACGCAGAGGCTACAAGGACGGAAAGCCACCGCGGGGATACGAAGTGCATCATATTAAGCCCCTTGCGGCGGGAGGAAAAGACACGCCGAAGAACGTCCGTGTCATCAAGACGAGCACACACCGCCAGATTCATAAGAACCGACGGGCACGAGGCGAGGAGTAGGGTGCTCACAAGGGGTCGCCTGTAGGGCTCTGTGCTCATCGCTCGGTCGCTTTCTGCGCCGATGGTAGTGCGGGATCAATCAGACTCCGACGCGAGGCTGTAGCCTCTTCTGACGGTGCGGTAGAGGTTTCCTGGCGGTCGTCCCCTCCGAGGGCGGATGACCTTCTCGGACTTGAGCTCGAGCACCGGTATCGGCATGTACGACATAGGTCGTGCTCCCAAACGATGATCAGGTCGCAGCGACCTATGTCGTGGCGGTGGCGAGAAGTGATCGCTCGGCGGGCCGCACGATGTGACTACTTGGGGCCGTGACTCTTCATTGCTGGCCTGTAAGCGGAGGCCGCGCGTGCGCTGGCTTCCCCATGGTCTGGCCTCGCCTTCACGGATGAACACTACCGCTGGGTCGAATTCGTCGAGCTGATTATTCTTCTTCAACGTGTACTCGTAAGGAATGGGCGGTAACGTCTTGGCGAACGTCCATAGCTGGTCGACGAAGTTCAGCTGTCGGCTGGGAGCCGCCGGCGCTTGGTGCCGCTCGCCGAGCGTCAGATCGAGTACCACAGATTTGCTAACCGTTTGCTAACCCCTTCGCTGGAATCTACCCTGATGAGCGTTGACCCACGGGGACAGCAGGCGCCAGTTCAGATACAAATTGGCCCTAATTCGGCTCAAGTAAGTCTGCTCGGGACATAGCAGAGGGAACTCCAAAACCGTAGGTCGCGGGTTCGAATCCTGCCGCCCCTGCCACTTTTCGTCGTGTTCTCGCCCTGTTCTGATAGCCGGTAATCTCAGCGCCAGCCCGATTCGCGTTCCCGTTCGGCCGCAGTCAGCGGCGTCCGCGGCATCAGTGTGGCTTAACATAGGGGCGTGATGGATCCGCTCATCCAGTACGCTACCGCGGAGGACGGGGTGAGGATCGCCTTCTGGACGCTGGGCGAGGGACCGCCGCTGGTCTATATGGTTGGCGGTCCCTGGAACCACATCGAGCTGTGGGAGGCCGAAGAGTGCCGCGACTGGTACGAACGACTGTCGAAGAACCACACGCTTGTGCGCTACGATCTGAGGGGTACCGGGCATTCAGAACGCGGAGTGTCGGACTACTCGATAGAAGCGCAGATGCGCGATCTCCGCGCCGTGACGGATGCCCTTGGGTTGAAGACGTTCGACCTTCTCGCGGCCGCTGACTCTGGGCCGGTGGCGATCGCATATACCGTGGCTAACCCGGAGCGATCGTCTCATCTCATACTGTGGTGCACTTGGCCTCGCGGGCCTGGAATCACAGGATCGGAACGAATCCGGGCCTGGCAGAGCCTCATCGACAAGGACTGGGAACTGATGACGGACACCTGTGCGCACCTCTGCTTCGGCTGGTCCGGCGGCGAGATCGGCCGCCGCTCGGCGCAGCACCTCAGGGAAAGCGTGACGCACGACGACGCGAGGCGGGCACTCAAGGCGACCGGCGCCTTCGACGTCACAGCTCTGCTGTCGGAAGTGCGGACGTCTACCCTGGTCATCCATCGCCGCGAAATACCGTGGCTCCCTGTTCGTGTTGCCGAGTCGCTGGCCGCTGGCATCGAGGGTGCCCGGCTCACCCTTCTCGAAGGTGAGTGGATCGCACCCTACCTGGGTGACAGCGACGCAGCCGCCAAGGCGATCGGCGACTTCCTCGGCGTTGAAGGCGAGCCAGATTCGCGCGATTCCGACCGCCTCCAGGCTGCTGCCGACGCGGGGACCGACTCGACAGCGCCTTCCGAGAGTCTGACGAAGCGTGAGGTGGAGGTGCTGCGGCTCGTGGCCAGCGGCAGTACCAACAACGAGATCGCTGGCGACCTCGTACTCAGCGTTCGCACCGTAGAGCGGCATATCGGCAACATCTACGCCAAGATCGGTGCGCGCGGCCGGGCCGACGCCACCGCCTACGCTCTCACCCGCAACCTCGTCTAGCGTCCTCGTCAGCTACGTGTTTTCCGCCACCTGATGTGCCTATGGCTCTGGCCTGCGCTGACCAGGTTTACGTGGTTACTCGGATGACGACTGCCAACCCCGTTCATACACTTCGATACAGAGATTGAAGAGTTAGGACGGAGGAAAAAGATGGCAAATACACGGACTGAGCCAGAAGCGGGGACCCCCGTTCTGGGCGGCAATGAACTGGACTTCGGCCCCGGTCTTTCTCGGTTGCTTGTACAGACCTGGAAATCGCTGGCGAAGGGCGATCCCGTTTCGCCTGGGGAGGTGGAGCGCATCGCCAGGGATCTCGGTGTCGAGCAGACTGAGGCAGACGGCTTCCTGCGACGAATGTCCGAGCGCGACGCCAGCGACAACATCGTCGGCGTCATGGGCCTCTCGCTGAACGACCACCCACACCAATTCACCATCGATGGTGTGGCCTTGAGGACGTGGTGCGCTGGCGACATCCTGTTCCTGCCGGCCATGCTTGGAGGGGCCGCCGAAATCGAGTCGAAGTCGCCCCTGACCGGCGAAATCATCCGGCTCACGGTTAGTCCTGATGGCATAGTCACGACCGACCCGGCTGGCCTCGCATTATCCGTGCCAGCGGAGGACCCTGGTCAGCTCACGACGGCGGAGCTGGCGGCCATCTGGGGTACGTTCTGTCACCACATCTTCTTCTTCTCTTCGGTCGACGAAGGCCAGCGCTGGGCGGCCGATAGAGACAACATCGCAATCCATCCGGTCGAGGACGCCTACCAATTCGTTACCGCCATGTGGCGCAAGGTTCGCTCGTATGCGGACCAAGACCTTACATCGGGAAAGGATCAATCATGATGACGACTCAAAAGAGAGGGATCGGGCTAGTCGGGACGCTCGCCCGAATCGTCGTTGGCATCGCTTTCATCTACCTCGCGCTCACAGAGTTTGGCAGTCCGAAGTGGGACCTCGACTGGTACGCAGTACCGCTTGGGCTCATCGTCTTTCCGGCGGCCCTGCTCCTCTTCCAGGCCGTGCGGTTGAGATTCACCAACGATAGACTCAACGCCACCGGAGTCCTGGGGTTCTGCCTCAACTTCGCTGTCGGCGCGGTTCTCATCTCCTTCGACTACACGCGCGACGCGGCGCTCCTCTTCTACGGCGCCTCGATGCTGCTCGCCGCCGCGCGCGGTTATGCAGGCTGCGAGGTACTTGCGATCACGAACTGGGTACTGAGGCGCGACGATCAGGTCGGTTGCGTCCTCTTCTCACCGCTTGACGAGATCGAGTCGAAGACGACCGGGAGCGCGGTTACCCAAACTTAGTTTGCGGGGCAGCCCGCGCTCAGAAACGAAGGACGGCCCCGGGATTTCCCCGGGGCCGTCCTCACGCTCCGCGCTGATTGGCTAGCGAACGGCGCGGCGGCTGGTCGCGAACACCACGCTAGCGGCGGCGATGAGCATCGCTCCGCCGATCGCGAGATAGAGTGTCCAGGCGATGCCTGAGCCGCTCTCCAGTGGCGGGCCGCCACTGGTCGGCAGGTCGGAAGCCTCGGCGGCGGCCGTGACGGTGATCCGTGCGACGGGGTCCGTCCAGCCGTGGTCGGCTGTGGTCAGGTCGGTGCCACCCTGGATGCCAGCATGGGCGGCGATCACTGCGCCTTCGGCGAGCGCTGGGTTGCTTTCGCCTGTGCCCTCGTCGTCAGACGTTACGCCGATCAGGCTCTGGCAGGGCGGGACGATGTCGGCGAAGTCTTCGGTGTTGGTCTCCGTGCCGGCGTCGTAGGCGTTGACGTCGATCGTCTGGGAGCCGCTTGCCAGCGTCACCGAGTCGAGGCCGGCGAAGCCGTCGTTGGTGCAGATCAGCATCATCGCCGTCGAAATCAGACTGCCGGCGGGTGCCGTGACGCTGAGCGTGGCGGTCTCGCCGGGCAGGACTGCCGCCGTGCCGACCGCCGAGTCGAACACCGCGCTGGAGCCGCCGATGAGCGCCACGAGCGGGTCGTTGTTGCCGTTTTCGGCGATCGCTTGAATCTCTGCCGAGGCGGACTGGCCCGTCTCGAAGATGTCAAAGTCGCTCGAGTGCGTGACCACCACGGGCGGTGTGAACGGCTGGCCGGCGGTCAGGTTCTCGATCGTCACAGTGTAGGTGACGTGCGCCTCGCCGGCGGCGGGCGTAGCGATAAGCGCGAGAGCCAGGGCCGCGGCCGTGGCGATTACCAGGGCGGGCGCCAGGGCCCACCTTCTTAGACTGCTTGCTTGCATGAGTGCCTCCTTGGGCTGAACGCTTGTGTTGAAACAACCGCCTGCAACGCTAGCCGGGAATCCTTACGAGGCTCTTACGCGGATGACAACCTGAGTGCGATCCGAGATGGTTTAGAGTCTAGGAGCGAAGAGGGAAGCGGACTGTGAAGAGAGCGCCCCGATCCGGTGCCGACGTCACGTCGACGAGGCCGCCGTGAGCCTCGACGATGGCGCGGACGATGGCCAGGCCGAGGCCGGCGCCGTCGGCGGAGTCGGGGCCGCGCCGGCGGGACTTTTCGGCGCGAAAGAAGCGGGTCCAGACGTGCGGCAGATCGTCTTCGGCGATCCCCTCGCCCGTGTCGCGGACGTGCAGCCGCAGCCAACCGTCGTCGGCGACGATCCTGACGTCGATGCGCCCGCCCGGAGGCGTGTGCTCCATGGCGTTGCGGATCAGGTTACCGATCACTCGCTCGACGCGCGTGCCGTCGACGAATACGTCCGGCTGGTCGCCCTCCGCTTCCAGGATCAGGGTGACGTCGTGGAGTCTGGCCTGAGCCTGCATCGCCTCGACCACCTCTGCTGCGATCTCGTGAAGGGGAATGAAGCGCCGCTCCAGGCGCGGCGAACCCGCGTCCATCTGCGCCAGCTCGAAGAGGTCGTTCACCATGTGGGTGAGGCGGTCGATCTCGCGCCGCATCGTGTCGTAGTAGCGCGCGACCTCGGCCGGGTCTTTCACGACGTTGTCAGCCAGCGCTTCGACCATCGCTCGCACGCTCGCCAGCGGTGTTCGCAGGTCGTGGGAGACAGCCGCTGTCAGCTCTTTCCGCTCACGGTCCAGCGCCTCTCGTTCCTGTTCAGCCTCTTGTAGTCGTTCGGCGAGGGCGTCTACGTCGGCGGCGAGCTGAGCGACCTCGTCGTTGCCGGACAGCGCGATCCTGGCGTCGAGTTCGCCGGCGGCAAGCCTCTGTATGCCGGCGGTAGCGGCTGCCATGCGGCCGACGATCGTCGAGGCCACCCACAGGCTGAAGAAGAGCGTAATGAGGGCGCTGAACACGAGGAGCGCGATGAGCAGCTTCAGGTCGTGCGCGGTCGAGACGAACATCAGCTGGGCGACGATGAGGACGTTGAGCAGCGCGACGCCGCCGCCGATGACGGCGCCCAGGAACGCCTTCGCCTGGATCGAAAGACCGAGGGACTGGTCGGCGAAGCGCAGGGCGAGCCAGCCGCCGCCGAGCGTGATCGCACCGGACAGGGCGAAGTAGATGCCTAGATCTCGTAGCTCGCCTGCTGGCGGCGCCATGAGAAGCTCGGCGATCAGGAGGCCGATGCCGATCGCCAGCGTTAGCGCCAGGAGGGGGCCGATCCAGGCCTGTGAGAAGAGGCGCAATGGGCCGGCGGCTCTGCGGCTACGGCTCAAACTTGTACCCTACTCCCCAGACCGTCTTCAGGTGCCGCGGCCGCGAAGGGTCGGTCTCCACCTTGGAGCGGAGGCGGCGGATGCTGACGGTCACCGTGCTGGCGTCGCCCGGGAACTCCAGGTCCCAGACCGCGTCCAACAGCTGCTCGCGGCTGAACACCTGCTCCGGGTGGCTGGCGAGGTGGAAGAGCAGGTCGAACTCGCGCGCCGTCAATTCGATCGGGCCGCGGTGGTCCTCGACCTTCCGCGTGCGGCCGTTGATGCGCAGGTCGCCGAAGCGGAGGTGATCGCCGTCGG
Source organism: Chloroflexota bacterium (assembly GCA_022561635.1). Taxonomy (GTDB): domain Bacteria; phylum Chloroflexota; class Dehalococcoidia; order SM23-28-2; family RBG-16-64-32; genus CF-162. The sequence continues at coordinate 1,793 of JADFQV010000053.1, read as the reverse complement.
CCTCGACGTTGTTCTTGGCGCGGCGGAGGACGGCCTTCACGCGGGCCGCCAACTCGCGCGGGGAGAACGGCTTCGTCACGTAGTCATCGGCGCCCATGCCCAGGCCGACGATCTTGTCCGTCTCCTCGCCGCGGGCGGTAAGCATGATGATCGACGTCTGTGAGCGCGCCCGCACGCGCCGGCAGATCTCCGTACCGTCAAGCCCCGGCAGCATGAGATCAAGCACGATCAGGTCCGGCTGGAAGCGCTCGAAGGCGTCCATCGCCTTGTCGCCGTCGTGGACGACTGAAACGGTGTAGCCGTCGCGGCGCAGATAGCGTTCCACGACTTCAGCCACCATCGGCTCGTCTTCGACGACCAGGACTCGTTCTTCAGCCATATGTGCCGTTGTTCCTCGCATACCTATCTTACGTTCCGGGGCCAAGGATGGGAGCACGTGCCCGACTTCAATCGTAGCGGGAAATTCTTGCGGTTGTCTTACAGCGGCTCGTCGCCCTGTGCCGCACTGACTCAATGGCTGTAGGTCGCCGGTTCGTGCCGAAGCTGCCCCTGCCCAATTTCGTATCTGAAGGTCGGCCGCCCGGTTCCCGGCCGAGTACTATCGGCGCACGACTCTTGCGCTCTACGTCCCGGTCACGCTCCAGAACGGGCCGGTGAGGCCGAGCCTGGTGGCGTTGGCGATCATCTCCGGTAGCCACTTCGTCCAGTGCAGCAGGTAGTCTGGCTCCAGGCGTCTCTGGAACAGCGGCGTCGTCACCAGCCCGAGCGCGGTTTTCAGCGGTATCGTCCCCTCACTGCTCGCCGGGTCGTACAGGGGGAACCTCTCGACGTGTTCTTCCGACCGGAAGAGGTTGATAGTCGTTCAGGTCTCGGCCAGGTCGTTACGCCACCGCGAAAACGGCAGCTTCGTGTGCGCGACGATCCCGTCCGGCGACGACTCCACGATCTCTCCATCGCGCATCCGCACTTGTATCGGCTCTCCACAGTCGAGGCAGGGGCAGTCGATCTGGACTTCCTTGCCTGGATACAGCCAACTGACCGCCAGCACTTCGATTCCTCACTGGCCGTACCACCTCTTCGCGCCATCAACTGAGACGTCGATGTGAGTCGGGATGTTCGAAAACGGCGCAAACGACGCGATCAAGTCCCCCTCGTGCAGCCAGATAGCGGGCACTCCAGTCGCCGCCAGCTCACCAAGCGCCCGCCGCGTCTCTTCGGGCGACACGCCCAGCTCGTTCCCAAGTTGCGCGTAGTGTGGCGCGCGCCCGTCGCGTACGATCGCGCTGAGCGTCGTGTGATAAAGGCTCGCGAGGAACTGCGGATCCGCCATCAGCGTCAGGCTACTCTATCAGCCAGTTTGCTGCCAAACTATGCTTGCGCTACGGCGTTGGGTTTAAGCCAGACTGTCCGGCCTTCAACGTGACATTGGCGGATTAGGCGACTGCTTCGCGGTAGCGCCGCGATAGCTGTTCGGTCAGTCGTCCGAGGCCGCCGTCGCCGATCGGCACGCCCTGGAGGCGCGTTAGCGGCATTACGCCCATCACGCTGTTCGTAAGGAACGCTTCGTCGGACGTGCGCAGGCCGTCCAGCGTCAGATCCGTCTCAGTGGCATCGATCCCGGATTCGCGGGCGAGATCGAGGACGGCGGCGCGGGTGACGCCGGGCAGCGCGCCGCACTCGATCGTCGGCGTCAGCAGGCGGCCTTTCCTCACGACGAAGACGTTGCAGACTGTGGCCTCGGCGACAGTGCCGTGGTTGTTGAGCATGATCGCCTCGTCGAAGCCGGCCTCACG
>JADFQV010000080.1 GCA_022561635.1 Chloroflexota bacterium | reverse complement strand
TTCGGGCCGCTAATCTACCTTCTGGTCCGACCTGAAGAGGCCAATGTCCCTTACGAGGAAGGTGCGCGAGACGCCTAGGGGCGAGGCAGGCGACGGCAGGGGGCGCCTTAGCCTCACGGCGTTTGTCGAGGGGCCCCGACAAAGCCATCGTGCTGACCGACGCGGTCCCGTGCGGCTCTATGCCGATCTGCAGACAGCTCGAACGCTCGAATGAATGATGAAGGTGTGACATATGCGTAGTTTAATCGCGGGGTTCCTGGTGGTGCTTGGGGCGTTGCTCACGATCCCGGGCGGCGTCGCGGTGTGGCAAGAAAGGGTGTTCCTCAACGAGGACGCCTTTGTTTCCACGGTCGATGAGGCGTTCGAGCAAGAAGAGGTTCAGGTCGCGATCGCGGACCAGCTCACGGACGTGATCATGGAGCGGGCCGAGATAGCGGACCGGATCTCCCGCGGCCTCGCCGACCTGGAAGAAAACCGCGGAGAAGACCTGGCACTGCTCGAAGGCCCCCTGACCGGCCTCGCGCGAGAAGCCGTCTTTCGAGCGTCACTGCGCCTGATCGAAGCCCAGCCGCTGGAGGCAGTGCGGGAAGCGGCGCTGCGCTCGACGCACCGCCTAATAAGCGCGCTCGTCTTCGACGACCAGGCGGTGATTGCAGTATCGGGCGACGACCTCGTGCTGGACCTCGGCGTCGTTCTGGAAGAAGTGATCAAGGATATGGGCGGCGACGATGGGGATGGGCTCCTCGCGCAGATCGAGCTTCCCGAGGACGCCGGACAGATCGTGATAGCGGAAAACGCGGACGTTGCAACCGTGTTGGACATCGTCGGCTTGCTCGACGACGTCAGTCCGTGGGTCGCCGTCGTGGCCGTTGCCATCCTGGCTCTCGCGGTGCTGATCTCGCCGCACCGGCGCTCGACGGTCATCTTTATCGGCGTAGCGGTCGCCGTTGTATCGGCGATCGGACTCGTGACGATCGAGTGGCCGTTGAGAGAGCTTTCAACCGATGCGATCGCCTCCACGGAAGCGGGCAAGGCCGCCGCCAAGGCGACCTACGACGTTTTCCTGCGAAGCTTCCAGCGCCAGCAGCTCTTCGTTCTTTTGATCGGTGTCGGCATGGCCGTCGTCGGTTCGTTGTCACTCGACCGTCGAGTCATCGCCGCGGTTCGATCGAGATTCGGTGACGCTGCGCCCGCGACCGAGGACCCTGGGCAGGTCGGGTGGGTTACCGAGAACGCCAGGCAACTCCGAATCGGTGGATTGGGGATTGCCGCCATTCTTCTAATCGCCTGGCCGGATCCATCCACTCGCGCTGTCATCACGTTGCTCGTTCTGACGGCGGCGTACCTGGCGGCACTTACCGCCGCCTCCAGCGACGCCCAATGGGCAGTCTCAGCTCGTTCGCGAGCGGCCGACCTCTGGGACCGCTTTATGCGCGTGCCGGCGGGGGAGGGTGATGGCGAGCCGGCCGGGTCGTCGCTTTCGGGCCGGATTGCCCGCTTAGCGCCCTGGTTCAGGTTGATCGGCATCGTGATCGGCGCAGCCTTGCTGATCTTCCTGCCTTCGCTCACGTTCGGGACGTTCGTCCTGGTGGTCTCGCTGGAGTTACTCTACCTGGCCGCCATCGAGATGATCGTCGATCGCTCGTCGAGCTGAGCACGCGAAGCTGATGCCGGAAGAGCCATCCTCGCCGCAAGACGAACGCGGTGACAGCGACCTGCTGGACGAAATCGTCGCCCGCCTGCCGATAGCAGAGGGGAGCTTGATAGAACTCCTGTCGGCGATACTTCTCTCAGTAGCGGTGGTGGGGTCCGCGTTGGGCGCCTGGCAGGCGTCGCTGTGGAGCGGCGAACAAGCCACGCTATTCGCAGAAGCCTCCACTGCCCGGCTGGAGTCCAATCGAGAGACGGCCATCGCCCTGACGAGGATCAGCTATGATGCGGCCACTTTTGTCGATGCCAGCGCCGCGTTCACAAGCGACGACCAGGCGGTGCTGGACCTATTCAGTGAGCGCCTGTTCCGGGACGAGTTCAAGATCCTTCTTGACGAGTGGCTCGCGCTCGATCCCCTCAATAACCCTAACGCTCCCAAGACCCCGTTCGAGCTTGAAGGAGTCACTGACGTCTATATGGCGGAATCGATCGTGTGGGATGAGATAGCAAGCGAGAAGTTCAACGCGGGCAAGGATGCCAACCAGAACAACGACAACTGGATCCTGGCCACTGTCATGTTCGCATCTGTCCTCTTCTTTGCGGGAATATCCACCAAGTTCAAGAGCTCCAGAATCCGGGCGCTGAGCATCGGCCTTGCGACTTTCGCCCTTGTCGGGAGCACAATCCTGATGGTCACCCTGCCACGCCTGATCCAGGTGTAGTTGACTTGGAGCGCCAGTGGCTCAACAACTGACGGGCGGTAGTGGCCGCCGACAGCCTGGCCGCCAGAGCGACGGCGATCGATTTAGACTGCTTCAGCGCGTGACGGCGACGAATTCATGACGCAAGACGGCCCCACCACTGCGAAACAGTCGGGCGGCGGCACCGTGGTCCTGATCATCCTGTCGCTGGCGATGTTCGTCTACGTTATCGACACGACGCTGATGAACGTGTCGATCTCGGCGCTGGTCGAAGACCTCGACACTACCGTGGGAGCAGTACAGGCCGCTATCACCCTCTACATGCTGACGATGGCGGCCTTCATGCTGACCGGAGGCAAGCTGGGTGACATATGGGGGTCGAAGCGGGCCTTTCGC
>JADFQV010000052.1 GCA_022561635.1 Chloroflexota bacterium | reverse complement strand
GGGCTGTTCTTCACGGGCCGCTTCCCGCGTGACGAGTTCTGGCGCATCTGGGTGACGCTCCACGGCACGGCGGCCCTCTTCGGCCTCTCATGGCGCCTCTGGGGAACGCTCAGCTGGCGCCTGCCGCTCGTTTTCGCGGTGGCCTGCGCACCTCTCTACATCTTCATGCTGGACGGTTGGACCTTACTCTGGACCAGCACCTGCATCGCCACGTTCGGCGTGGCCTACTTCGCGGCCTGGCCTCTCCGCTTCTCACGTTTTCGCGACCTCGCGCGTACCGTCACGATCTGGCTTTGGATCCTCGGCTTCGTGGCGGCGATGCTTCCCACCGCGCTCTACCCTTCGTTTCTGCCGGGCCAGGGCGGGCTCTTCTCCCACGTGCCAGACCGCCTGTGGGGAGGGCTCTTCCTGACGATGGTTCTGGCGATCGTCGGCATCTCCGTGTCGTTCCCGCTCGGCGTTCTACTGGCCGTCGGCCGGGCCAGCACATTCCCTGTCATCCGCATCTTCTGCATCGCTTACATCGAGCTGGTCCGCGCCGTCCCCCTGATCACGATCCTATTCATGTCGTTCTTTATCCTCCGCTTGGCCCTCAGCCACGAGACCAGCGTTCTCGGAATCCCGATTACCGGCTACGATATGTCAGTCGTCTTCATGGCGATGCTGGGCCTCGTCCTCTTCTCGGCGGCCTACATCGCAGAGATCGTCCGCGGCGGACTTCAGGCCGTGCCACGCGGCCAGATCGAAGCCGGACAGGCGGTCGGCCTCGGCGGCGTACAGATCCTCGCCCTCATCGTCCTGCCGCAGGCGCTGCGGGCCGTCATTCCCGCGCTCGTCAGCCAGTTCATCAGCCTCTTCAAAGACACTTCGCTCGTCTTCATCCTGGCGCTGACGGACCTGCTCGCCGTCTCGCGGATCGCGCCGGCCCAGCCAGGCTTCATTGGCCTGCACGCAGAAGCTCTACTCTTCATCGGGTTGATATACTGGATCATAGCCTTCTCCATGTCCCGCGCCAGCCAGCAGCTGGAGCGCAACCTCGGCGTTGGAGAGCGTTAACGCCATGACCGACGACACCAGTATCGAAGCACCGTCCCCCAAGAAGCATGCGCTAGGTGAAGACATCATCGTCTGCCGCGGCGTCAAGAAGTGGTTCGGCGACTTTCAGGCGCTGCGTGGCATATCAACGACCGTCCGCGAGCGCGAGGTGGTCGTCATCATCGGACCGTCGGGCTCCGGCAAGTCGACGTTCCTGCGTACCCTCAACCGCCTCGAGCCTCATGACGAGGGCACTATCGTCATCGTCGGCGTCGAGCTCAACAACGACCTCCGCAACGTCGAGAAAATTCGCTCCGAGGTGGGCATCGTCTTTCAGCAGTTCAACCTCTTTCCGCACCTCACTATCGAGCGCAACATCAGCCTCGCGTTGACGCACGTACGCCACCTCAAGAAGTCCGCCGCCAAGGAGCTCGTCGTCTCGCTACTAGAGCGCGTTGGCATCCCGGAGCAGATTGACAAGTACCCGGCGCAACTGTCTGGCGGTCAGCAACAGCGCGTGGCGATCGCCCGCGCACTCGCGATGCAGCCGAAGATCATGCTCTTCGATGAGCCAACGTCCGCCCTCGATCCTGAGATGATCAAGGAGGTGCTGGACGTGATGCACGAGCTGGCCGAGAGCGGCATGACGATGGTCGTCGTCACACACGAGATGGGGTTCGCCAAGGGCGTCGCCGATCGCATCATGTTCATGGACGAGGGCCTCATCGTCGAACAGGGAACGCCGGCGGAGTTCTTCGAGGCCCCCAAAGAAGACCGAACCAAGCTCTTCCTGTCGCAGATCCTCTAGTAGCGGAAACCCTCTACTACTCAGTCGGTGAACCGGCCGGCGATTCCGTCGGCGACGCTTCCGCGGCCTCGCCCAACGCCAGAAATCCGTCGAGCGCCGTCTGCCTCAGCGCAGGCGCCGACACTCTTACAACGACGACGGCGTTGGCGTTGTACCAGACCGACGAACCAGCTGGCACCTCGCCATCAACCTTCGGCTGCGGCGCGGCGCCGATCGTCCATTCCGTGTCTTTAGCGTCAGATGAGGAGTAGATAAGAACGCTTAGCTCCATCGTCGCCCCGTTGCCGGTCAGCGTGATGTCGACACCAGGTTCTTCGAAGCCCGTTACGGACTCGCTGATCTCCCCTATCGAGACCGCCAGCGCGCGGGCGTGCCACGCATCCTCTAGATGAGAGAACGAGTATGGACTGCCTGACAGCGCTTCATCCACCGTTGGCGGATCGACGGTGGCATCACCGTCGACGCTGCCGCCACCGTCGGCGGTGGGCTCATCGGCCTCCGCCGGCACCGGTGACTCGGTCGGGACCGCCGTTCCGTCCTCGACACTGTCTCCGATCTGGTTGAGGGCAAAATATATCCCGAGGCCGGCGATGAGGAATATCCCGAGCGCGAACAGCACGACGCCCGCCGCCCGCAGCAGCCCGCTGCCGACCGAGCGCCGTGGCGGCTGGTACGAGGGCATAACCAGCGGCGGCGGCTCCTCCGCCGGATCGGCGTTCGCCTCAGGCGCGGGAGCGACGTCTTCCGGCTGCTCGCTCGCGTCCTCTGCCTCAGCAGCCGATTCGGGGGGCGCCGCCACTGACGCGGAGTCCGGCGGCGGTGTCGGCGGCGGCTGGGCAGCGCGCAGAGCCGCCGCCTTGCGCCTGTCCGCCTGGGCCTGCGGGTGCATACCCAGCGCCTCGAACACTACGGCCCGGTTCTCGAACGTCGCGGCGAGGCGCGGGTCCAGGCGTATCGTTTCGTTCAGGAGATCAAGCGCCTCGGACAGCCTGTTACGGCTAATGAGGCGCTGCGCCATTGCGTTGCGTTCAGCCGGTGATGGTCCGTCCATGTGCCTTACCCTCTGGCAGGCGCGAGCCTACCGCAGGTGAAACGGTATCCGCAATCGCAGCGCCAGGCAAACGACGTGTTGGTGGGCGGTTCGACGCCGGTCAGGAGCGCGATACGCGGACCGAGCGGCCGCAGCGCGCGCACGTCCAGCGCTCATACTCTCTGCCCGGCCAACCGGCCGATTCGCTCTGGTAGATCAGCACATCCGGCACGGCGAAGATCGTTTCGATCGCCCAGCGCAGACGCGACTTCCGGCGCACGTCGATTCGCCAGTCGCTGACCTTGCAACGCCTGCAGGGAGGGCGCTTCCGGAGCGGGATATGGGAATCGTCGGCCGGCGGCGAATCGGGCACGCAGGCTAGCGCACCAGCTCGATCAGCTGGTGGAGCATGCGGGCAGTGGCGCCCCAGATTCGGTGGCCGTTGTAAGAGAAAGACGGGACTAGGACTTCCCGGCCGCGATGATCGCGGACTTCCAGCTGCATGCTTCCTTCTTCCATCAGGAAACTAAACGGCACCTCAATGACCTGTGCGACCTCAACGTCGCAGACCGTGTACCGATAATCGGGGTCGTGCTCAAACAGGCCAACGAACGGTGACACTCGGAAGGCGCTGACGGTGAGCATGTCGTCGAGTTGGCCGATGATTCGCACGTGCTCGCTCTTGACGCCGATCTCTTCGAACGTCTCGCGCAGCGCGGTCGCCTCGGCCGTCGCGTCGGAATCCATCATGCCGCCGCCGGGAAAGCAGATCTGGCCCTTGTGGTGGTCAACGTTGCTGGTGCGCTCTGTGAAGACGACGTGGGGTTCCCGATCCACAGACCTGAGTAGAAGAAGCACCGCTGCGGGCGTGGCCGACGGGTTGTCGATGTGGCGCGGGTTAAAGTCGGCGAGTCCCGTTTCGAGCTTCTCGATTAGTTCTTCAGATCGCATAGGCACTAACATCATATCTGAGTGGCGCCTGACGAGTCACCCTTTGGCGATACACCTCGATTTCAGAAGAGAGGCTGGAAATGATGATCTCACCGTCTCCAGCCTCTCCGATTACCCCGTCGATCTCATTGACGTGAGCTTCCCGATTTCGTTACGTCGCGACCGTGCCCCAGAGCTTCTAGTGGGCCACAGAGGAGGAATATCGCTGCGGTGACTCGTAAGCGCGACCAGCTGACGCTCAGCGTCATGTGGTGGGCCCGGCAGGAGTCGAACCTGCAACCAACCGGTTATGAGCCGGGCGCTCTACCCTTGAGCTACGGGCCCGCCACAAGAATTGTAGGCCCGGCTTCATGCTCCTTCAACCGGCCACCGCCCAACCGGCGTCCTGACGATGTAACGCAGCTTTAGCGCCCCCCGTCCTAAGTCACAGTTAGGCGCACCCAGCGGCAGTACCGCTGGGGCCAGCAAACAGAGGCATTTGAGTGACTAAACCAAGCGACTTCACACCTGAGCGAGTCCTGGAAGTCCGGGGCGACCCGGTAGCCAACGAGACGAAGCACGCCGACCGCGAGGCCTGGCTGTTCCGCCTCGCCGGTGTAGGCCTGCTAATGGGCGGCTGGGCCGTCGTCGCCACCCATCACAGCTTCGGATCGCCGGCGTTCCTGATCGAGACGATCGTCCTGGCGGGCCTCGGTGTGTTCGCCTTCCTGGCCGCCGCTCGCGCTGTCCGCATCGCCGTAAACACGGAGAAGCGCCTGCGCCTCGGCCTCCTCGTGCACAACATGGAGCTCGAACAGATGGCGATGCAGGACGACCTGACGCAACTCTTCAACCGCAATTACTTCTTCGAGCGCCTGGAGCGGGAGCTGGAGACCGCCAAGGCGTTTCAGCGTCCGCTCTCGGTTATCGCGATGGATCTGGACGGCCTGAGGAAGATCAACGACGCGCACGGTCGCCGCGCCGGAGACGAGGTCTTGCAGAACGTCGGGCGCTTCCTGCTCGGACAGACTCGCGCCAGCGACATCCCGGCCCGCCTGGCTGGCGACGAGTTCGCGATCATCATGCCCGACACTCCGGCAGCGCAGGCCGAGACGCTGATGACCCGCCTGGAGAAGCACCTCGCCTCACTCAATATCGTCGACCGGAACGACCTCACCCTGACCGTCCGCGCCTCGCTGGGATGCGCCACCTACCCCGACGCGGGCGATTCTGTGGATGACGTTATCCAACAGGCCGACGCCGCCATGCAGGTGCAGAAGGACGAGCGCCGGGCCAGCCCGCCCAGCGACGAGAACGATGGGCTGACGCCCGTTCCGCCGGTCTTTCGCCGGGCCGGGTCGTCCTAAGCCAGCCCGTTCTTCCGGACGAGCGACTCGATGTACGAGACGTCGTCGAACACGCGCTCGCGCATCGCCGGCCGCTGTTCGTCGGGCACGGGTGCTGAGGGCGCGTTCACCATCACGCCGAACAGCACGCCGCGAATCTGCCACTCTGCGATCGACCCCAGTTCGAAGGCCAATCGCCACTCTTCCCGGTCGATCTTGTCGCCGAGCTGCGCCTCAAGCTGGTCCAGGTAGAAGTTGATCACTGCGTCCAGATCGTCCGGCTGCTGGTACACCGTGAAGCGCACGACATCCGAGGCGGAGAGGCCCTTGCCGAGAGTCTCCCAGTCGATGACGACGGTGCGCGGGCCATCAGGCCCTTCCTCGATCCCAAGGTTGCGGTTGTCGAAGTCGTAGTGGCAGAGCGTCTTCGGCATCGGCTCAATGCGCTCCAGAAGATCCTCCGGCTCACGGTATAGCTTCTCGATCGCTCGCCGTGTGTCCGGCTCGAGCGACCGGAGGAGGTTGACGACGCCCTCCGCCAGCCACGGCCAGCGTTCCGTGATGTAGACGCTCGGCTCGGCCGGGTCCTTCATCCCGTCCATGATGTCGACGATGCAGCGGTAGAAGTAGTCCACCGGGCGTTTGAGGGTCATCAGCCAGGGCTTGTCGATGATGTCGTGTTTCTCCCAGAACCGCGCGTGGAACGCCGCCAGATGCGAGAGGATCGTGCGCACGGTCTCGTCCGGAACCTTCGTGTGCATCCCCAGGGCCTCCATCTGCGGACGTACGTCGCGCAGGAACGCCCAGTACTGGTCTCGCTCCGGCCGGTTGATGACGTGGACGTAAGGTACGGAGAACGTCTTGGGAACCATCTCGAAGAGGCCCATTTCGAACGCCTTCAGCTCGCGATGCTCTGTGTCGCCCGTGAGCATCAAAACGGCGTCCATTTTCGGAAGCACACGCAGGATTATGCTGGCCCGCCCCTCGCCGGCCTCGCTTTCGTACGAGAAGGGCAGCTCGTAGAACTCCTTCTCGCCAAACCGCGGGAACTCGAACGGGTCTTCGATGACGCCGAACTCCGTGACCTTGACGGAATCGTCTACCAGCGCCTTGCGGGCGATGTACGACAGATAGTCACTGTCGATGTCAGATACGGCCTGCGGTTCGTTCACGCGTTACCCCCGTGTCCACCAATCACCGATATCGCGATTCTAGCGTATTTCACCCTCGGTCAGCGGGGAGACGCTATTTCTTTTGGCGCGTGCTGCCGCCGCCGATGCGCCGGCTGACAGATAGCACCCCACGGATCACCTCGAGCTTGTTGAGCATCCGCGAGAGCTGTTCGACGCCGCTCGTCTCCAGCGTCATGAAGATGGTGATGTGGCCGTCTTCGCCTTCCTGCGTGTGGACGCCGACCATATTCACGGCCTCCTCCGCGACCAGAGTCGCCACGTCCCGCAAGAGCCCGACGCGGTCCCAGGCCTCGATGTTCACCGCCACCGGATACATCTGCCCACGGCGGCCCCACTCGACGTCGATCAGCCTCTCCGTCTCGTCCTCGTGCAGCACGTTCGGGCAGTCCTGCCGATGAACGGCGACACCGGCACCGCGGGTGACGTAGCCGATGATCTCATCGCCGGGCACCGGACTGCAGCAGCGCGAAAGGCGCGTCAGCAGGTCACCAGTGCCCAGCACCTGGATGTTCGGAGTAAAGACCGGCTGAGCTGGCGCCTCCACCTCGTGCACTTCCTCCGTCTCCCGGATCAGCGAGGCGATCTTGTTGCCGACATGCTGGGTGCTAATCTCGCCGTAGCCGACGCGCAGGTAGAAGTCCTCGGCGTCCTCGAATTTGAAGATGCGCAGAAGCTCCGCCTGCATCTCCGGCAAGCTCGTGCCCAGTCGCGCCATCTCGCGCTCCAGCAGCTCTTTTCCGCGGGCGATGTTCTCAGCGCGTTCCTGGCGCTTGAACCACTGCCGCACCTTCTCTCGGCCGTGGGAAGTGCGGAGATAGCCCAGGTTCTGGTTCATCCAGTCCCGCGACGGACCCTTGGACGATTTGCTGGTGAGGATTTCGACCACGTCGCCGTTCTTGAGCGGGTAGTTTAGCGAGACCAGCTTGCCGTTGACCTTGCCACCGACGCAGAGGTGGCCAAGATCTGTGTGGATCCGGTACGCAAAGTCGAGCGGCGTCGAACCGGATGGCATCTCCTTGATCTCGCCGCGGGGCGTGAATACGAACACCTGGTCCTGGAAGATGTCGGTCTTGATCGCCTCGACCCACTCCTCAGGCTGCGATATCTCCCGCTGCCAGTCCATCAACTGGCGGATCCAGGCCAGCCGCTCCTCGTAGCGGCTGTCGCGCTTCGAGCCTTCCTTATAGCGCCAGTGCGCAGCGATGCCGTACTCGGCCGAGTGGTGCATGTCTCGCGTCCGAATCTGCACCTCAAGGGGCTGAGTCTGGAGCGCCATCACCGTTGTGTGCAGCGACTGATACATGCTCTCCTTGGGCATCGCGATGTAGTCGTCGAACGTCCCCGGAAGCGGTCGCCACAGGGCGTGTACGACGCCGAGAGCCTTATAGCAGTCGCCCTCCGACGTCACCAGCACGCGAACGGCGAGCAGATCGTAGATTTCGTCGACACTACGGCCTTCCGATGCGTACTTCTCCATCTTTTCGTAGATGCTGTAGATGTGCTTCGCCCGCCCCTGCACATCGGCCTCGACGTCCTGCTCTGAGAGTTCCTTCTCCAGGATCTTCGTCACTTCGTTAACGTATTGCTCGCGCGCGCCGCGCTTGGCATCGAGCATCTGGGCCACGCGCTTGTACGCTTCCGGCTGAAGGTAACGAAACGCCAGATCCTCCAGCTGCCACTTGATCTCCCAGATGCCCAGCCGCGCCGCCAGGGGGGCGTAGATTTCCATCGTCTCTCGCGCGATGCGCATCTGATCGTCGCGGTCCAGCGCCCAGAGGGTGCGCATGTTGTGCAGGCGGTCGGCCAGCTTGATGATCACCACGCGCAGGTCCTGGGCCATCGCCAGGAACATCTTGCGCAGGTTCTCCGCCTGCATTCGCTGGTCGGCCACGTCGGTGTCGGCCGCCTGCCCGGATATCTGGCCCAGCTTGGTGACGCCCTCGACCATCAGCGCCACTTCGGGGCCGAAGCGCTTCTCGATCTCAGAGTTCTCGACGCCGCAGTCCTCCTGCACGTCATGCAGCAGCGCCCCGGCGATCGTCGAGGCGTCCAGTTGAAGCGCGGCGATCGCCTCCGCCGCCGCAAGCGGATGGGTGATCACCGGATCGCCGCTTCTGCGCGACTGTCCGGCGTGAGATTCGGTCGCGAATACCAGCGCGCTGCGCACCAGCTCCTGCCCCTTGGGCGGCAGATACTCGGCCACGCGGTCAAGGAGGGCCTGCCCCAGCTTCTCCTCGTCAGCAATCGTCATATCTCCTCCAAGTTTAGCACCGGATGCTCGCCGCGGTTGCCTCTTCGGCTGCCCCTAGCGGCCTCGCGCTGCTATCCTCGTCCCATGACGCCAGACATCCAGGCGCCACGCGGCACACAGGACATCCTCCCCGACGAGCAGCCGTGGTGGGACTACGTGCGCGAAACGGCCGGCCAGCTATGCCGGAAGTTCCGGTACGCTCAGATCGACACGCCGATGTTCGAAGACGTGGCATTGTTCAAGCGAACCGTTGGCGACACGACGGACATCGTCCAAAAGGAGATGTACGTGTTCAAGGACCGGGGCGGCCAGGAGCTGGCCCTGCGCCCGGAGGGGACCGCGCCAGTCTGCCGCGCCTACATCGAGCATGGTATGCACAACCAGCCGCAACCGGTGCGCCTCTTTTACATCACGCCGATCTTCCGCTACGATCGCCCTCAAGCCGGTCGCTTTCGCCAGCACCATCAATTCGGCGTCGAAGCCGTCGGTGACGCCTCGGCCTCGGCGGACGCCGAGACGATCGAGATCCTCTGGCGGCTGTACGAGGAGCTTGGCCTGACCGGGCTCACGCTCAACCTGAACTCCATCGGGGACGCCGATTGCCGCCCGCGCTATCTTCAGGCTCTGCGGCACTACTACGCGGACAAGCTGGACCGTGTCTGCCGCGACTGCCAGGCGCGCGTCGAGCGTAATCCACTGCGCCTGCTCGACTGCAAGAACGCCGAGTGCCAGGACGTCATCGCCGGCGCTCCCGCCTTCACGGACTACCTTTGCGACGCCTGCGGCGACCACTTTGCACAGGTGAGGGGTTATGTCGAGTCGCTCGGCATCCCACACGTCGTCAACCCGCGCCTCGTACGCGGCCTCGACTACTACACGCGCACCGTGTACGAGGTGCAGCCAGCAGAGGAAGGCGGCCAGAGCACGGTCGGCGGCGGCGGTCGCTACGACCGGCTGATCGAGCAGATCGGCGGCAAACCCACGCCGGGAGTCGGCTTCGCAACGGGGATCGAGCGCATCATCCTCAATATGAAGCGCCAGGACGTGACGCTGCCCGATACCTCGCAGCTAGACGTGTTCGTGGTCTGCGCTTCGGCGGCAGCGCGTGTTTTCGCGTTTAAGTTAGCCTCTGACCTGCGCCGCACCGGCCTCTCAAGCGTGGTCGGGGACAGCAACCGTTCGCTCAAGGCGCAGATGCGCCACGCCAGCTCGCTCGAAGCCGCTTACGCCGCGATCATCGGCGACCGCGAACTGGAATCCTCCAGCGTTACGCTCAAGCGCTTGGCCGATGGCTCCCAGGAGACGGTGCCGATCGGCGACGTCGCGTCTCGCGTGCGAGCGTAACCGCTAAAGCGGCCGGATCATCAGCCCTTCGAGACTGACCCCCAGCTGGCCCAGGTAGTCGAGGACAGCGCCGCGGTGGTGCAGATCGTGCGCCAGCCGGTGATAGGCAACGTAATGCCCATCGTACTTCTCGGGCTCGAGCTGATCAGATGATCGTTCATCGTCGACCAATGCCGGACGATGTCCAGCCGCGGGTCGGCCCCATCAGTCATCTCTGCTCTCCCTCCGGCTTGCTTCAGACAGCCGTCACATCCGCCCGCCGGTGATATAATCTGAATGACGGGCCCCAAACGGGGGCCTTGTGTACGTCTGAGAGTAGCACCATGTGGGACAAACTCGGTTCGATTCGCGCCCGGCACGAAGATCTCGCCGCCGAAATGGCCCGCCCCGAAGTCGTCACCGACTACGAGCGGGTGGAGACGCTTGCCCGCGAGCACACGGCGCTGGGCAAGATCGTCAGGATCGCGGACGAGTATCGCGACGTCGAGGCAACCCTCGCCCAGGCGCGTCAGATCGTCGCCGAAGGGGGCGACGAGGACTTCATCGCCCTGGCGCGTGAAGATATCGCCACGAATGAGAAGCGAGCCACCGAACTGGAGCAAGAACTCCGCGTCGCGCTGATCCCCAAGGACCCGTTCGACGAGAAGAGCGTCATCGTCGAGATACGCGGCGCCGCCGGCGGCGAGGAAGCGAAGCTCTTCACCGCCGACCTCTTCCGCATGTACAGCCGCTACGCGGAGCGCCAGGGCTGGAAGACCGAAGTGCTCGAGGCCCACGGCAGCGACATCGGCGGCTTCAAGGAGATCGTCTTCGCGGTGCACGGCGACGGCGCCTACAGCCGGCT
>JADFQV010000079.1 GCA_022561635.1 Chloroflexota bacterium | reverse complement strand
AGCCGTAGATCGTCCCGCAGGAAGCGCTCGTCCGGGAGCGGCGACTGAGGAACGTCGAGTGCTGGCAGCAGAACGCCCTTCCTGCCGGGGCTGCTGAGGTCGAAGGTCAGCTTGCCGCCGACGCCCGCCTGCGACTGGTCTGTCGCCTTTTCGGAGGAGACGTGTTCGTCCGTCATGGTCATCGTCCGGCCTCCGCCAGGGCATCGCGCAACCTGTCGATGTCTGCGCGTGTGTTCATCTCGGTGACGCAGAGCAGCATGCTGCCTTGCCCGTCCGGGCCGTCGACGAGGTGCGAGACGTCGAGGCCGCCGATTATGTCGCGTTCCAGCAAGCGCTCGTTGATCTCGGCCGGCGGCTTCGGGCAGCCCACGACGAACTCCTTGAAGATCGGGGACGATAGGTCGACGGAGTAGCCCGCGAGCGCGTCGATCTCCGCCGCGGCGTAGCGCGCCTTGTGGTAGCAGGTCTCGGCGATCGTGCGCAGACCGTGCTTCCCCACCGTGGCCAGGTAGACCGTCGCCGCCAGGCCGACAAGCTGCTGGCTCGTGCAGATGTTGGACGTCGCCCGCTCGCGGCGAATGTGCTGCTCACGTGTCTGCAGGGTGAGCACGTAGCCGGTGCGGCCGTCGAGGTCCGTCGTGCGGCCGACGATTCGCCCCGGCATCTGGCGCACGTAGTCCTTCTTGCAGGTGAAGAGGCCGATGTAGGGGCCGCCGTAGTTCACCGGCCAGCCGAGGCTCTGGCCCTCCGCCACCGCGATGTCCGCGCCGTACTCGCCCGGCGGCGTCAGCAGGCCCAGCGAGATCGGGTCGACAGCCGTCACGTAGAGAGCGCCCACGGCCCGCGCCGCTTCGCCGAGCGCCCAGACGTCCTCAAGGCCACCGAGGAACGCCGGCTGCTGGACGGCGAGGCAGGCGTGCTGGTCCGTCACACCCGCATCGTCGACGACGTCCACCGCCAGGTCGGGGCCGAACGCGTAGGTGCGGACGACGTCAAGCCAGTCCGGGTTGACGCTGCTGTGGATCGCGATGCGCTCCCGCCCGGAGATGCGACAGGCCATGAGGCAAGCCTCGGCCAGAGCGCTGGCGCCGTCGTACATGCCGGCGTTGGCAACGTCCATGCCCGTCAGCTCGCAGGTCAGCGACTGCAGCTCGAACATCGTCTGCAGCGTGCCCTGGCTAATCTCGGGCTGGTACGGCGTGTAGGCGGTCGCGTACTCGCCCCGGCTGATCACATGGGCGACGGTGCTGGGGATGAAGTGCCGATAGGCGCCGGCGCCGAGGAACGACGACGTGCCGTTCGCCGCGACGACGTTCTTGTGCGCCAGGTCCGCCATCTCGCGCGTCAATTCGAGCTCGGAGAGCGCCGGCGGCAGGTCGAGGCCATCGATGCGAAACTCCGGCGGTATGTCCGCGAAGAGCTCGTCGGACGAGGCGACGCCGACGGCGTCAAGCATACGGCGGCGGTCTTCGTCTGTGTTGGCGATGTACGGGTGCGGAGACGAGGCCATCAGGCGTCCTCCGCCTCGATGAACGCTTCGTACTCGTCGGCCGAGAGCAGCCCGTCCAGCTCCGCCGCGGCCGAGAGGCGCATCTTGACCATCCAGCCGTCGCCGTACGGGTCGTCGTTCACCGCTTCGGGGCTGTCGGCGAGGCCGTCGTTGGCCTCGGTCACCTCACCGGAGACCGGCGCGAACAGCTCCGAAACCGCCTTCACGGACTCGATCTCGCCCAGCTTCTGCGCGGCGCTGATCGTCGCGCCGACGGCGGGCAGCTCTACGAAGACGATGTCGCCCAGCTGGTCCTGCGCGTAGTCGGTGATGCCGATCGTGCCGATGTCACCTTCCACGCGCACCCACTCGTGTTCCTTCGTGTATTTGAGTTCAGGCGGGCTGACCATGGGTCTCCTTCTTCGGTCTCTTGTAGAACGGCCGGGGCACGACCTCGACAGGCAGCGCCTTCCCGCGAACGTCTACCGCCAAACGGCGTCCGACCTCGCCGAGCGCCGGCGGCACGAAGCCCAGTCCGATGCTGACGCCAAGCGTGGGCGAGAAGCCACCGCTTGTGACAACGCCAACGTCCGCGCCGTCGTTACGAATCGCGTGCCCGTGTCGCATGATGCCGCGATCGAGCGCCCGCAGGCAAACGAGCCCCCGCTCGAGGCCTCGCTCCTTGATGCGTACGAGCGCCTCGCGCCCGAGGAAGTCCGCGCCGTCATCGAGCGTGACGACCCAGTCGAGGCCGACCTCGGACGGGTTCGTTTCTTCGTCGATGTCGTTCCCGTAGAGCAGGAGCGCCGCCTCCAGCCGCAGTGTGTCCCGAGCGCCGAGTCCGCACGGCGTCACGCCGGCTTCGAGCAGGGCGCGCCAGAGCGCTGGGCCGCCCTGGGCCTCGATCACGAGCTCCAGCCCGTCCTCGCCCGTGTACCCCGTGCGCGAGGCAAAGAGCGTGTGCCCTTCCCAGTCTGTCTCGCCGCAGCGCCGCGGCTTGAGCGAGCGTACGAAGTCCGCGCCGATTACGGCATCGAGCCGGGCGAGCGCGTCCGGGCCCTGCACGGCGATCATCGCCGTCGAGTGGTGGCGGTCGACGAGGCGCGCGTCGAACTGCCCAACGTGGCGAGCCATCCAGTCGCGCATCTTCGGCGCGTTGGAGGCGTTGACCACGATCAGCCAGCGCTCATCCTCCAGCCGGAACACGTAGACGTCGTCCAGGATGCCGCCGTCCTCGCGGCAGGCCGCGGCGTAGTGTCCCCCGCCCGGCGCAAGGGTCGTCACGTCCCACGTGCTCACGTGGCCCAGGAAGCGGCCGGCGTCCGGGCCGGGGAC
>JADFQV010000078.1 GCA_022561635.1 Chloroflexota bacterium | reverse complement strand
GGTGCTAAAGACGGCGGCCAAGCACAACAGCGCGAACGTCGGCGTCTACGCGGCGGTTGAGCGGGGCGGCACCGTGCGCCGCGGCGACTCGGTCGAGCTCATTGGCTGAGCGGGCTAAGTAAGGCGCGCCCTATGCGTGAGCTAGGCCGGTTGGATGTTCTGGTTAATGTGGAACAGGTTTGAGGGGTCGTACTTGGCCTTGACCCTGGCGAGGCGGTCGTAGTTGTCCCGGTAGCTGGCTTTGATTCGCTCCTGGTCTTCTTCGTGCATGAAGTTGACGTAGGCGCCGCCAGAGGAGTTCGGGCTTAGTTCGTCCCAGTAGTTGCGGACCCATTCACGGTTGGCATCGGTGTCGGCCGGATCGGGGAACATGGCCGCGATGACGTGCGTGAAATTGGCCTCGCGGTAACTCCAGGCGGTGTCGGTCTTGCCGACGCGGTGGGCAGCGCCGTTGACGGGATAGATGTGCATGGCCGACTCGAAGGTAGGGATGTTGGGGCCGTGCTTGGCGTGGGTGGCGATTAGCGGGTCGGTGAGGTCGTCGACGAAGTCGGCTTTCCAATAGTGCTGGAGACCCTCGGGCACGAGGCCGTCGAAGGCGGAGTTCAGCGCGGGGAAGGGCACCTCGGCTGTGCCGTCCATGAGCGGCGGGCCGAAATCGCGCAGGGGCTGAGTCATTTCGGGGCCCTTCTCGAGGGGTCCCGTCCAGGCGCAAATGATGGCGGCGACGGTCTTGTTCTGAAGCTCGGCGGGGAAGGGGTCGGCGGGTGGGACGATGAGGTAGGCGAAGAAGGCCGTCATGTCGTCGGGCGCGTCCATGATGAAGTCGCGGAAGAGCTTCATGACTTCGGGGCCCTTCTTGACGTCGTAGAAGAAGGGGCCGCCGAAGACGGTGTGGACGTCATGCGCCTGGAACTCGAACGAGGTGACAACGCCGAAGTTTCCGCCGCCGCCCCTCAAGGCCCAGTAGAGATCATCGTTTTCGTTGGCGCTGGCGGTCAGGCGATTGCCGTCGGCTGTAATGACGTCGGCGGAAATAAGGTTGTCGCAAGTGAGGCCGGCCTTGCGGGTCAGGTATCCGATACCGCCGCCGAGAGCAAGGCCGGCAACGCCCGTGGTGGAGATGATGCCCGAGGGCACGGCCAGACCGAACTGATGGGTGGCGTGGTCGACGTCACCCCAGACGCAACCGCCCTGAACGCGCACGGTCTTCGTAGCGGGATCGACGTGGACGCTGTTCATTAGCCGCAGGTCGATGACGACGCCGTCGTCATTGACTGCGAAGCCGTTGGGATTGTGACTGCCGCCGCGGATGCTGAGGCCGAGATCGTTATCGCGGGCGAAGTTGACGGTAGCGGCAACGTCCGCGTCGTCAACGCACTGGACGATGACGGCGGGCCGCTTGTCGATCTGGGCGTTGTAGACGCGGCGAGCGTCGTCGTAACGGGAATCGCCGGGCGTGATAACCGCGCCGCGGACTGCTGCTTCGAGCTGTTCAGTGGATACTTGCTGTGTGGCCAAGGCGGTGTCTCCTTCGGGGTTAGTCGGCTGGCTGTGGGGCTTGAACGAGGACATTCTAACAGCCGAGGACGTGATGATCAGCCGCGGCGAATCCGTCGGACTCCTCGGCTGATCGGGCTAGTCGAGGCGTTTTTCGACGACGACGGCGATGCGCTGGCAGGCGTTGTTGCCCATGCCCTGCAGGTTCCACATCTCGTCTGGCTGCCGGGCGCCCGTGGCGCAGGTGGCGCGGACGGAGAGCTCGTACGAGCCCGGCTGCGCGTCCCAGTCGCACGACCAACCGCGCCAGGCGAACGGGCCGACCGGCGCTTCGAGCGCGGCATCGGACCAGGTTGCGCCGCCGTCGGTGCTGACTTCGACGCCGGTGACCTGCTCGCGGCCGGCCCAGGCGCGTCCGCTGAGCGTCACGCGGCCGGCTTCGACGAGGCGCGTGCGCGTGAGGAAGTCCGGGATGCCGGGCGGGGCCATGAGGGCGCGCGGCTGGATGAGGGTCACCGGCTCACCCGGCTCGCCTGACTCCGTCTGATAGCGGTAGGCCTCGGCCTGCTGGAAGCCGGCGAACTCGTGGTCGATCGCCTCGATCGAGGTGAGCCACTTGACGCTCGTCATGCCGTACCAGCCCGGGACGATCAATCGCAGGGGGAAGCCGTGCTGCGGCTCGAGCGGTTGGCCGTTCATGGCGTAGGCGAGCAGCACCTCCTCGCGGGTGGCCTCGGCGACGGTGAGGCTGCGCTGGTAGAGGTGTACCTGGTCTTCCTGGAGGCCGCGGTCTGCGCCGGTGAAGACGATCTCAGTGCTCTGCGGGCGCAGGCCGGCCTCATCGAGGATCGGGGCCAGCGGTGTGCCCGTCCACTCGGCGGTGCCGATCGCTTCGCCCATCCAGGGCTGGCTGATCGGGCGGGGCGCCATCAGGGCGCGTCCGTTGCCGGCGCATTCCATTGTGACGGGGATCGTGACGGCAGGCCGAGCCTTGATCTCGGCGAGCGAGAGGCTGACTTCGCGCCCGACCAGGCCGCCGACGTGCAGGCGGTAGCCCTCGGCGTCGATGTCGGGGATGTCGAAGTGGATGAGGAGGAAGTGCATGCCGGACGGCGTGATCGGGTAGCGGAGGCCTTCGAGCGGCATCCCGCGGTTGCGCAGGGCGAGGGCGATCTCTTCTCGCGTGAAGTGGTCGCTGTGCTCGATCCCGCTGCCGTCACCGACGGTGTGAAAGCGGCTGGAGTGACCGTGTGCCATGGTGGGGCCGATGTTAGGTCAGCGGGAGGAGGGGATCAAGGTCACACCTTCTCGTTGGGGGTGCTTGT
>JADFQV010000051.1 GCA_022561635.1 Chloroflexota bacterium | reverse complement strand
GCCTTGGCCTCGGCAGCTGGTGCTTCCGCCGGTGCCGCGGCCTTGGCTTCGGCTGCCGGTGCAGCGGTCGCGGCGGCCGCCGGTGCTGCACCCTCTTCGGCGCCCTCCTTGCGGCCCTTCTTCGGGTTCTTCTGGCCCTTCGGCACCTGCTTGCCGACGTAGACGAACGGCTTGCGGCCCGCCCGCTCCATGATGCCTGCATTGGTCAGGAGCCTGGCAGCGGTGTCCGAAGGCATGGCGCCGTTCTTGAGCCAGTAGATGGCGCGTTCTTCCTTGATCACGACCGTCGCCGGTTCGGTCAACGGGTTGAAGTGGCCGATCACCTCGACGTTGGCGCCGTCACGAGGCTTGCGGCGGTCGATCACGACGATGCGGTAGGAAGGCTGTTTCTTCTTGCCTACCCGGGACAGTCTAATGCGTAGCAATTGGCACCTCCGAGGTTGTGTAGGGCATCATCAGGCTACCGGAGGAACGGCAATGTCTTGGAACCGTGGCCGGCCGCGATCTGCTGCATGATCTTCTTGGCTTCTTTGAACTGCTTGAGCACCCGGTTGACGTCCTGCGGCTTTGTGCCGCTGCCGTCGGCGATCCGTTTACGCCGGCTGCCGTCTATGATGGCCGGCTCCTTGCGCTCAGACTTTGTCATCGAGCGGATGATCGCCTCGACCTGGGCGAAGTAGTCCTCGTTCATGTCGTCCAGGTTGAGCCGGTTCTTGATCTGTGAGAGGCCCGGTAAGAGGCTCACCAGGTTGGAGAGCGGGCCCATGTTCTTGATCCGCTGGTATTGCTCCAGGAAGTCGTCCAGCGTCAGCTCGCCCGTCTTCAACCGCTCGCCCAACGACTCCGCTTCTTCCTCGCTGATCTGCTCCTTCGCCTTGTCGATTAGCGTCAGCAGATCGCCCATGCCCAGGATGCGCGAGGCGAAGCGTTCCGGGTAGAATGGCTCGAGGGCGTCCGCCTTCTCGCCCATTCCGAAGAACTTGATCGGGACACCAGTCACGGCGCGGATGGAGAGCGCTGCACCGCCGCGCGCGTCACCATCGACCTTCGTCAGGATCAGGCCCGTGAGCGGAATCGTTTCGTTGAACTGCTCGGCGGCGTTGACGGCCTCCTGGCCGGTCATCGCGTCGGCCACGAGGATGACTTCTGTCGGGTCCAGCACCTTGTGTAGTTTGCGCAGGCCGCTGCGGTCGTCGTCGTCCATATCGAGTTGGCCAACCGTATCGACGATGATGTAGGAAGCGCTGGTCTTCTTGG
Source organism: Chloroflexota bacterium (assembly GCA_022561635.1). GTDB lineage: Bacteria > Chloroflexota > Dehalococcoidia > SM23-28-2 > RBG-16-64-32 > CF-162. Next base: position 10,075 of record JADFQV010000051.1, on the reverse strand, counting down.
CCTCCTTGAGCGCTCGTTTGCAAACGTCCACCGGGTTAGCGTTCGCCTCACCGGTGATCACCGGCATGCTCAGCTGCTTGCCCAGCGACTGTAGCTGCTCGCTGCCGGCGACGCGCTCCGGGTCGGCGCCCACGAGCAGGGGGCGCTCGCCCGCGTGCCGTAGGTGCAGCCCCAGCTTGGCCGCCGTGGTTGTCTTGCCGGCGCCCTTGAGCCCAACGAGCATGATGACGGTCGGTGGATTCTTGGCCCGTTCCAGTTTGGCCTGGCCACCGCCCAGGAGCTCGACGAGCTGCTTGTTCACGACGTCGATGATCTGCTGCATCGGCGTCAGGCTCTTCAGCACGTTTGCGCCGATCGCGTTTTCGCGCACGGCGGCCACGAACTCCTTGACGACCTTATAGTTGACGTCCGCCTCCAGCAGCGCCAGACGTACCTCGCGGAGTGCCTCGTCGAGGTCCTTCTCCGTGACTGTGCCGCGGCTGCCTAGCTTGCGGAAGACGCCTTGCAGCTTATCGGAAAGCGAATCGAACATATCTACAGGAGACGATTTTACGGTACCGTGCGTGTGTGAACAAGAAAACGGGCAGATTGATGAGGCGCGCCGAGGTTTGCGCGCCTTAAGCGATCAGGTCCAACAGCGCCTGTTCTAGCTCTTCGAACGTCACCAATCCGTCGAACTTGGCGGCGATATTCCCCTCGGCGTCAACGATGAACACCCACGGCTCGCTCTGCAGTCGCCACTCGTCAACGATCGGGTTGAGGCAGTCGCTGAGTTGCGCGCACTCGCCGTCCCGCACGGGCTGCACCTGGTAAGGCTCGACGTGCACGAAGTTGGCGACGTCGCCGTACTGGCTGTAGAGGTCGTCGAAGAACGTCTTGGTCGGCCCGCAGATCTGGCTCTCGCAGAACGCCGGCGTCGTGATCGCGATCACGGTGGGCTTGCCCGACGTCACGGCGTCGGCGACGGTCATGTCGTGCTGCTCCGGGATCGGGATCTCCGACGTGTCTATCTCTGTGATGTCGTCAACGTCCGATAGGAGGAGCTGCTCGCTGAGGGGCGCGGGATCGCCGATGGCCAACCCGAATGGCTCTTCGTTGACGCTGAAAGTGGGTCGTAGCGGCTCCAGCGTTTGGCCGTCGGCGGTCGTGCCCGACACCTCGACCCCCCAGAGGCCCGCCACGTCGAAGTCGGCGGTCGTCCGGTAGGCGCCGACTTCGCCCGCCTCGTGTGTCTCCAGCTCGCCGTCCTCGTGCGTGTGGGTGTAGGAGCGCGTGATCACGATCGGCTCCGCGTCGCGCTCGAACTTGAGCGTGCCTTCGTCGCTGTCGAGCAGGAAGAAGGCGAAAGAGAGGTCCGCGCCCAGCACGAGCTCGCCGGTTTCCTGATCCTGCAGGCCGACGAGGAAGCGGTTCTCACCGACCGCCAGATCGCCAGAGATGACGGTCGGCAGCAGTACATCGTCCGGAAGCGGCGTCAGGACGACCGGGTTCGTTTCCGTTGGTGTGTCGCCGTCGCCGCCGCTGCAGGCGGCTATGCCGATAGCGAGCGCGCCGAGAAGCGGCAGGAGGAGGCTACGTGTGGTGAAGCGCATGGTGCGAGTGTGTCCCCTTCGTATCGACGCCGCAACAGGCTTCCAGTTCTTCATGCAGGGCGCGGGTCTCTAGCTGCAGCGTTGCGTGCTCTATCTTAAACGTACGTGCGAGCATAGTGCGAAGATTCACAAGCACTTCGTGCGCGTCGCAGTCGCTGCTCGTCTCAATGTGTGCGCTCAGCGACACGAAGCCGGACGTCACCGTCCAGACGTGAAGGTCGTGCACGCTACGCACGTGCGCCAGCTTCAGCATCTCATCCTGCACATCGGGCACATTCACGTCCGGCGGCGTCGCCTCCAGCAGCACCTGCGTCGACTCCCAGGTGATGCGGAACGAGCTGAGCAGGATCAGCACACCGATGCCGACGCTGATGAGCGGGTCGAAGAGGTACTCGCCGGTGACCGCCATCGCGACGCCGGCCGCGATCACGCCAACAGAGGCCACGGTGTCGCCGATGACGTGCAGGAACGCCGAGCGCATGTTCAGGCTGTGGCGTCGCCGGTCGAACAGCAGCGCCACCGCGACCATGTTGCCGACGAGACCGGCGGCGGCGATCCCTAGCATCGGCCCCGTGTCCACCTCGGGCGGGTCGCCGAAGCGGCTGCCCGCCTGCCAGAAGATATAGCCGGCTATGAGCACCAGGGCGATGCTGTTGACGAACGCCGCCAGTATCTCCGCCCGGTGGAAACCGAACGTGCGGCGCGTCGTGGCCGGCCGTGACGCCAGCCAGATTGCGCCGAGGCTGAGGCCCAGCGCGCCGGCGTCCGACGCCATGTGTCCGCCGTCCGCCGCCAGCGCCAGGCTGCCCGTCAGGATACCGCCGACGACCTCCGCGACAAGCAGCGCCAGCGTGATAACGAGCGCCATCGCCAGCCGCCGCTTGTCCTTGCTCCGTCCGTGCGCGTGGCTCACGTCTGGTGCTCCGGATGGTAGCGGCTGCAGACGTATACTCTATCGCCGACCTCGACGAGCAGGTCGTCGGCCGCGGCGAGGAGCGCTCGGACCCGCGGCTCTGGTACGGAGTAGTAGGTGCGCCGGCCGCGCTGCTCGCGCTCGACGAGCCCGCAGTCCCAGAGGCAGGCCAGGTGGCCAGATACGTTGGGCTGGGAAAGACCGGTGACCTCGGTGATCTCCGATACGCAGCGGGGGATGTTCAGGCAGGACCGCAAGACGCTGAGGCGGGAGTGATCGGCCAGCCCCTTGAAGAGCGACGTGATTACGGCGTCGCGAGTCTCCCCCTGGTGTCGCGCTGAGCTCAACATATCACTACTCACTTATATGTTGAGCGGGACAGCGAGTCAAGCGGTGGCTAGAAGCCGCGGTCGGCTACCAGGGCGCAGAGGTCGGCCACGCGGCAGGAGTAGCCCCACTCGTTGTCGTACCAGGAGACGGCCTTCACGAGGTTGCCGTCGAGCACCAGCGTGCTCAGCGCGTCGACGATCGAGCTACGAGGGTCGCCCTTGAAATCGGTCGAGACGAGCGGCTCGTCGCAGTAGCCCAGGATGCCGCGCAAGGACTCAGTGGCGGCGTCGCGGAAGGCCTCGTTCACCTCGTCCTTCGTCACCGGCCTGTTTAGCGTGGCCACGAAGTCACAGACAGACACCGTCGGCGTAGGCACCCGGAACGCCATGCCGTCCAGCTTTCCCGCCAGCTCCGGCATGACGAGGGTCACCGCCTTGGCGGCGCCGGTCGTCGTCGGGATGATGTTCTGGCCGGCCGAGCGGGCGCGGCGCAGGTCATTGTGCACGGTGTCCAGGATCACCTGGTCGTTGGTATAGGCGTGGATCGTCGTCAGGAAGCCCTTCTCCACGCCGAACGAGTCGTGGAGCACCTTGACCACGGGGGCGATGCAGTTCGTCGTGCAAGAGGCGTTGGAGAGGACGCTGTGCTTGGCCGGGTCGTAGAGGTCATCGTTGACGCCCAGGACGACCGTCAGGTCTTCGTTCTTGGCCGGGGCGCTGATGATCACCTTCTTGGCGCCGCCCCCGTCGATGTGCGCGCGCGCCGCGTTGGCATCTGTGAAGAAGCCGGTGGACTCGATGACCACTTCGATGCCTTCGCCGGACCACGGAATGGCGCCGGGATCGCGCTCCGCGAAGACCTTGATCGTCTTGCCGTCGACGGTGATCGAGTCGTCCGTCGCAGAGATCTCACCGGCAAACGGGCCGTAGGTGCTGTCGTATTTGAGGAGGTGGGCGTTGGTATGGGGGCTGGTCAGGTCGTTGACTGCTACGATTTCCAGCTTGTCCGGGTGCAGCTCGCGCATCGCCTTGTAAACCTGGCGGCCGATGCGTCCGAAGCCGTTGATGCCGATACGCAGTGTCATAGGGCTCCTTCTCAGTGGATCCGGGCGTGTTCGGCCTCAGTATAGCGGCCCGGATCACGAGCCGCGAACGCTGCTAGCTGGCGCGCGCTTCAGCGTATGCCAACGACTGCTCTTCTTGCTGCACCATGCGGCGCAGGCTGGCCAGCGCCCGGAACTGGATGACGCGAACGGCGCCAACGCTCTTGCCGAGCACCTGTGCCACTTCCTGGTAGGGCAGGTCGTCGACGAATCGCATCACCACCACCAGGCGCTGCTCGTGCGGGAGCTGGCCGACGAAGCGCCAGATGCGCTCGCCGTTGCTCTTCGCCTCGCAGGACCATTCCGGCGAAACGAAGCGGTCTTCGTCCTCAAGGGTCTCCGGCAACTGCGCGTGATGGCCGTTCTTCTGCGCCTTCTTGTAGTTGATCGTCAGGTTGCCGGCGATCCGCAGCAGCCAGGCGATGAACGGCACTCCGCGCTGCTCATAGCGCGGGATGGCCTCAAGCGCCTTAAGGAACGTCTGCGCCGTGAGATCCTCCGCCAGGATCGGATCCCCGGTGAGGAAATAAGCGTGCCTGAAGACACGCAAGGCGTGTTGCTCATAGATCTCCCCGAACGCTTCCCGGTCTCCCCGGGCCGCTCGTTCTATGAGCGCACTGAAGTCGGTCTCGACAGAGGTCGACCGTGGCATGTACCCCTCCCCTTGGGCTCGTAGCACGACGGCTTTCCCTCTGAAACCCAGTCCGCGGGGCCTTTCTCGATTGAGAGACTTTGCGGGCTATGTGCGGGGTTTCAGGTTAAGGATTAGTTTAGGCCGAAGTCTGAATGAAGTCAAGTCATTCTACAACGAATAATGAGGAATTAGCCTTCTATTATTTCCGCGTTGACTTATCAACACTCAGTATCCTAATAATGTGCTGCCTGGGCGACGGGCGCAGGCACCAATCACGCACCCGGGACCCAACACGGAGGCCTCATGGATTTCAAGGAAGTTATCGGCCGACGACGCTCCATTCGCTTCTTCGATCCCAAACGGCCCGTCGAACGGGAAAAGATCCAGACCATATTGGAAACGGCGCGCCTGGCGTCCTGCGCCGTCAACGCCCACTGGCTGCGCGCCATCGTCGTAGAGCGCGACAAGATGCCGCCGGAGAAGCTCAATCAGCTCAAGACGCCCGTCGCGGCGTTGACGCTGGACCTGGCGCCGGTTCACATCTACTTCTTCGTCGACCTCGGCGTCGTCGCCAGGGTCAAAGGGTCACGCCTGAAGGAGCTCGTGGACGTTGGCGCCCTCGCTCCCTCGCACGGTTGGAGCCACAAGTTCGTCGACGACTTCGTCTACCCGCAAATCCTCGAGCCGATGACCCGCAACCTTGAGGGCTACGTCCCCGCCGCCTTCGCCGACGCCGGCGGCGCTGCGCAGAACGCGCTCCTCGCTGCCTTCGACGAAGGGCTCGGGGCTTGCTTGAACACGCCCAACCCCATTCTCACCAAGCAAATCCTCGGCGTGCCCGACGATTGGATCTCGATGTGGGTTATGCTTCTCGGCTATCCGGCGGAGTCGTGGGAGGCCGGCGGACAGCGGCCGCGCCCAGACTTCGAAGAGCTCTACTTCGAAGGTGAGTACGGCAAGCCGTTCAAGCGTGACTCCGCCGTCGTCGAGAAGTTGAAGGCGGCGAACATGATCCAGGCGCCGGCGCCGCTGCCCGGCCGCCGCGAAGAGATCAAGAAGCTGACCGAGGAGTTGGGGCTGCCGGAGTAGTGGCCCTCGCCAAGGCGATCGCGGATTACGATACAGTCCAGACTTGGCGCAGTGGCCTCAACGAGCAGTGGGGCGAAGAACCCGACATGACGGCTCGCACGAGCGCCCTCGAGCGCTTCTGCGATACCGTCGGCAAGGATCCCGATGCGCTAATCGCCGAGTGCACGCGCCAGGTCGAAGCCGGCAAGCGTATCCGTATCAAGGCGCGGCGCCAATTCAGCGAGCAGATCGCGGAGTTTCAGGCCGCTTCGGGCGGCAGCGCGCGTGAGCAGCTGAAGCTAGGCAACACCATCCGCAGCTTCTTCATCCACAACGGCATCTTCATGCAGGCGGGCCTCAGCTGACCGCCACCGCGTTCCGCGCAGGCCGGGCCCGGCGCCGCAGCCGGGAGCGACCTACCAGCCCATACCTTTCAGCCCCAGCAGCCCGCGGACGTGCTGCACCTCCCCCAGGTGCGTGAACCCGTGTGTCAGGCACATCGTGCCGATCGCGTTCTGTACCGGCATTTCGCCCAGCGGCTTCACCGTCGTCATCTGTCCCAGCTTCTCGTCGTCCGCCGCGGCCAGAAAGGCGTCCGTCGCCTCCCATACGGCCGTCTGATAGCTGCGCCAGTCGTCCAGCGAGTCGATGCGCAGGCTCTGGGCGTCCCCAAGGCTCATCCCTGTGCCCTGCGCCGTTCGGTGAAGCGACAGCCTCTCGTACCAGCCGCCTTCGACCCAGACCGTCGGCTTGCGCTGGAGCACGAACTGGATGATGTTGTCCTCCGTGCGCACATAGTGCCAGAGGATGAACGAGATCGGCAGGCCAGTATCGGTGGCGCGCCAGTGCAGCTGCTCGGGCGAAAGGTCGCCGATCGCCTCGTCGTAGGAGCGATGGAGCTGCTTGAGGCTGCCCCGGATGAAATCGACAGTCGACATAATGTAATCTCCTGGTTGAACTGGCCGCCAGACTATTGCGCCCGCAGCGGCATGTCAAGCGTAGTATTCAGAGGATGATCATGCACCGAGCGAAGCTGCGCCCACTTCTGACCGGCGCTGTCCTCATCGCTCTTGCGGCGATCGCCTTCGCCTGCGGATCCAACGAGCCGCCTCCTTCCGGCACGACGTTGGAAGAGACGCTTGGCGTGGACGGCGAGGGCAACCTCGTGGCTGCCGAAGGCGAACCGTACACCGTGCGCACAGAGCTGATACAGGCGCAGAGCGACCGCAAGAACCGCCGCCTCTCTCTCGTCGTCTTCCACCAGCTCTCCGACCTCGCCATCATCGACGAAGAGTCGCCTCTGCGCAGCGAATGGCTCGAAGCCTGCGACTCGACAATCTACGATGGCGCCTTCCGGCCACAGGAGTCGCTGAGCCTTCACGTCGCCGAGGCGCTCATCGCCCAGGCCAACGTCGTCGATCGCAGCCCGGTCACGCGTGCCCCGGTCGACTTCGCGATCCACACAGGCAGCGCCGTCGACAACGCTCAGTTCAACGAGCTGCGCTGGTTCCTCGACCTGATGGACGGCGTACCGGTCGATCCGGAGAGCGGCGCCATCGGTTATCAGGGCGTGCAGACCGAGTCGCCGGCGGAGGCCTACGGCGACCTGCTTTCGCTCGCGCAAGAGCCGTTCATCCCGGTCGGGCTCAACTACCCCTGGTACGCCGTCGCTGGTAACCACGACGCCCTCAGCCAGGGCAACTTTCCGATCACCACCAGCGCGAACCAGGTCGCCACGGGGGCACAGAAGATACTCGCGCTTGGCCCCGCCGCCGTCGCGCAGGCTTGCGCCGCGGACTCCATCTTCGGGCCGGGCCCTTCGGCGGGGCTCCTGAGCGATCCCGAGACGACGATCCGCGGCGTCGGCTCCGACCAGAACCGGCGGTTGCTGTCGCGCGCGGAGTGGATTCTCGAGCACCTCGAGACAGAGACGGAGCCGGGGCCGCCGGGGCACGGCTTCACGGCGGAGATGGCTGAGGAGGGTCGCGGCTACTACACGTTCGAGGAGGGCGGCATCGTTTTCATCGTCCTCGACTCGTCTAACCCGACCGGCTTTCCCGCCGGAAGCCTCGGTCTAGCGCAGTTCGAATGGCTGGAAAAGCAGCTGACGGCGAACAGCAGCACCTTTTCTGACGGCGACGGCCAGACCGTCTCCACGGAAAACGATGACCGCCTCATGGTGATCGTCAGCCACCACCCGTCTGCCGTCATGACGAACCCCTATCCCGGGGTCGACGGCGCGCCGCGTGTCCTGGGCGAGGAGATCGAGGAGCTCGTCGGCCGCTACCCGAACCTGATCCTCTGGCTGTCGGGTCACACCGGGCGCAACAGCATCTCGGCGAAGCCCAGCGCTGCCGGTGGCGGCTACTGGGAAGTGACGACCGCCGGGGCGCTCGACTTTCCGATGCAGGGCCGCCTGATCGAGATCGTCGACAACCTCGACGGTACGCTCTCCATCTTCACGACGATGTACGACCTGGCGACGACTGTGAACCCGGGCGACGCCGAGGACGGCACGCCGGAAGACGGCCTCAACCAACGGCTCCTCGCCGGCGTCGCTCGCCAGCTCGCCTTCCGCGATCCGCAGCTCGATCCGGCCGGCCCAGGCCTGGCCCCGAGCGACCGCAACGCCGAGCTTGTGGTGCCTACACCGTTCGACTTGATCACGCTGCCACCACCCACCGAGGTCCGCTTTGAGTGAGCGAAGAGAGGCGGGGGGCGGCAGCCAATCGTTCCTTCACGCCGGCGCGGGCCCTCCCGTTCGACCTCGGAGGACTGGCGATAGTGGTCGCGTTCTAAAATGGCCACGGTGGCTTCGTTTCGCAAAAACGTCATAACGAGAGGAACATATGTGCGGTTTAGCGTGCGACCTAGAGCCGCGGGGTACGTCCGTCGAGGTCGACCATCCGTTACACGCTAGCGCTCTTTTGGGTAGGCAGACGGATCGTGACGACTCCGGCGCACCGCGTAACTCGCCATGCGCATCTTCTTGGCGTCGATCGCATCCATGGGCTCGGCGAAACTACTCAGAAGGCCCCGGAGACTAGCGACCTCACTCTGGACGGCGGGGAGATCGCCGAACTCCATTAGCTGAGCCATCTCTGCCTCGATCACGGCCGGTGCCTTCTTGAACTGCCCGTCCCGGTTCAACGTCAGGGCTTCTTCCCGGGCCCTGGCCGCTCTCACTCTCGCGACCTGGCCAATGACGGTTTCGTTCAGCGGGGTCAGGAGGCTCGTGCCGTCACTTGCGGCGACAGCCGCCTCGTCGACAGTCGTCTGCTCCTGACCATCCAGATCGGTCCACGCCAGGGTCGCCTGCAAGGCGAGCGGCCCCTCGAAGGTTTCGGGGATCTCGAGAGCGAAGCAGAGATCGATCGTGCTGCCTTCGGCGAGATCGCCCAGGTCGAACGCCTCGTGCGACGTGGGGAGTCCGTTGATGCAGTCGATTCGAATCGACTGCGGTGCAGCAATGCGGACCGTGGCCGAGCGCGCGACGGTCGCCAGGATCTCACCCAGTTCGCTGGTCAGGAAGTCTGGAATTTGGCGCGCCTGCTCGATGAAGTAGAAGTGCCCGCTTCCAGCCTCGGCCATGCCGGCCATCAGCAGCTCATCGAAGTCGCGACCGACCCCGAACGTACTGGTTCCAACGCCGCGTTGCGCGAGCTCGCGGACGTGGGCCAAGATCTGCGCGTGGTCGACCAGGCCCTGGTTCGCAAGGCCGTCCGAAAGAAGAAGAACCCTTCGAATGCGACCCTCGGCGTCTGCGCTAACCTCCTCGGCGCCAGCGGTCCACCCGCCGAACAGGTCGGTACTGGCGCGGGCCTCGAGCTCGTCGAGGGCCGAGTAGAGGAGTTGGCGGTGGGCGTCCGTGACGAAGCCGGATCGCACCGGCGTGATTACCTCGTCGTCATAGGCGACGAAGGCGCAGCGGTCGGTGTCGCGCAGGAGCGCCACGACTCGCTTCGCGGCTTCCCTGGCGAGCGCGATCTTTTCGCCGCCCATCGATCCGCTGCGGTCGAGTACGAGCGCGATATCGAGGGGCGGCCGGGGGGCTGCCTGCGGCTTGCGCGGTACCTCGATCCGCAGCCAGGCGTAGCGAGTCAAGTCACCCGGACTGTAAGTCCTCCGGTCTAGCTGTAGCGAAATCTTCATTGGGGCTCTCCTTCTGCCAGGATGCTCCTGGCCTCTTTGATCAGTCTTTCAATGCGGGGGTCCGTGCGGGCGCCACGGCGCCTTATATGCAGCTCAACGTCCGCCGATAGGGAGTAGCGGACCCAGGGCTCGCCAACGTGGCTCTGGCTGCGTCTGACGGGCTCTGGTGGCAGGGTGTGCCGGTCGCCGACGATTCCACTCAGACTTGCGAGGTACTGTGCGGCCGACCCGCGCCCAGCTTCGGGCGTTGCCTCCGGCGAGGCGTTGACGGCTAACTGATCCCG
>JADFQV010000016.1 GCA_022561635.1 Chloroflexota bacterium | reverse complement strand
TGGGGCGCTCCCCGGGATGATCCGGAACGTGGCGTGAGTCATAAAACTCACGAGGAGCATGATCGGGATCAGCAGCAAAAGCCGCCGGATGATGTAGTCGCGCATGGCCTTTGAGGGCGCAGCCGGCCTAGGTCATCTCCGTCCAGATATCGGTGCCGAACGGATTGGAATCCAGGGGTATATTGGCGTCAAGCGAGAACCCGAAGCTCGCGAACGGGAAGTGTACATACGCCCGGGTGGCGGAGTACTGGTAGCCGCCGGTAGTCGTCAGCTGGGGCCCGTGTTCTTCCAGGATCAGCTCCTGCGCCTCGGTGATGATCGCCTGACGCGCTTCGACGTCGAACTCCGCCGACTGGGCGTTGATCAGCTTGTCGAGGGTGGGGTTCGAGTAACCCGTCCAGTTGCCGGAGCCCGTAACGCCCAGCGAGTGGTAGAAGGAGAGCGGGCGGTCCGGCTCGTCGTAGGGGAGGTTCGGAAAGAACGTCATGTCGAAGTTGCCGGGAAGCAAGACCGACCCGATATATGCGCCCAGCTCGACCTCGTCGATCTGGACGTTGACGTTGATATCCTTCCAACTGTCCACGATGATCCTTGCGATGTCGTTGATAAAGTTGATGCCCGGAAGCCGCGGCGTCTTGATAAGGATATCCCGGAAGCCGTCGGCGTAGCCGGCCGCTTCCATCAACTGCTTGGCCTTTGCCACGTCCCGCTTATAGAACGAATTCAGGCGCTCCTCGGGCAGCGCCCACTTCACCTGCGGCCACTGGATCGGGCCGCTGTACTGGCCCTCACCCGACTGCGCCAGCTCGATGATCCGATCGCGGTTGATCGAAAGGTTGAGCGCCTCGCGAACGCGGATATCGTCGAACGGTTCCCGCCGCACGTTCAAGTGTACGACCGGGTAGAAGAGGCTCGCCGTTCTGGTGGCGGTGATCGACGGATCGGCATCAAACCGGTCGAAGTCTTCCCTCACCAGTATTGCGCCGCTGATGTCGTGCTGGCCGTTCTTGAACGCCGCCAGGAGTGACGCGTTATCTGTGATGATCACGTAGGTGATCCCATCGAGGTACGGCCGGTCCGGGATAAAGTAGTCAGGGTTGCGCTTGAGCACGACCCGCTCGTTGCCGACGAACTCCTCCAGCATGAAGGGCCCGCTCCCGAAGGCGTTCTGGCCCAGCTGCAGACGAGGCGCGTCCTCAACCACACCCGGCGACATTATCGCGTACGTGGCGTTTGCCATCTCGCGCACAGCTGGGACGAACGGCTCGGCCATGTTGAAGCTGAACGTGTACTTGTCCGGCGTTAGCAAAGCGGCGCGAAGGATCGCCGGGTCGGAGCTGCCGGCGATCTTAAACGGGAAACGCTTATCTATCGCTGTGATCGACGTTCCCCGGCGAAAGAAGCTCTCCTTGCAGGCCTCGGAGTCGATGTCTTCGCCGTCGTGGTCGCCTCCCACCGGGGCGTTCCTCACGCCCTCCCGGAGCGTGAAGATGAAGTTCGTCACCTCCGGCATCTCCAGCGCCGTCGCCAGGTTGTTGAAGATCATAAGCTCAGCGCCCGGCGCCCAGCTATAGAGGCTGGGGTAGAGTAGGGTAGTGATGTCGAGTCCGGTAAGGTCCACGTGCGGGTCAATGCCGCCGACCGACACCGGGCGGCCCCAGGTGATGCTGCCGCCTGGACCGGGCGTCGCATTCGGGTTAGACGTGACTTTCGGGTCGCCGCCGGTGCCACCGCTGCAGCCGACCGCGAGCGCCGCCGCCCCACCCAGCGCCGTCGTGGCGCCAGCACCGAGAAGTGCCCGCCGGCTCAGCCGCTTGCGAGACAATCTCTGCCAGTAGTTAGGTTCTGCCATTCGATCCGCTCCCTCCCAAGGGGCATCTTCCGCGCACGTAAAGACAACCGTCTTCCAATAGCGGTACGTAACTTATACGCAGTGGCGATGTACTTTGTCAACGAGCATTCTAGCAACCGCTTAGTCACCTGGCTAGACCGCTCGACCGGCGACGCCTGCGCAACGTGGAAAGCGTTTATCCTAATGAAGAACACGACACAAGGGAAGGCATCAATACTCGTATGGAAGCACTCAGGATCGGCCGCATCTTCGGCATCGACATCCGGATCCACTGGAGCTGGCTGGCCATATTCTTTCTACTACTGTGGGTGCTCGCCAACGGCTTCTACGACCAGGAGTCCTACTCGCACTGGGCTACTGCTGAGCGCTGGCTCGCCTCTGGAGTGACGACCATCCTCTTCTTCGTTTCGATCCTGCTGCACGAGCTGTCGCACTCGCTCGTGGCCCGGCGGCTCGGCCTGCCGGTGCACAGCATCACGCTATTCATCTTCGGTGGCGTCTCTTCGTTGACACAGGAGCCAGAAAGCCCGGGCCAAGAGTTCAAGATAACTATCGTAGGCCCGCTTATGAGCTTCGCCCTGGGCATCATCGGGGGAGTCATCTACCTCGCTCTTCACTTGAGCGACATGGGCACAAGCGTGCCCGGCGCGATCGCGTTCTACCTTGCGTTCATCAACATCGCCGTTGGCATCTTCAATCTGCTTCCTGGATACCCTCTGGACGGCGGCCGCGTGCTGCGCGCCGGCCTCTGGGCACGCACGGGTAGCATGCTGCGAGCGACGCGTTGGGCCGCACGGGTGGGGACGATCATCGCCTTCGGCCTGATGGCGCTGGGCGTCCTCTCGGTGGTGGCCACGGAGAACGTGGTCGGAGGTGTCTGGTTTATCGTCATCGGCTGGTTCCTGCGCAACACCTCGGAGCAAGCCTACCAACAGCTCCTCTACCGCAACACGCTGGAGGGCGCCAAGGTCGGCGACATCATCGACAGGAGCTTCGAGGGCGCGCCGCCGGACATCCCACTGAGCGAACTCGTCAACGATTACATCCTCGGGCGCGGCCAGCGCTGCGTTCCGGTCGTCGTCGAGGGCAACCTTCTTGGCCTGATAACGATCGGCGACCTGCGCGCCTTTCCCCCCGACGAATGGGCGACGACCAGCGCCTTTCGCGCCATGACCCCGCGGGAGCAGTTGTACACGATCGCTTCCGCCGACGAGCTGATGAGCGCCCTGGAACTGATGGCGGCGAACGACGTCCACCAGCTGCCCGTGATTGACGGCTTCGCCTTCAGCGGCTTCGTCACCCGCGCCGACGTCATCCGCCGCATCCAGGTGAGGGCCGAGCTGGCCGGCCTGCGGGATTAGCTGCACCCGGCTGTCGGATCACCCATCTAGAAGGCGGCCCGGTGCGTTGACACGACCCACCCATTATGAATCTAATAAGCTGCCCGACAGGCGTCTGTCTGCACGCCCCCAGGACCGCGGCCGGCCGCCCCTACAATTGAACTGGAGGTTCCTCAATGAGCGAAGTACGTTTTGACGACCGGGTCGCGGTCGTCACAGGCGCCGGCGGCGGCCTTGGCCGCGCCCACGCGCTACTCTTGGCCTCCCGCGGCGCAAAGGTCGTCGTCAACGACCTCGGCGGTGCGCGCGATGGCGACGGCGCCGGCGGCTCGAATATGGCCGACAAGGTCGTGGACGAGATCAAGGCGGCCGGCGGCGAGGCCGTTGCCAACTACGACGGCGTGGACACCTACGCCGGCGGCGAGAACATCATCAAAACCGCCGTCGACGCCTTCGGCAAGGTCGACATCGTGATCGCCAACGCCGGCATCCTGCGCGACCGCGCCTTTCACAACCTCGAGGAGGCGGACTGGGACAAGATCTTCGCCGTGCACGTCAAGGGTTCCTTCGACGTTATCCAGCCTGCCTTCCGCCTGATGCGCCAGCAAAACTACGGCCGCATCATCGTCACCACCTCCAACGCCGGCCTCTACGGCAACTTCGGCCAGGCCAACTACTCCTCCGCCAAAACGGCGCTCCTCGGCCTCGCCAGCACGTTGGAGCTGGAAGGCGCCAAGTACAACATCAAGGCCAACGTCATCGCCCCCGTCGCCGCCTCGCGGCTGACCGAGGACGTGATGCCGCCGGCCGTGCTCGAGAAGCTGCTGCCGGAGTTCGTTTCGCCGGTCGTCGCCTACCTGGTCTCGGAAGAGTGCCAGGTCTCGGGAAACATCTTCACCGCCGGCGGTGGCTACGTCGGCCGCGCGGCGATCGTCGAGAGCAAGGGCGCTGTGCTGCCCGGCATTACGATCGAGGCCGTGCGCGACAACATCGATAAGATCAGCGACATGACCGGCGCCGAAGAGTTCAGCAACGCCTTCGACGAGGTCTCCAAGCGCCTGGCGACGGCCACGGCGGCGAGCTAGGCCATGACAACAGAACGCAAGACCCTCGGACCGGACGTCGTCGGCCTGGAGCTGCCGGCGTCCACCTTCGACTACCAGGAACGCGACGTTATGCTCTACGCGCTCGGCATCGGCGCCAAGGAACTGCCGTTCATCTTCGAGCGCAACCTCAAGGTAATCCCGACCTTCGCGGTCATTCCGGCCTTCCCCGCGCTCATGGGCCTGGCCGCCGGCGTCGAGATCAACCCCGTGATGATCCTCCACGGCGAGCAGGGCTTCCGCATCGCCAAGACGATCCCCACGACCGGCTCGCTGACAACAAGCGCGACCGTGACGGGCGTCTACGACAAGGGCAAAGGCGCCCTCGTCACGATCGACTCCACGACCACGGACGCCTCCGGCGAGACCGTCTTCACGAACACGTCCGGCGTCTTCGTGCGCGGCGCCGGCGGCTTCGGCGGCGACCGTGGCCCAGGCGCCGCCAACAAGGCGCCGGAGCGCGCGCCCGACAAGTCGCTGGAAGACACGACGCTGGACATCCAGGCCGCCATCTACCGCCTTTCGGGAGACCGCAACCCGCTGCACATCGACCCCGACTTCTCGAAGATGGCCGGCTACGACCGGCCGATCCTGCACGGCCTCTGCAGCTTCGGCTACGCCGGCCGCGCCGTCCTCGCCGAGTACTGCGACAACGACCCGGACCGCCTCGTCGGTCTGTCCGTGCGCTTCACGGGGGTCGTCTACCCGGGCGACACGATCACGACCGAGATGTGGGACGAGGGCGACGGCAAGATCATCGTCCAGTCGAAGACGCAGGAAGGCCGCGTCGTCATCAGCAACGCCGCCGCCGAGGTCAAGTCCTAGGCGCCCCTGTAGCAGCGATCAAAAAAAGGCCCGCGGCGCTCGTCGCGGGCCTTTCGCGTATAGGGAACGATTCCCCACCGAGCTGCGTTATACATACGTGCTGCCACGACTAGCGATCGTCGCCCTCTTCGCTGCCCTGGCCGCGGCCTGCGGATCAGATGGCGGGGGCTCCGGCGGGTTCATTTTCAGTGGCGACGGTGACCCGCCGCCACTGCAGCTGGAGATGGAGGTGCCCGCTAGCGTCAGAGCCGGCGATACAACCTCGCTCCTTCTGCGGGTCAGAAATGCTTCCAGCAAGCCGCTCAACCTCCTCAGCGCCAGCCCGCCTCTCGAGTTCGAAATACACGATTCGGCGGGGGAGCGCGTGTGGAGTTCCTTCATGGCGGACCAATTCGATCCGAAGACTGGCGAACAACGCCTGACGCTCGGCGTACGGGCCAGCATCGAAAGCGATTTCAGCTTCGGGCCAAACGAGGAGGTCGTTCTCGATGCGGAGTGGGACTCGGCGACCATCTCCCAGGAGACCGCCGCGCCGGGCGTCTACTTCGTGAGTGCAATCATCACAATCACAAACGATGTCACCGGCGGCTGGGATTTCCTTGAGGTGGAGCCAATCATGATCACGGTCACCGCAAGCAGCGGCGACTCCGGCCCAGCAGGCGACGCCCCCTAGGCCCCCGTCCCCGCACGGACGAAACCGAACCGCCCAAGCGCTCCCTTGCGGGCCTTGGCGGGCGGCGATAGCATGGATCACCTGGGGTGCCCTCGACTGATCGGGGTGCATCTTCCGCCTCGCCCAGCGTAGAGAAGGAGCGCCATGCGCATCGTCGTCGGAGCCGACCACCGCGGCTTTCAGATGAAGAACGCCATCGCCGACTTCCTGCGCGCGGCCGGCCACGATGTCACCGACGTCGGCACCGACAGCGCCGAGTCCGTCGACTACCCGGACATCGCCGTCGCCATCGCCACCGAGATCCAGTCCGGCAACGCCGAACGGGGCGTCTTCGTCTGCGGCAGCGGCGTCGGCGCCAGCGTCGCCGCCAACAAGCTCGGCGGCATCCGCGCCGCCATCACCCACGACACCTACTCCGCGCACCAGGGGGTAGAGCACGACGACATGAACGTCATCTGCCTCGGCTCGCACGTCATCGGCATCGACGTCGCGCTTGAGGTGACGAAGGCGTTCGTCGGTGCCAGCTTCGACGCCCAGGAGCGCTACGTGCGCCGCCTGACCAAGGTGCGCGCCATCGAAACAGGCAAGACCGAGACCGGCAAGACACAAGAGATTTCGGGATAGGAGCGACCAGCATGGCGAACCCGCTAGTGGAGCTAAAGAGCCAGCGACAGAGCGTCTGGTACGACAACCTCAACCGCGAGCTAATCAAGACCGGCCTGCTCCAGCGCCTCGTCGACGACGACGGCGTCAGCGGCGGCACGTCCAACCCCTCGATCTTCGAGAAGGCCGTCGGCGCCAGCGACGCCTACGACGAGCACCTCGCCGAGATCGTCCGCCCCAACGTCTCGCTCGACGAGACGTACGACGCGCTGACAGTGACCGACGTCGGCCTCTCCGCGGACATCTTCCGCGCCGTCTACGACGAGACCGAAGGCGCAGACGGCTACGCCTCGCTGGAGGTCTCGCCGCTGATCGCCGACGACACCGAGACCACGACGAGCGAGGCGAAGCGCCTGTTCGCCGCCCTCGATCGCCCGAACGCGATGATCAAGATACCTGGAACGCCGGAAGGCCTGCCGGCCGTTGAGCAATCGCTCGCCGACGGGATCAACGTCAACATCACACTGCTCTTCGGCGTCGACAGCTACGAGCAGGTCGCACTGCGTTACATCGCGGCGCTGGAGACGCGCGCCAAGGCGGGCCTGCCCCTCGACCGCATCGCATCGGTCGCCAGCTTCTTCGTCAGCCGCGTCGACTCAATGGTCGACGGCCAGCTCGAAGAGAAGATCAAGGCCGTCGAGGGCGACCTCGAACGCCGGCGCTTGAGCGCGCTGCTGGGCAAGGCCGGCGTCGCCAACGCCAGGATCGCCTACGCGAAATACCAGGAGATCTTCTCCGGCGACCGCTGGGCAAAGCTCGCCGCCGGGGGCGCGCGCGTCCAACGCTGCCTGTGGGCCAGCACAAGCACGAAAAACCCCGACTACCGTGACGTACTTTACGTTGAGGAGCTGATCGGCCCCGATACGATCAACACCATGCCCCAGAACACTCTCGACGCCTTCCGCGACCACGGCATCGTCGCCGCCACGCTGACGACGGGCGTCGCTGACGCCCAGGCACACGTCCGCGAGCTCGAAGCCGCCGGTATCGACTTCCGGGCAGTGACGGACGAGCTGCAGGTGCAGGGCGTCAAGCTCTTCGCCGACTCCTTCGCGAAGGCCCGTGCCACGGTGGAGGAGAAGCGCAGCCGCATCCTCGCCGGCAGCAAAGGGATCGGCGCCGCATCGAGGGGAGACTGACGGGGTGACTTCACCCGCCTCCTTCTTCGAGCGCCTTCAGGCGCGCGACACCTCACTCTGGGCCGCTGATCCGGCCATCCAGGAGAAGATCGGCCGGCGCCTCGGCTGGTTGAACCTTCACGAATCGATGCGCGACAGCGTCGACGAGCTGCGCGGCTTCGCGGAATGGGTCCGCGAACTCGGCTTCCGCCACGCCGTACTCCTCGGCATGGGTGGCAGTTCGCTGGCCCCGGAGGTCTTCCAGAGCACGTTCGGTGCGCAGGCCGGCTTCCCAACTCTGCACGTCCTGGACACCACCGACCCGCTGGCCATCTTGCGCGTCGAAAACATGATCGACGTCAGTTCGACGCTCTTCATCGTCTCCAGCAAGTCGGGCACGACGGTCGAGACGATATCTCTGGAACGATACTTCGCCGAACGCACTCTCGACGCCACGGGCGACACCGGCGCGCTCGACAACTTCATCGCCGTTACCGATCCTGAGACGCCGCTTTATCACCGGGCGGGCGAATCGGCGTTCCACCGCGTGTTCGTCAACCCGCCGGACATCGGCGGACGCTTCTCCGCGCTCTCCTTCTTCGGCCTTGTACCCGCCGCCGCCATCGGCGTCGACATCGAAAGACTGTTGGCCTCAGCGGATACAGTCGACGGAGTGGAGGCCGCCGCTCTCGGCGAACGGTTGGCCGCGCTGGCGCAGGAGGGGCGCGACAAGCTGACGTTCATCTCGGCGCCCGGCCTGGAGAGCTTCGGCGCCTGGGCGGAGCAGCTAATCGCCGAGAGCACAGGCAAGGGCGGACAGGGCATCGTCCCCATCGTCGGCGAGCCGGCCGGTGATGCCCAGTCGTACGGTAACGACCGGGTCTTCGTCTCAATGCAGCTGGAGGAGCGCGACGAAGAGACCGCCGCCGCGGCCGACCAGCTCGAAGCGGCCGGCCATCCCGTCATCCGCATCGACGTCCCCGGACCGTACGGGCTCGGTGCGGAGTTCCTGCGCTGGGAGATCGCCACCGCCGCCGCCGGCGCCGCGCTCGGCCTCAACCCGTTCGATGAGCCGAACGTGACCGAGAGCAAGGAAAACACCCGCCACGTCCTCGAGCAGTACGAGACGAGCGGCCTGATGCCCAACCCGGCTCCGGCCATCGAGGAAGACGGCCTCACCCTGGCCGCCGACGACTCGACGCTGGCACGCCTGGACAACGCCCCGAAGCGCACGATCGGCGCGCTCGTGGCAGAGCACTTCCTGCTCGCGCCGGAAGGCTCGTACCTGGCGATCATGGCCTACATCCCGCAGACGGAAGAGCACGACCGCCTCCTGACGCGCCTGCGCACGGCCCTTCGCGACGCGACGCGAAGGGCGACCACAGTCGGCTACGGCCCGCGCTTTCTGCACTCGACCGGCCAACTACACAAGGGCGGACCGGCGACGGGCGTCTTTTTACAGCTGGTGATGGATGACGAGATCGACATCGACGTGCCCGGCGAGCAGTCGTTCACCTTCAGCGTCCTCAAGCGGGCGCAGGCGCTGGGCGACCTGGCGGCTCTCTTGGGGCGCCGGCGGCCGGTCCTGCGCGTCTCCCTCGGCGACGACCCGGCGGCCAGCCTGCTACTCCTGGTAGACAGTGTCGAAGCGGCGCTGCGCGAAACCGTAGGGCGGAGCCGATAGGATGCAGCTCGCCATGATCGGACTCGGGCGCATGGGCGCGAACATGAGCCTGCGCCTCCTCCGCGGCGGCCACGAAGTCGTCGTCTACGACCGCGATCCGGGGGCGGCTGACCCTCTGAAGTCCGAAGGCGCGGTACCGGCCATGAGCCTTGAGGAAGTCGTCGGCAAGCTGGCGAAACCGCGGCACGTCTGGATCATGGTCCCGTCCGGCCAGCCGGTGACGGACACGATCGATGCGCTGGCGCCGTTGCTGGAGCAGGGCGACGCGATCATTGAAGGAGGCAACTCCAACTACCACGACACCGTGGCACGCGCCGCATCGCTGAAGGCGTCCGGCATCCACCTGCTGGACAGCGGCACGAGTGGAGGCATCTGGGGCCTCGACAACGGTTACTGCCTGATGATCGGCGGCGACAAGGAGATCTTCGAACGCGCGCGCCCAATCTTCGAGACACTGGCGCCGCCGGAAGGATACGCCTACATGGGCCCCGCCGGCGCCGGCCACTACGTGAAGATGGTTCACAACGGCATCGAGTACGCGCTCCTCCAATCCTACGCCGAGGGCTTCGAACTCCTCGACGCCTCAACCTACGACCTCGACCTCCACACTATCTCGCAGCTCTGGGGACACGGCAGCGTAGTCCGCTCCTGGCTCCTCGAGCTGACCGAGCGCGCCCTGGCCAAGGACCCCGGCCTGTCCTCCATCCGCGGCTACGTCGACGACTCGGGCGAGGGCCGCTGGACGATCCAGGAGGCGATCGACCGCGACGTCCCCGCGACGGTCCTGGCGCACTCGCTCTTCGCCCGTTTCCGCTCGCGGCAGGACGACTCGTTCGGCGCCAAGCTGATCGCCGCGCTGCGCCAGGAGTTCGGCGGGCACAAGGTCAAGAACGAGTGACGGCGCAGACCGCTACCTCCACCACCGCGCCCGTCTCCGACAGCGCCACCGATCCCTGTACGATCGTCATCTTCGGCGCCTCCGGAGACCTCACCGCGCGTAAGCTCATGCCGGCCTTGTACAACCTGGCGCTTGACGGGCGGCTGCCGCCCGGCCTTGCCGTTGTCGGCTACTCGCGAACGAAGTGGTCCAACGACGTCTTCCGCGAAGAGGCGCGCTCGAACGTCGAAAAGCACTCTCGGCGCCCCATCGACCCGGAGGTCTGGGATTCCTTCGCCTCGGGCCTCTTCTACTCCTACGGCGGCTACGACGACCCCGAAGGCCACGACCGCCTGAACGAAAAGCTGCGAGAAGTCGAAGCGGAGCGCGGCATCGGCGGCAATCGCCTCTACTATCTCGCCGTGCCGCCGACAACGTTCGTCGACATCATCGAGCAGCTCGGCCGTGCCCGGTCACAGGGCGCCGCGACTGAAGGCTGGTCGCGTGTGATCATCGAGAAGCCGTTCGGCGTCGACCTGGCCTCGGCGCGCGAACTGAACCGCGCCGTCCACTCCGTCTTCAGCGAGGACGACGTCTACCGCATCGACCACTACCTGGGCAAGGAGACCGTCCAGAACATCATCGTCTTCCGCTTTGCCAACGGCATCATGGAGCCGATCTGGAACCGCCGTTACGTGGACCACGTGCAGATCACGGTGTCGGAGAGCCTGGGCGTCGGCCACCGGGGCAACTACTATGACGGCTCCGGCGCCCTCCGCGACATGATCCAGAACCACATCATGCAGCTGCTTTCACTGATCGCCATGGAGCCGCCGCTGGCGATCGACGGCCGCTCCGTCCGCGACGAGAAGGTGAAGGTGCTGAACGCCGTCCGCCTGTTCGATGACGACGAGGTGGCGATCGAGACCGTTCGCGGCCAGTACGGTCCCGGCTGGGTGGCCGGCGAGGAAGCGCCCGCCTACCGGGCGGAGGCAGGGGTTCCCGATGCTTCGCAGACGGAGACGTTCACGGCGCTGCGCCTGTTCGTCGACAGTTGGCGCTGGGCCGGCGTGCCCTTCTATCTGCGCACCGGAAAGCGCCTGCCGAAGCGCAGCACAGAGATCGCCATCACCTTCAAGACAGCACCAAAGCTTCTCTTCCACGACTTCATCGACGAACCTCACCTCGAGCCGAACGTGCTCTCCATCCGTATCCAGCCTAACGAGGGCATCAGCCTCAAGTTCCTGACCAAGGTCCCCGGCTCGCCCCGGCTACGGCCGGCAACCATGGACTTTCTCTACGGCGCGTCGTTCGTCAAACAAGCGCCGTCCGCCTACGAAACGCTCATCGTCGATGCGCTGCAGGGCGATGCCACGCTCTTCACCCGGTCCGACGAAGTCGAGGCCGCGTGGACGATCATGGAGCGGGTCCTCGACGGCTGGCGCTCGTCGCCGCCGCTGGACTTCCCGAACTACGAGGCAGGCACCTGGGGCCCGGCGGCCGCGGACGAGCTAATAGAGAAGGACGGCCGCAAATGGCGCGAACTCTGATCCGGGCCGCTCGCCTGGCGACCACTTCGGCGCTCTGCTAAAAGCTGGCGCGCAAGTGGACGTTCCGCAGCGCAACACCCTGCTCGACGTCCGCTACGTCCCGCGGCAGGTCCGGCAGCTCGGCGGCGGTGATCACCTCCGGCAGCTCGCGCAGAGAGCTGATCACCGTCTCCGCGCCACGACTGGCCAAGTAGCATCCCGAACGCACACCATACGACAGACAGATCGCCTGCCGGCCCGTCTGTGACGCCAGCTCGATGTCGGCCTCGGTATCGCCGACGGCGTAGCCTCCTGGCGGCAGCTCTGCGACACCCTTCAGCTGGTGCTTTCCTCTGACCAGCTCAGGCCCGTGGCAGATGATCTTCGTGAAGTACGACCTCATCTGCAGTGCGTCCAGCTGAGCCATTAGCGCAACGCGATCGCGGCGGAGCGTGATCAGCACCAGGTCGTACTCTGATCGAAGCGCCTCGATGATCTCGACCGCTCCCTCGTAGGGCTCGTCCAGCGCGAGCCAGGCGGGCTGCTCGATGCCGTCCATCCACGCCGCCGTGAAGCGCTCGACGTTCACACCCGGGGTCACGGCCAGCAGATCGATCGTAGACTCGCCCGCGCGGCGATGGCGCCAGTAGTCGCCCGGGGGCAGCGCCTCGACGCCCTGGCCGGAGATCACGCTCTTGTAAAGAGAATAGTGTCGCGCGCTCACGTCAATCAGCGTGCCGTCGAGGTCAAAGAGGATCGGCGTCAATCGGTTGCCGCTTCCATCTTCTCGCGGGAGCGCGCCTGGCGCTCCGCCAGCTCCGCGGCGGCGCTCTCCAGGCTGCCGGGACAGACCAGCCTCGGCTCCCGGTCCATGCCGCGCACCCAGAGCAGTCCGGGTGGCAGCGGGTTGATCTTGCGCTCGATAGCCGGCGGCTCTTCGCCCAGCGCCAGCCGGGTGAAGATGTGCGGCATGTTCAGCCCCGCCTCCGCGAAGAAGAGCGACGTGGTGAAGAACCGTCCGATGTTGATCTCGGTTGGGTTCGGCACGCCCTCGGCGTCGTTCGTCATGTCGACGGAGAAGATGCCGTGGGGGCGTGAGTCCACCGCGCGGACCGCCGCCAGGGCGACGGAATCGACCAGCGGATCGCTTACCGTCATGCCGACGCCCGTGACGCCGGTGACGCCGGTGGGCGAGCGGTCGGCCAGCTCCCACTTCAGTCGCTTTCGTCCTTGTGCCACCACCAGCTCGCCATCGAGCCAGATCGATTGCCAGGTCACTGAATCCGGGCCCAGGTAGGCGGCCGCAGTGTAGCTCCCCCAGCCGTCGCGCGAGTCGAGCCACATCTTCGCGTGCCGCAGGTCGCTCGTGTGGTAAGAGCCGTTGCCCGCTGAACCGGTCGTCGGCCGCAGCCATGCCTCGCCGAACTGATCGAGCGCGGCTTCCAGATCGGCCGGCCCGTCGATGCCGCGCGTCGGCGGCACCTTGATGCCCGCATCACGCCAGACGCTGTAGCTCGAGAATTTGTCGAGGCAGCACTCGATCGTCTCCTTGGCCGGGAGAAACATCGGCGCGGCCAGCTCATCCCGGCGCGCCGACAGCACAGCAACTTCGACGTCCGGCTGCGCGAAGATCAGCTCGGCGCCGCTCTCGCGTGCGATCTCGTTGAGTATCCTTATGTAATCCGGGTCGTCGGCTCGCGGCACAAGGTGCGCCTCGTCCGTCTCCGCCAGCGGCAGATGGTACGCGCTGCAGTCGACGCCGATCAGGTAGTACGGCTCAGGGGCCAGCCGCAGCGAGCGCACGTAGTTGGTGGCGGGGGCGCCTCCAGCGCCGGTAACCAGAACGCGACGAGGATCTGCCATCGTCAAGTCGTCGAACCCGCGCGGGCGACAGCCGTCAAGTGGGTGGTGAACGCCGGCGCTACCTCCGTCGCGAATCGCTTCATCGAGCGTCGCACCATCATTTCGGGCATCCCACCGAAGCCGAACGAGAGGATGATGTTGCGTGCTCCGGCGGCCTCGAACTCTTCGATCTTCTTCGCCACGTCGTCAGGCGTGCCGAACAGGCCGAACGACGTCAGATCGTCAGCAGTCACGTCCGCCCAGTGCTTCTTCGCCGGGTCCGAGATCAGAACCTTCGCCGCCGGTGCGCGCTTCGCAATCTTCGAGAGCAGCGTCGGCGACGATCCGGCGGGTTCGAGCTCGTGTACCTTGGTGTGCCGCCAGAGGGCGTACGGACCCGCCGCTCTTCGCGCCTCTTTGCGCGATTCCGCAATGTGTATCTTCAGCATGATCCAGGAGTCGCCGACGAGAACGCCCGCGCCTTCCGGCGATAGGCCCGCCGCGGACGCTCCGGCTCGGTAGGCCTCGATTCGCTTCGCCACGTCCCCGGGCACTAGAAAGTCGTCGCCGAACATCAACGGCAAGCCCCGCGCGGCCACCCGCGACAGCGTCTCCGATGACCCGGAGCAAGCCACGAGGACCTGCGGGTGCGGCGTCTGCAGCGGCCGCGGGGTGAGCGCCACGTCCTTCAGTTGCCAAAACTTACCTTCGTGGTCGAAGCGCTCGTGCTTCCACGCCTTGAGCACGATATCCAGTGACTCTTCAAAGCGCTCACGCCTGCCCGCCAGATCGAGACCGAAGGCGCTGAACTCCGTCGCCGAGTAACCCCGGCCAACGCCCAGAAGCAAGCGGCCGTTGCTAAGTATATCCACGAGCGTTGCGCGCTCAGCCACCTCTACCGGATGGTGCAGCGGAAGGACGCTAACGGCCGTTCCGATCCGCACAGTCGATGTCACGGCGGCGACATGCGACGCGAAGCTAAGAGCGTCGTTGACGACGCAGTAGGAGGTGAAGTGGTGCTCGGCCAGCCATACGGAATCGAAGCCGAGGTCTTCCGCGAGCACGATCTGCCGCAGCTCAGCCGCGATCGCCTCTCCCGGGGAGAGGACGTCGGGCGCTTCTGCGAGGTGAAACGTACCGAATCTCATAGACGAACCTAAAACTACCCGTGGTTGCGTTAAGGTCTAGTTTAGGCCCGCTTACGTTGGAAGCAGGTTCGATTCCCGTTCGAATTCTGTCAGGATGCCCCTTAGCCCCTTGCGTGCCTATTAACCATCCCGTCACTGTTATGTTAGATGTCCAATCTCGCGTTCCGGTCCTTCACTATGCTCGGCTACCTGGGTGGCGCTCTTCTCATCGCCATCGTGGCCGTTCTCGCGCTCTCGTCCTTCGGCGATGACAGCAGCGGCCAGCAGGCGCTCGGTACCGCCACGCCCGCACCAACCCGGGTCAGCGTCGGCCCCGGTGGCGACGTCAGCTCGATCAGCGAGGGCATCGAGGCGGCCGGCGCTGGCGGCATCGTCGAGGTTCACGCCGGCGTCTACGATGAGTTCGTGCGCATCACCCAGGCCGTCACCATCCTGCCGGCGGGTGATGGCGACGTCTGGATCGACCGCGACTGCGCCGAAGGCCCGGCGATCCACGTGTACGGCGGCTCCGGCGTCACGATCCGGGGCATCGGCATCCGCAACACAGGCGGGCCCGGCGTCCTCGTCGGCGATGCTGGCGACGCCTCGCCGCCGGATCACGTCACGCTCGACGGCCTCACGATCGAGCATTTCAACTGCAACGACGCCATATTCCAGGCAAACGCGGGCATCGCCGTCTGGCAGGCCGCCTGTTGCCAGACGATCACCAACAACACGATCACCTATCGCACTTCGGGCGAGCCGCGCGGCCACGGCGACGGCATCTGGTTCAAGAGCACCGACGAAGCTCCCAGCGGCGGCGGCCACTACATCGCCGGCAACACGATCAGCGGTGGCTGGGACGGCATCGGCGGCGAGTCTGAGTGGGACGTGCACGGCACGTTCGACCGCTCCACCACCATCGAGAACAACACTATTACGGACTGCTGGGACGACGGCATCCAGGTGGAAGGCGGCAACGAGGACGTGCGCGTGACCGGCAACACGATCAGCGGCTGTGGAACAGGCATCGCCTTCGCGCCAACGCTGACCGGCCCGCTCTTCATCACCCGCAACGTCATCCGCAACCTGCAAACGGGCCTCTACGACAATCTCTTCTGCTTCAAGACGGGCCACGATTACCCGGGCGAAGTCTTCCTCACCGAGAACGTCTGCGACAGCGACGGCGACGGCCTCATGCAGACGAACGGCGGCCTGCCCACGATCGTCTCCCGCGACAACTGCTTCCGTACGAGCCGCCACGTCATCAGGCTCGGCGACGCCGTCCCCAACGGCACGTCCTTCGACGGCGACACGCTCTGGACCAGCGACCCGGAGCGATTCGTCACCTGGGAGGGCCAGCGATACCTGGACCTCGCCAGCTTGCAGTCGGCAACCGGCCAGGAGGCGGCCGGGAACGAGACGCCGGACTGCCCTTTAACGCTCGACTGAGCGCCGCGTTCACCAATTCTTAACCCCCTCACCAAGCCGGTTCACCGTGCCTGCAACTCGCGCGTGCCACGGTAGAAGCAACACCGGTCCGAACTATCGAGGGGCAGCATGACACTAACACCAACGCAGGTTTCGGCAGAGCACGAGGAGAAGTTCGAATACAAGCACCTTGCTATCGACTGGCCGGAGATGCTCGTCTCGATCGACAGCAAGCCGGTCCACCTCACGCCCCTGGAGTTTCGCCTGCTGGCGATGCTCGTCCGCAGACGCGGCTGGGTCGTCACGTACGAACAGGCGCTGACCGATGTCTGGGGCCCGTCCTACGTCGCTGACCGCGCTAACCTCAAGCTCTACATCTGGTATCTGCGCCAGAAGATCGAGCGCGATCCCAGCCATCCCGAACTGATCATCACGCGGCGCGGCTTGGGCTACATCTTCGGCTCCCGCACGACAGCCGCAGCCTGAACCGCATCTTCACGCTAACCCCCGTATAAGCGGTAACGTAGACCCGTTATTGGGCCTCCCTTCCTTCGAAGGGATGAGTTACTCACGGGGATCACTTTCCACACTCGTGCTGGCCACGGCCGTGGCCGTCGCTGCCGTCTTCGTGCTCGCCGGTGAGCCAGCGCGCGCCGCCGGCACTGACTACTACGTCTCGACTTCAGGCGACGATGGCGCGCCCGGCACACAGTCGCAGCCACTGCGCACGGTGCAGGCAGCGGCTGACCGCGCCGGCCCCGGCGACATCGTAAACATCGCGCCCGGCGTCTACGCGCCGTTCGCCGCCGAGACCGCCGGCATAGCGGGCGCTCCCGTCACCTTTCGGGGAGACGACGGCGTCTGGATCGACGGCGGCTGCAGCAACCACGCCATCGACATCATGGCCGATCACATCACGATCGAAGATCTGGGCGCCCGTCGCTCCGTCACCGAGGTCATCCACCTCTTCGCCGCGAGCAACGTTACGCTCGACCGCTTGACCGTCACCGATTGGAACTGCGGCGAGGGCGCAGACCAGTACCGCGGCGGCATCTCGTCCTGGGGTGGCGGCAGCGCCCTGACCGTCCGCGACTCATACCTCGAGCGGCGCGTTACCGAGAGCGGCGACGACGTCGGCCCCGGAAACGGCATCTGGGTCAAGAACACCGGCCCCGACGCCGGCGGCGGCCACACCTTCAGCGGCAACACGATCATCGGCGGCCACGACGGCATCGGCGGCGAGCCGGAGGACGTCCCCTGGGGCGTCTTTAACGGCGACACCCTCATCGAAGGCAACACCATCCGTGAGTGCGACGACGACGGCATCCAGGTCGAGGGCGGCACCCACAACATCACGGTCTCCGGCAACACGGTCAGCGGCTGCCTCATCGGCGTTGCCCTGGCACCCGCCCTGGGCGGCCCGCTGACGATCGTCGGCAACGTCATCACCGATCCACAGCCGCGTCGCGGCGAGGGACCGGCGGCGTTCAAGACCGGCGACGACTCCACCGGCGAAGTCCTCATCTACCACAACAGCTTCTTCGCCGGCGCCACGCCCGCCGACGGCTTTAAGCAGACAGATCCGAACCTGAGGAACATCCACCTGCTCAACAACGCAATCTACGCCGGGCGCTACGTCTGGGAGACGTACACTCACACGGGCGCCGTCACCGCGGACTACGACGCCATCTTTACGACCGACGGCGACCGCTTCGTTAAGTGGGAGAACAGCTGGCATGGCACGCTCGCCAGCCTGCGCTCTGGCACGGGACAGGAAACGCACGGCATCACGGCCTCCGACTTCACCTGGGACGCGGATCTGCGCCCGCTCGCCGGCAGCCCGCTGATCGACGCCGGCGTTGTAATCCCGGGCGTGAACGACGACTACAGCGGATCGGCGCCAGACATCGGCGCGTTTGAGGTCGGTTCAGTCACGCCGTCAGACACGCCTGAGCCAACGCCGACTCCGGCTGCCACCGCAACACCGACCGCAACCCCGCCGCCACCCTCAGAGCCGCCTCAGCTGCCGCCACAGGCACCCACCGCAACGCCGACGCCAACGCTTGCAGTCACACCCACGCCAACGGCCACTCCTGGACCGACCGTGTCACCAGACCCGCCGCCCTCGGCCACGGCGACCGACCCGCGGCCAGGTGACGTGAACTGCGACGGCGCGATCACGCCCATCGACGCGCTGCTTGTACTGCAGGCTGCCGCCGGGCTACCTTCGACTGGCTGCCTCCATCTCACCGATCTCGACTGCGACGGTGCTGTCACGGCCGCCGACGCACGCGCCATCCTGACGCACATTGTTGAGATCGTCTCGTTGCCGGCGAACTGCCCGTAGGCGAGCGCCGGCTAGCCGAAGTTGTGGTAGATCGCGGAGCCCATTCCGCGCAGCGCGGACGACGGCGCCAGCTTGACGAAGAGCGCTAGCAGAGACTGAGGCAGCGCGTTCGACGCCAGGCTCCCGTTCGTCGCGCCTGCCACCGCGTGGGTGTAATAGCGCAGCGTCTTCTCATCGCTGCCCCACAGTAGCTTGAACCGCCGCAGGCCCTCGTTGTCCGTGTCGCAGCGCCCCAGATCCAGGGAACGGCAGCCGAGCGACGCCGAGAGCCGAATCGCCTGCCAGAGCAAGATGTTGTTCGGACGCAGGTTCAGGAACCGCGGGTCGGAGGCGTTGAACTTGTACACCATCTGGTCGCGGAACTGCAGCAGCAGGTCGCCCGCGATCGGCCGTCCCTCGAAGTCGGCGAGCAACAGGTGGCCGGCGCCAGCCTCGATCATCTGCTTGTGGATGTTCGCGAAGAAGCGCCACGGCTGCGGCAGCAGACCGTGCTTCTTGCGTGTAAGCACCGTCAGCCGATAGAACTCGCGCATGTCGTCGAGGCTGCCCGCCTCGCGCACAGACAGGCCCTCTTTCTCCGCCTTGCGGATCGCCCGCCGCGCCGACGAGTGGAACCCCTTCGCCGTCTCCTCTGCGCTGGCCGCGATCGGGATGATGTGCTGGTAAAAGGCCTGGCCGCCGCTGAACCCGGCAGAGTCGAGCGGTACAGCGCCCGGGCCGCGCAGCTCAACGTGTGATGCGCCAGCCTTCGCCGCCGCGCTACTGACCACCGAGATCAGCTCTGCGCTTTCATTCGACGCCTCGAGGAGCGGCGGGCAGACGTCGCTGAAGGGCAGGCCCACCAGCCGTCGCGTCGTTAAACGGCCGTCCACCTGCATCAGCGCCACCCCGCTCCGAATCGCGCCTGACTCGTCACGCCGCACGTGATAGAGCGGGCGGTACCTGTAGCTGCCCAGCAGCACGCGCGCCCAGCCGCTCGTGTGAAATACGGTGGCGTCCGGGTGCGAATCGACGAAGACGTCCCAGTCCGGGCACGTTCGCGGATCGACGACGCTGATCTCGCCAGCCATCTACGCCTCCGCCGCCATGGGCTCGCCGCGTCCTCTGGCGAGCACCTCATCGTGGATACCGACGTAGACTTCCTTCATCACGTCCCAGGTGTACTTCTTGTACGTCTCCTGCGCGCCGGCGGCCATCGCTCGCGCGCCATCGGCGTCGCGATAGAGCGCGAGTACGCGATCAGCGAGCTGGTATGGGTCGCCGGTACGGTAGTACTGCACCGCTTCGGGACCAAACGCCGTGCGGATCGATGGCACGTCGCCGACGACGACCGGCAGGCCCATCGCCACGTACTCGAACAGCTTGTTCGGCAGCTGGTTGTAGAGCATCGGCACAATGCCGATGCGGCAGCGCCCGATGTAGTCGGAGACTTCTTCGTGCTTCACCCAGCCCGTGAACTCGACGGCGTTCGCCACACCGAGGCTCATCGCCAGGTCCTCAAGCGGCTGCCGGTACTCGCCGTCGCCGACGACCCACAGCTTCAGCCCGGGGATCTCGCGCTGCAGGCGCGGCATCGCCTCGATCAACGTCTGCACGCCGTAGCGCTTGAGCATGCTCCCGTGCGTGATTATTTCGCAGCCAGTGGCTCCGTTGGAGACGCCGTTGGATTCTCCTTGAGCGCGCGGCTGGAAGAGGTGACCTTCCGGCACGTTCATGACGACGGCGATCCGGTCGACGTCAACGCCGCGCAGGCCGCGCATCTCGCGCTCGAACGGCCCCTCGACGATCGACTTGTGCGCGAAACGGACGCTGACCCGCTCCATCCAGCGCAGAGACCTCTCGACAAGGCCGCCGGGCTTCAGGTCGAAGCGGTCGGCGTACATCTCCGGAGTCGCCTCGAACATGTAGTGCACGACCTTCGCGCCGAGCAGCCTCGGCACCAGCGCCACAAAGACGATCACGTCCGGGACGTTGTACGTCTCGATGATCTTGTATCGCTTTCGCAGGTGCAGAAGGGTGACGAGCCAGAAGGCCATCGTGAAGAAGGCCGCGTACTCGAAGACGTATCGCAGCGCGCCCGAACGCTTGTGCACCAGCGGCAGCCGGTAGATGCGCCCACGGCCGCGATCCTCGCGCGCCTTTTCGCCCTTCTGGCGCAGGCAGATGATATCTACGTCGTAGCCGGCTTCAGTCAGCGCTTCCGCGTTCTTGCGGACGTGCGCCTCCTCCGGAAAGTAGTTCATGCGGATGAAGCAGACGCGCTCGCCAAGGGCCCCCCGCCTCATGCGTCGCCTCCCGCTCCCACGGAGCCGTCCGTCGGCGCTGCCAGCTCGCGCCTGCACTCGCGGATCGCCTCCTCGTAGACCGCGACGATGCGGCGGCTGATCTCGTCCAGCTCCATGCGCTTCACAGCCTCGCGGCCGTTCGTCCGCCGGCCAAAGGCGAGCGCTGCCTTGAGCTTCTCGACGACCTCGGCCGGGTCCTGGCTCGTGATGTGGCAGCCTTCCGTGCCGCCGATTACCTCCGCCACGTCGCCCACGGCCGTGGAGACGACCGGCACGTTGCAGGCCATCGCTTCTTTCACCACCATCGGCGAGCCTTCGGCGTCGGACGTTAGCAGGAGGACGTCGGCGGCGTTCATGTACGTCGGCACCACCGTGTGCGGCTGGCCCGAGAGCGTTACCAGCTCCACGTCCGGGTCTTCGGCCGTCAGTGTGGCCATCGCCGCTTCGACGATCTCGTATCGCTTCTCCGGCCGGAAGAACTCACCCGCCCACAGCACCAGATTCTTGTCGAGCGGCAGGTCGGCCTTGCGCCGCGCCTCGAGCTTATCGACCGGGCTGAAGCGCTCCAGGTCGACGCCGCAGGGGATGACGATCGCGTCTTCGTAGCCCAGGCGCTCTTTCATCTCCTCCGAGACAACGATCACCTTGTGGAACCAGCCCGTCGCCATGTTGCAGACGTGCCGCTCCCAGGTCATAAAGACTTCCGGCCCGTGATGCGTCAGCACTACCGGCGCCTGCCACTGCGCGCGGGCCACGAGCCCGGAGAAGACGTAGTGCGCGTGCACCACGTCGTAGCGGTTCTTGCGCAGGTGGTTCCAGAGCCGTGGGTAGGCGGCCAGGTAGTTGAGCTTGTTCTTGCGGCCGTTCATGAAGAAGACGTCGACCTCGACGCCGATTCGCCGCAGCGACTTCACCTGGTCCTCGACGAAAACGCCGAACGCCGGTGTCTCCGGCTGCGGGTACATGTTCGTCACCACCAGCACCCTCACCGCGTCGCCTCGCGATCCGAGCGGTTCAGCTGGTTCGGGTTCGAGAGCAGCAGCCGGTTCACGACTGTGCGGTGGTTGTCTTCGAAGTCAGTGAGCACCTCGCGCACGATCACATCCGACCCCTCGGCCAGTTCGCCCGAGGCGTCGACAACCCGCAGTCCTCGCGCCTCGGCAATCTCGCGGTAGAGCTCTCGCTGCGTCGCCAGCTGGCCGGCGTCTTCCGGGTCGAGCGAGCGTTCGGCCGCGACGTCGGCTGGCGCGTCCAGCAGGTAGGCGAAGCGCGGCCGTGGCGAAAGCGCGTGCAGCAGCTTCACCGGCAGCCCGTCCACAGCGTCCGGGCCCAGGCGCTCGGCGATCTCCACCGCCGCGTCGTAGGTGTACCGGTCGCAGACCACCACACGGCCCATCATCAGCGGCAGGCGCACCCGCCACTGGTATGTCAGCGCCAGGTCGAGCGCGTTGGCCGTCGCCCAGGCGAAGCCCAGCGCTCGCCGCAGGACGCCGGGCGCCGCCGTTGATGCGGCAACGCTCTTCTTCGACGCGCTCGTCGTCCGCTGCGCCGTCTGGCTCGCCCGGCGGTACAGAGGCGTCGTGCCGATGCGGCTCCAGACCACGTTGTTGTAGGCCTCGGACGTCGTCAGGGCCTCGCTCAGCGCCCGAGCCTGGGCGGTCTTGCCCGCGCCGTCGGTGCCACTGATCGAGATCAGCATCCCCCGCTGCGGCCGTATCCCCGACTTCTGCTTGACGCCCCAGGCCAGCGTGTGAACCAGGTTCAGCAAGCGCTGCCCGACCGCGTCGTGCGAGTCGCGGAGAATCTTCTTGTAGTAGAGCGCCTTGCTCATCGCAAAGGAGATGGGGAACGGCAGCTCGAACTCCTGCTTGCGCACCTGGCGCCAGTAATGCCACTGCAGCGGATAGCGCTTCAACCCCTC
Organism: Chloroflexota bacterium; assembly: GCA_022561635.1. GTDB lineage: Bacteria > Chloroflexota > Dehalococcoidia > SM23-28-2 > RBG-16-64-32 > CF-162. The sequence continues at coordinate 17,614 of JADFQV010000016.1, read as the reverse complement.
GCGCCAACGACGCCGCACCTTCGCCGGCACTGTGTTGGAGCCGTATATCGCCCGCTCCAGCTTGGCGCAGACCAGCAGGCCGAAGTAGAGGCCGTCCAGCCAGCCGCGCCGGCGCGCCACGCCTTCGACGTACTCCCAGTGCAGGCCGCGGCCCCACTGGCTGCGCACCTTCTCCAGGTCGTAGAGGCGGATCTCTTTGTTCTCGTAGAGTGCGTGTGAGACGTTGACCAGCACGGCGTCCTCAGCCGAGGGCACCATCACCTCCGGGTCGTCGCTCGACTGGCGCACGCCGTCCCAGATCGCCTCCTCGTGGAACTCAACGTCCCAGCCCACCCACGTATGCACGTGGATCGCCGAGACGGATCTGCCGGCGCGAAACTTGCGGAAGAGAAACTTCTGCGTCTCATCGATGTTGCGCAGCCAGACGTAGCCAAGCTGCTTGACGAGGATCCGCCGGGCGTCATCCAGCCGGTTGCGCGGGACCAGGATGTCGAGGTTGTCGCTTGTGTACGGAAACGCGGGGTACTCGCCCCCAGATTTGAACATCACGCACGGTATCCCGGCATCAAGCCAAGCGTGTTTGACGGCGATGTACTCGCGCCGTTGCGCCTCCAGCTCCGCCTGGTCCGCGGCCAGCTCCACGCGCCAGGTCTCGGACTGCGACAGGAGCGGGTGGTTCCGCGCCGCGGCGTCCAGCGCCAGCAGCGGATACTTGTTCCGCCGCAGACGGTCCACCAACCCGGCCACCGCGTCCTCGCCGTGAGCGAATGGCGCGACCAGCGCGTCCAGCAGCCGTGGCGCCTCCTCAGACGGCACGGATGTAAGTCTCTGCATCACGTGCTCCTTGCATCGTCTCCAGAAAACGGCCGGCCACGCGCTCCCAGGCGTACGGCTCGGCCTTCTGCCGCGTGGCGGCGGGAATCCGCTTCACAGTCTCGATCGCGCTCAGCATCGCCTCGTCGCTTTCGACGAAGACCAGCCCCCCGCCTGACTCGAGCGCCAGCGGCAGGCCACCGTACGGAAATGCCACAACCGGCAGGTTGCAGGCCATCGCTTCTAGCACGCTCAGGGGGAAGTCCATCGCTGAGTCCTCTTCTCGCACGGGAAATAGGTATGCGTCGCACGCCTGGTAGGCGATCTCTACGTCCCGCAGGTATCTGTCTATTAGAATGACGCCCGACTCTGCCAACCGTTGCCGCAGCGCCTTGTCCTGTCCCATGCTCTTCCCGGCCACGACAACGGGCGTGCCGATAGCGCCGAGACGCGTCAGCAGCTCAACGTTGCGCCCCGGCTTCAAGTGTCCGACGTGAAGCACGAGGTACTCGTCCTGCGGCAGGCCGAGCTCCTCTCGGAGGGCCGCCTTCTGCTCCGCCGTCACCGGGCGGAATCGCTGCAGGTCGACGCCGCCGGGCAGAAACTGCGGTGTCATTCCCAGCCACTCCAGGTAGCGGATCGTCTCACGTGACTGCGCGAAGACTTTGTCCGGCGCCATCTCGCTGGCCGCCAACCGGCCCAGCGCCGTGTGATACCGCGGCTGCGTCGCCACCAGCGCCACCTGTCCACCCGGCGCGTAGCGCTTCAGCATCCGCGCGCGCCAGAAGGCAAACGACGTCGCCGACGCCGAGGGCACGTAGACCACCAACTCTGGTCGCTGCGATTCGATCTCTCTGCGAAGCGGGCGCCCGGTGTAGAGCCTGCTGCCGGGAACGCTCTTCACCAGCGGGTGCGACGATTCGCCACCGCTGGTCGCCACTCCGGACGCCTCCACGTGGGCGCGGAAGCCCTCGAGCAACCCCGTTGCGAACTTTCGTATGCCTTCGTCCAGAACGCCGCCCATGTTCTCCGAGACGACGGTGACGCGGCGGATCGGCCTCATCGCCACTCGCCCGCCGTCACCGGCTCGTGACCGCTCTCTGCACGCTCCGCCCTGAGATCCCATAGTTCGGTGTAGAGATCTTCGTAGGCCTTGATCATGGTCGGCAGCGTGAAGCGCCGCTCAAAGACCGCGCGGCCGCGGCGCCCAAGTTCGTCCGCCAGCTGCGGCGCAGTCAGGATGCGCAGCGTCGCCGAAGCCATCGCCGCCGCGTCTCCAGGCTCGACGAACAGTCCCGCCTCGCCAGAGGCGAACAGCTCGCGGTTGCCGCCGATATCCGTCGCCACGATCGGCCGCGCCAGCCCCATCGCTTCGAGCAGGAAGTTCGAGCAGCCCTCGTGGTCGCATGACGACAGCACGGCCGCGTCCATCGTCCCGATGAAAGGCGCGATCTGCGCCCGGTGCCCCGCAAAGACGACCGCATCGCTCAGGCCGAGCTCCTGCGCCCGCACCTCGAGCTGCGGTCGCAGCGGACCGTCGCCGACGATCAGAAAGCGCGTGCTGGGCACGTGCGTCCGGATGATCGAGGCGGCCTGCAGGAACGTCTCGTGGTCCTTCGCCGGCGTCAGGCTGGCGACGATGCCGACGACCGGTTCGTCCGGCCGGATGCCGAACGAGGCGCGCACCGCGGCCCGGTCGTCCGGCAGACAGGTCGTGCGCTCGGGCGCGACGCCGTTGTAGATCACGCGCACCTTGTCCTCGTCGATGCCGCGCGAAAGCACGTAGTCGCGGCCGGCTTCGCTGTTCGGCACGACGGCGTCCGCAAAGCGCGTCAGGCGGTCCTCCACGAAGCGATAGACCTTGTTGCCAACACTCGTGTTCAGGCGCACGCCGCAGCGCTCGGTCGCGATCTTGACCGGTGTTCGCGCCATAATCGCCGCGCTCAAGCCGAACGCCGTCGACGGCGTCAGGAACGGCTGGATGATGTGCACGTCCTTGCTCCGCAGCAGCCTCGACAGCCGCCGCAACGCCCCGAAGTCCCACTTCCCCTTGCGTTCCAGTGAGACCAGCTCGACGCCTGAAGCGTGCCGCAGCTCGCGTTCCAGCGGCTCGCCAGCGTATAGCGTCACGACGAGCGGGCTGAAGCGGTCCTTATCCAGTCCACGCGCCAACTCGACGAGCTGACGCTCGGCGCCGCCATAGCGCAAGTCGTTGACGAGCAGGCAGACGTTCAGCTTCTTCTGGATCACTGGCGAACCTTCTCGGGCTCTCTCCACGCCAGGTCCTTACCGTTCCGCAGGAACCTGGAAAACGGCCCGCCGGTCACAACCGGAGGTCTGTCGACTTTAGGTAATACTAGCGAGAACCCAGCGATGATCCAGAAGACCAGCGAAGTCTCGATGAAGTTGTGGAACAGAGAGTTCGTCTCATAGGCGATGATCGCCGCCAGCCCTCCCATCGCCAGTCCACGAATCACCTGGTCCGCGGCGTTTCGGTAGACGTAGATGAAGTTGAGGGCGACCGCGACGGCAAGCGCGACGTAGATCATCAATGCCAGGAACCCCCAGGATAGCCAGACGTTGAGAACGTCGTTGTGAGGGTTCTCGATTCCGATCACCTCAGCGGCGTTCTGTCGCTCGAGCGCAGTCTGAGAGACGGTCGCCGCGTAGTCCGGCGAGACCTCGCGGAACCGGTCGTAGCCGATGCCTAACCAGGGGTTGTCGGTCGCAATATTCAGGCTCAGCTCCCAGAGGACCGGACGCGCAGCCGCGCTGCTATCGTCGGCGATCGTCTGTGAGTAACGCGTTTCCTGGACGCCGCTCACGTACCAGAATGCGGACGCGCCGACGACGACCGCGACCAGGAACTCGCGCCAGTACTTCCCCCGATAGAAGGTGGCCAGCACGGCCAGCGCGACGCCGGCGGAGAGCACCCACGACCGCGTAAACGTCAGGTAGGACGCCGCGGCCATCAGGAGAACGAGCAGCATCACGAGTCGCTTCGTCTGCGGTGAGATCGGCGCCAGCAACACGACGCCGAGGGCGAAGAGACCAACGATCATCTGCACGTTGCTGGCCAGGATCGGGTTCTCGGAGAGGGCCAGCGCCCGGTTGTCCCAGGACGCGAGATCACCGCCGGCGCCAGCGTGTGGGATCACCTCCCAAAGCGGCGTGCCCAGAGAGCCGGAGGCGTTCTGGAAGACAGCAGCCACCGCCGCTACGGCGGCGACGACCAGCAGCACCTTGCCCAGGTCCAGGACGTCATCCTTGTCCCGGATCGTGATCGGTATCAGCACCATCAGGAAGATGCCGCTGGCGATGAAGCGCAGGAACTCCAGCGTCGAGCCATAGTCCACCAGCACCATGTTTACAAGCGTGGTCACCACCAGGAAGGCGCAGGCGAGGCCGATCGTCACGGCCCCCCGTGTGCCGACTTCAATCCGGCGAGTGAGGTACGGCATGACGACGAGGAACGACAGGAAGCTCAGCAGCAGCCGGTTGCTCATCTCCAGGCCGCCGATCTCGTGCATGTAGTTCGAGGACGTCATCTCGGAGACGATCAGCGCCGCCGGGATCCAAACTGCGCGGCGCGTGCCAGCCGCCAGCAGGAGCAGTTCGACGGCGAAGAGGATGTGGTTCAAAGCAGCCGGCGAGCCCCCGATGACCGGGATCAGCAACAGCGGCGCCAGCGCGTACCACGGCACTTCCCAGTCGGGCAGCCGCAGCCGCGGGAACGGCAGGGGAACGGCGGGCGAACTCACCAGTTCACCCGTTCCCCGGCCACCTCGTCAGTGGCGGCGTCCAGCGGCGTCTCAAGCAGGGCCTCCCGCAGGCGGTCTGGATCGTCTGCCACCTCCGGCGGGAAGTAGCGACAGCGCGGCGCCGTACGCTGGACGTACTCGTCGTACGTACAGATCACGTGCGCCGGCACACCCGCCACGACGGTGTCTTTGGGTACCGACCGCGTAACGACGGATCCGGCGCCGACGACGCAGTTGTCGCCGATGCGCACACCCGGCAGGATGATCGAGCGCGTGCCGATGAAGCAGTTGTTGCCGATTTCGATCGCCCCGAAGCGCTGCAAACCCTCGTACTCCGGCCGATCGCGGAAGACCCACGTCGCGCCGTCGTGCGTGACGAACTCTACGTGCGTCGAGACGGTGACATGATCGCCGATCGTGATCAGATACGGCTCGCCGCCAAAGTCCGGCTTGCCCATGATCCGCACGTCGCGTCCCAGCTTCAGCCCGCGACGAACGAACGCACGCAGCAGCCAACGGTTGCGCAGGTCGGCGGCCAACGACAGGACTCCCATCTCTACTCCGGCAGCTCCTGCGTTGTCGCGCCCGGCGTTGCCGCCTCGTGCGCGCGCTTCTCGCGGCGCCGGCGCACGAAGTTCACCAGTGGCGTCGGCGCCAAGGTCCGCGCAAACAACCGCGTGGCAGATGGCACGGCGGAGGGATGCGCGAAGGCGGCTTTTATGGCTGACCGCCTCGCGTACCACATTTCGCCTGTCTCGCACCCGCGATTAGCAACGACCATGTGGTGAAGCGCCATCGCCTTGCGCCTGACGCCCGCATAGACGTCGCGCAGAGAGGGATCGTTGAGCACCTCGTCCAGGTGCATCCCGCGATAGAGGTCGATGTCGTGCGTCGAGGCCGTGTGGAAGATGCTCCCGGAAGGCCCGCTGTGCACGCGGTAATTGACCAGGGGTTCGTGGCTATAGGCTATGTCATGCTTCTTGGCGATCCGCGTCCAAAGGTTCCAGTCCTCGTACAGGCCGAAGCGGCCGTCGAAGAGGCCCGTCTCCAGCATCACCTGGCGGCGCACCATTACCGTCGGCGCAACGATGTGGTTGGAGAACAGCAGATCGCGGATCTCCTCGCGCCCGGAGCGAATGTAGTCGCCCGTCGCAAAGGTCGGCCGCGAGATCGACAGGCGCTTGCTTTCGCCGTCGATGAGCCAGGCGGCGCCGTGCACCAGCGCCACGTCCGGGTGCGCGTCGAGGAGCGCGACCGATCGGGCCAGCGTGTCGTCGATCAGCACGTCGTCCGACCCCAGATGCTGGATATACTCGCCGCGCGCCGCGCGTACGCAGACGTTGAGCACCTCGGGGATGCCCGTGTTCTTCTGGTAGATGTAGCGGGCCTGCGGAGCCACTCGCGCCACGACGGAACGTGTATCGTCAATCGAGCCATCATCGACGACCACGATCTCGTAGTCGCCGAATGTCTGGGCCAGCACGCTCTCGAGCGTCTCGCCGATCAGATGCGCACGATTGTACGTGGGGATGACCACGCTCACCTTGGGAGTGCTCATAGCGAGACCATCCTCGTCGCGATGCCGCCCCGTAGCCGCCGCGCGGCCCTGATCACCGGCACTGGCACCATCGCCTTCAACCCGTCGACGACGGTCGCCAGGGTCGCCCCTTCGAAGGCGATCGAGGGCTGGCGAACGAGGGCTTTTCGCAGCTCGCCGAGGAAACGCCGCCGCTCCCGCGCCCGGGCAGCGACGCGCGCCATCGTGCGGTCGAGACAAGCGTAGGCGTAGTCGCCCAGGTGCGCATATCGGAACGTCGGGTTGCCGAAGATCGTGTCCAGCGTGTAGAGGTGCGAGCGCATGACCCGCTCGACCGTGTAAGCCGATGTGACGCTGGAGTCGTGCACTCGGTAGTAGCAGGCCGAGATCGGGAGGTGCGCGACATCGTACTCTGCCGCCACCCGCAGCCACATATCCCAGTCTTCTCCGGGAACGGATTTCTGACGGAACGGCGTCACCTTGTCGAGGACCGACTTGCGGAGCATCAGCGCGCTGGTCGTAATGTGGCAGCCGCGCAGCAGCTCCTTGAAAGCGGCAGCGGATGGGATAAGCCTGCGCCCGTGGAACGAAGCCGGCGCGCCACGGGTCCCGTAGACTTCGCCGGCGGCGTTCATGACAAGCGCGTCGCCATGGGCGAGGCCGGCCGTCGGCTTCTCGTCCAGAAGAGCGGCCAGCCGGCCGATCGTGCTCGGCGTCAGGATATCGTCGGCGTCGAGGAAATGCACGTAGTCGCCCTTCGCCAGCTCCAGCGCGCGGTTGTACGCATTGGCCACGCCGGCGTTTTCCTGGTACGCGTAACGCACTCTTCGCTCGTAGCGGCTCACTATCTCGCGCGTGTCATCCGTCGACCCGTCGTCAACGACCAAGATCTCGACATCGTCGTGATCCTGCGCGAGCGCGGAGTCAATCGCTGCCGGCAGGTAGTTCTCCATGTTGTAGCTGGCGATGGCCACGGTGACTTTCGTCATTAGAGGTCCTTTTCTTTCTTGCTGTCGTCCTTGCGCAGGCGGTCCAGCACCTTCGTCTTCAGGTTGTCTCGCGCTGCCCTGAAGTCCGACATGTTGAAGAGAAGGATCTTCGGCAACGGAAGCCTGGACACGCGCACGAACAACACCAGGATCACCGCCGCGTTCACGGCGTATGCGATGTCGGATGCGATCGCCGCACCCGTGATCCCCCAGCGCGGAATCATCAGCACGTTCAAGCCCACGGTCAGCGGCAGCGAGATCAGCCCGGCGTACAGCGTCGCCTGCGGCATCCCGTGTGCGGAGAGCGACGAGCCAAGAACCTTATGGATGGTGTAGAAGAGCCCGGAAGGCAGGAGGATCAGGAAGATGGTCACGCTGGGCACGAAGTTCCCGCCATAGACGAGCGGTATCGCCGTCGGTGCCACCAACAGCAGTCCGAGGCCCGCCAGCATCGTCACCACGAGCGTCCGGCGGCAGGCCATCGCCGACATCTCGAAGTTGCTCTCCGAGTCCATCGCCGAGGCCTTCGGGAAGAGTACGGTCCCCAGAGCCAGCGGCACCCACCACGTCAGCTCGGCCAGGTTGACGCCGACCAGATAGTGGCCAACACCGCCCGTGCCAACCATGACGGCGATCATGAAGACATCGAGGCGATGGTTCAGCGCCTGCAGGATCCAGCCGAAGTGGCTGCGGCTGCCGAACGACACCTGTGCCTTCATCGCTTTCCAGTTCACCCTCGGCCGGAAGCTGACGTGGCGCATCATCGTCGCGATCGTGAACACTAGCAGCACCGCGAGCGAGATCAGCCAGATGGTGGCGGCCCGGTCGATGGTCAGGCCGACCGTTAGCACGATCAGGACCACTCCGCCAAGACGGATAATCGGTGGAATGAGCGTCAGGCCCGTGTAGGCCACCGGCCGGTTCAGCGGCAGCAGATACTCGCGCGAACCGTCCCCGACCGTGATCATCGACGCCCCAAGAAGGCCAACCGATATCTCCGCGCTCGACATTCCGAAGAGCGTCAGGCCGCTGAGCAAGACGAGCGGTATTAGTAGCAGACAGAGAGCGGCGAGCACGAGACTCCAACTGAGCGTGTTCGAAAACACAGTCTGCAGGGTGTAGCGGCGCTTGCCGATCAGATAGATGCCGGCGAGTTCCAGCGCCGCGCCAGGGAACGCCGCGACTATGAGCGCTGTTTCGTTGATCAGGCCGTAGACTCCGCGCCCGTCGGGCCCCAGCCCGCGCGCCAGTATGACGCCAGTGACGCCGATGATCACGTACTGCGCCGCGTTCGCGCTGAAGAGCAGCGCTGCTGTCGAAGTCAGCTCCAGCTTGGCAGCCGGCGCCTCTTCGACTCGCTCAGCGACTGCCGATACGGTCACGGTTCATCTCCCGGTACCACTGCGTGTACAGGCGTACGCCGTCGGCGGCCGAAACGCTCGGCGCGTAGCCAAGCATCGCCCGCGCGCGGCTAATGTCGGCGCAGGTGCTGCGCGGGTCGCCCGGCTGCTCGGCCAGGTGCCGCAATCGCGCCTCCCGCCCGATCTCGGTCTCGATATTATGCAGCAGGTCGCGCAGCACGACCGGCTCGCCACGGCCCAGGTTGAGCGCCTGGTAACCGCGCAGCGGCCGGTCGATCGCGGCCACGACGCCGTCGATAACGTCCGATACGTAGGTATAGTCCCGCTGACTGGTCCCATCGCCGTAAACCGGCACCTCTTCGCCGTCAGCGATCATTCGGGTGAAGCGGCTGATCGCCATGTCCGGCCGCTGTCGCGGCCCGTAAACAGTGAAGAAACGCAGGGCCACGATGTCCAGCCCATCGCTCGCCGCAAACGACGAGCACAGCGCCTCGCCCGCTACCTTGCTCGCCCCATAAGGAGAGAGCGGACGGCAGGGCGTCGCCTCTTCATCGGCCGGCCGGCTCGTACCGCCGTAGACCGAAGACGACGAGGCGAAGACGACCTTGCGCACGCCGTGGTCGCGACAGGCTGTGAGCAGGTTGAGTGTCCCGCCAACGTTGATGTCCAGATAGGGCTTGGGCTCCTCCAGTGAGAGCCGCACGCCCGGCCGGGCGGCCAGGTGGACCACTCGGCTCACTCCATGGTCCGCGATGGCAGCCCCCAGAGCCGCGGCATCACGAACGTCGCCGGTTACCAGCGTCACGAGGCCGCTGGCCAGAGAGCGCTCAATGTTGGAGCGCTTGGCGGCCTCCGGGTAGTACGGATCGAAGTTGTCCAGCACAATCACCCGCTGGCCACGCTCAATCAGACGCTCCACGAGGTGCGAGCCGATGAAGCCGGCGCCACCGGTAACGAGGACGGGCTCAGTCATCGCTGAAGAGACTCCCGGCGCTGCTGAGGCTCGTGTCCCATTCTTCCTCGCGGTGTTTCTTCATTCGCAGGTTCAGCTGCATCGACTCCAGCATGTTGCCCCCGATCCAGCCGAGGACCAGGCCGACGAGCAGCCCCATCACGGCGGCGTCGCGTGCCTTGAGCGTCGTTGCCGGTGCGAACGGCACGGTCTCGGCCGGCGTCACGATCGACACCGGGCCACCTTGCAGCAGCTCAGTCGAGAAGTCGCGCCTTGCGGCCGAGATCTCGGCCAGCTGCGATTCGAGCGCCTCCGCTTCCGTGTTGAGGACAGTCAGCTGAGGATCGCCCGATAGCCGCGCCAGATCCTCCACGAGCCTGACGTAATCCGCGCTTAGGGATGCGCTCACGCCGCGGCTCACCAGTCCGGTCAGCGCCTCGCGCACGTCCGATTCGCCCAGCTCGAACAGCCGGTCGAGCCGATCCGCATAGACGGCGGTCAGGCGTGCCAGAAGCTCCGTCTCCTGCTGATCGCTGGTCGACGTGAGCGACAGGGCAATACGGCCCTCCTCGGCCGTCGTGTCGGCGATCAGAAGCTCCGCGGCAGTTTCGGCGATCACCCGCGCGTCGTTCGGCACGTTGGCCGTCGCCTCGATCGTGACGCGGAACAGGCCCTCGTTGGCCGTGAAGCTCGGGTCAACCTTCAGGGTCACGCCCTCCTCAGCCAGCGTGTCCTTGAGAGTCGACAGGAACTGCGGCGAAGAGCCGCGCTCGGCGATGCTTGTCGTGTAGCTGGCCATCGCCTCGCTGTCGCCCTCGCCAGCGGCCGTAGTGCCACTGAACGAGACCATACGGGTGACGCCCAGCGTAACCGAAGAGCTGTGCCCGCTGCCGCCGCCGTTGAGCAGCGCCGGCAGCATCACGGCGGCGATCAGCGCGCAAGCCAGGGCAATGCCGCCAATAAGCCAATACCAGTTCCTGAGGATGCGCCAGTAGTGGTCTGGAATCACTTCCTCATCCCTCCTTCGGACGCCACGGCCGCCTTGGGCCGCTCCGTCCGCCTATCGCTAAAGAAATCGCCAATCGTCTGGCAGATGTAGTCCAGGTCGTCAATCATCAGTTCCGGGTAGATCGGCAGCGAGATGATCTCTTCCGCCACCTTCTCCGCCACCGGGAAGTCGCCTTCCCTGTGTCCCAGATCGCTGCAGGCTTCCTGCAGGTGGATCGGTACTGGGTAGTGGATGCCGGCCTGTACGCCGTGCCCCTTTAGCCAGTCCAGCAGTTCGTCGCGCTCCTGAACACGGATCACGTACAGGTGGTAGACATGCTTCGCGTCCGGCGCCTCGACCGGCGTGACAACGCCGGGAAGGCCGGCCAGGCGCCTGTTGTACTCGCCGGCCAGCGACCGCCGTGCATCGTTCCATTGCTCCAGGTGGCGCAGCTTGATCCGCAGCACTGCCGCCTGAATCTCGTCCAGCCGCGAGTTCATCCCGTAGATCACGGAACGATAGCGGGTCGACGAGCCATGGTTGCGCAGAAGCCGGAGCTGCGTCGCGATGTCGCGGCTGTTCGTGACCGCGATGCCGCCCTCACCGTATGCGCCAATGTTCTTCGAGTAGTAGAAGGAGAAAGCCGCAGCGTCGCCCAGCGTGCCCGTACGGGCGCCGCGAAACTCCGCGCCGTGCGCCTGGCAAGCGTCCTCGAGGACGCCGAGGCCGTGCTCTTTCGCCAGCATGCGCACCTTGTCCATCGCCACAGGCTGTCCGTAGAGATGGACGGGGATCAGCGCTTTCGTGCGCTCGGTGATCGCCGCCTGGATCTTTGAAGTGTCCATGAGATACGTCTCGGGATCGATGTCGACGAAGACCGGCTTCGCGCCCGCCATGCTGATCGCTGACACCGTCGCGATGAACGTGTTGGGGACCGTGATCACTTCATCCCCCGGCCCGACGCCCAGCGCCCGAAGACCGAGGTACAGAGCGTCCGTCCCGGAGCCCACGCCGACGGCGTGCTTGGCGTTGCAGAACTCGGCGAAGTCGCTCTCCAGCTGGAACACGTTCTCGCCCAGAAAGAGGTTCATACCATCCAGAACGCCGCCTATCGCTTCCTTGACCTCCTCCTGGAGTGGTGCGTACTGTCCGCGCAGATCTACCAGCGGTATATTCTTCATGCTCCGACCTGACCCTTCGTTGGTATCTGATTGCCGTTCGCGCGGCCGGCCCGGCCGCGGCTGTTCGTGCGCCTGTCCATACCACCGACGCGGCCACTGGCCATCGTGTGACCGTTCGCTTCCTCTTCTGCGGCGCCGTTGTTCGTCTGGAAGTGGTAGCGCGGTGTAAGGTCCTCCAACGAGCCGTTGTTGTAGAGCGACCGAGAAGCGGACTCCAGAATGTTCACCACCTTGAGCCCGTGCCAGCCGTCGCTGCGCGGCCTGGCGCCCGTGCGGATGCAGTCCATGAAGTGCGCGTCTTCCAGCTTCAAAGGCTCGTCCTGCTTCACGAACGGCACCGTAATGTCGCCGTCGTTGTAGGTCGGCGGCGCGAAGCCGTTCTCGCCGGTGCGTTCGCCCAGGGTGATCGACTTGTTGTAGATGCGAATCATCTCTCCCTGTGCCACGTCGTCGTAGACGACCGTCTTCTCCGAGCCGATGAGCGTGATCCGCCGCACTTTTACCGGCTCTAGCCAGCTGACGTGGATGTGCGCGAAGAGCCCGTCCATGAACTCGAGGTCCAGATGGGCCACCTCGGCAAGGTTCGGGTTGATGCGCGCCGCGCCGCGTGCGCCCGCGACCATCGGCTCCTCTTCCAGAAGGTAGGCGAGAATCGAAAGGTCGTGCGGCGCCAGGTCCCAGAGCACGTCCACGTCCGGCTGCAGCAGACCGAAGTTCAGCCGCGCCGTGTGTATGTAGAGCAGGTCTCCCAGATCACCGCTCTTCACCAGCTCCTTGAGGTACTGGACGGCCGGGTGGAAGACGTAGGTGTGACCGACCATCACGGTCAGCCCGCGCGCCGTCGCCGTCTCGGCCAGATCCAGCGCGTGCTCGCTCGTCGTCGCGAACGGCTTCTCCGTGAGGACATGCTTGCCCTTGAGAAGAGCGGCCTTCGCCAGCGGGTAGTGCAGCCGCGCCGGCGCCGCGATCACCACGGCGTCGATGTCGGTCTCCAGCATCTCGTCGAAGTCGTCCGTGATGAACTCCGGCAGAAAGGCCTTCGAGACCTTGTCCAGGTTTTCCGCCGACGGTTCGCACATCGCGGCCAGCTCGCAGTCGGGCAGCTCGTTTAGCACGCGTAGGTGCTTGCTGCCCCAGTAACCACAACCGGCAAGGCCAACCTTGATCCTGTTTTCGAGTGCCATCAGAATGTCCCCTTCTCCCTGATGATTGACGGTATCGTTAGCGCGATCAGTTTGAGGTCCAGCCAGACGCTCATCCGCTCCGTGTACTCCACGTCCATGCGGATCATCTCGTCGAAGTCTTCAGCGTCGGCGCGCTTCACCTGCCAGAGCCCCGTGAGGCCCGGACGAACGGAGAAGCGCTGGAAGAACCAGTCCTTGTAGTACGGCAGCTCGTAATCCAACGCCGGCCGCGGGCCGACGATGCTCATCTCGCCGCGAAGAATGTTCAGCAGGTTCGGCAGCTCGTCCAGGTTCCAGGTCCGGATGAACCGCCCGACTCTCGTCACCCGCGGGTCGTCCAGCGACTTGAAGACGCCGATCTCGCGGCGGGTGCTCTCAGCCGTGCGCTTCACGGCCTCGCGGTGCAGCGCATCGCCGGAGTCCACGCCCATGCTGCGGAACTTGTACATCGTGAACGGCTTCCGGCCTCGCCCCAACCGCTCCTGCTTGAACAGCACGGGGCCGGGCGAATCGATCTTGATGGCGATGGCGATCGCCGCCAGCAGTGGCAAGAGCGCCACCAGCGTGATCAGCGACAGCAGGACGTCCAACGCCCGCTTGAGAAACGAGGCCGTTTCGAGCGAGACATCCGCTTCCTGCGTATCCGTGCGGGTGTAATCCACTATGCGCTCCTCGTCTTAGCGCGGCGTCTCGCGGACCGCAGGTGCGGCAGGACGTCACGGTTTCCGGGCTCGAAGTCCGGGCCGGTAACGGCGCGGCCGATGCCGACGTAGATGAAGCCGGCGTCCGTCGCCGCCTCGCCGTCCAGGAAGTTGCGTCCGTCGAGGATCAGCGGCCGCTGCACGAGCGTGCGCAGGCGGTCGAAGTCCAGCGATCTGAACTGGCTCCAGGCGGTCGCCAGGACGATCGCATCGGCGCCGGTGGCAGTCTCGTACGGGCCCGCGCAGTACTCGACTTCGGGGAAGAGCTTCGCGGCCGCGTCCATCGCCACCGGGTCATAGGCGCGGATCTTGCAGCCGTAATCGCCCAACTGGCGAATCAGCGCCAGCGCCGGTGATTCGCGGATGTCGTCACAGTTCGCCTTGAAGGCCAACCCCCAGACGGCGATCGTCTTGCCGTTCAGGTCGCCGATCAGCGACTCCAATCTCGCCGCGGCCAGTCGCACCTGGCGCTTGTTGATCTTCACCGCCGCCGACAGAATCGGCGTGTGTACGCCCATCCGTGAGGCGAACCAGATCAGCCCGCCGATGTCCTTGGGCAGGCAGCTACCACCCCAGCCGAGCCCGGCGTCGAGGTAAGAGCTGCCGATGCGCGGATCCATCCCCAGCGCTTCGCTGACCTCGACAACGTCGACGCCGATCTCTTCGCAGAGAGCGGCCAGTTCGTTGATGAAGCTGACTTTCGTGCACAGGAAGGCGTTGGAGGCGTACTTGATCATCTCCGCCGCCCGGGTGCTCGTATAAATCACCGGCCGGCGCAGCTTTGCGTAGAGCTCGCCCACCAACTCCGCCGTCTCGCGCTCATCGGCGCCGATGACGATGCGGGCCGGCCTCATGAAATCGAACACCGCCTGACCTTCACGCAGGAACTCCGGATTGGAAACGACGCGCAGATCGTCGTCCGGGCGATATTCGCTCCAGATATCCGCGACGAGCTCCGCGGTTCCCGGAGGCACCGTGCTCTTGAGCACGATCACCGGTGATTCGCCGTTGGCGTTCGTGGCCGCACTGCGCACCGCCGAAATGACCTGTCGCAGGTCGACGGAGCCGTTAGCCTTCGCCGGCGTACCGACCGCCAGGAAGACGAAGCCGCTCTGCTTCATCGCCTCGCGGTAGCTGCGCGTCACCTTCAACAGACCGGACGCGCGGCCACGTTCCCAGATCTCGGCCAGCCCCGGCTCTTTGATCGGCAGGCGGTCGTCCTGCAGCGCTTCGGCGCGGGAGTGGTCGATCTCCAGGCAGAATACCTTGTGGCCGAGGCGGGCGAAGCAGGCCGATGTAATCAGGCCAACGTAGCCGCCGCCGATCACAGTTATCGCGTCTTTCACGCATTCGAAGTTAGCTCCGTAAAGTTTGGGTAAAGTTGGGCCGCGGTCTGAGAATCGTTAGAAGAGCGTCAGAAGATGGCCAGCAGATGTTCAGATGTCGTTAAGGCGCACGGTAACGTCTCGCATTTCGGCTGGTTGTACACTTACGCAACTTCGATCTTGCGCAACGAGTGGCGCGGCGAGCGCATCACTTTATGTGCGGAACTGCATCCGCCCAGGAAAGGACCCGCGCATGCTCGGCAGGATACTCGTCCTAATAATCGATAGCGATCCGGACGCTCGCGCCCGGACCTCAGCGCTTCTGTCGGCCAACGCCTACGACACGGCCGAGGCCGACGACGGGCTGACCGGCCTTCGCCAGTTCTTCAACCTGCACCCAGATGTCGTGATCGTCGATCTCGAGGTCAGCGAGATGTCCGGCTGGACAGTCATCAAGCGCATCCGCGAACTTTCGGACACGCCCGTCCTGGTCTCCGCCACTAAGGCCACGAACGAAGATGTCTCGCGCACCCTCGAACTGAACGTCGACGCCTTCCTCGCCAAGCCGTACGACGGACAGGACCTGATCGATCGTCTAAACGCCATCCAAAACAGGACCGCGGATTCAGACGAGGGGCGCTGGGTCTACCAGCGCAACGGCCTCACGGTCGACCTGCGCAGCTGCGATGTCTCTGTCCATGGAGAGCCCGTGCAACTGACCGGCACCGAGTACAGGCTCTTGACCTACTTCATCGACCGCCGCGGATGGGTGCTTTCCCACGACCAGATCCTCACGCACGTTTGGGGCTCTGACTACGCCGGCGACCGCAACCAGGTCAAGCTCTACGTCTGGTACCTGCGCCAGAAGATCGAGAACGATCCTGGCAAGCCGGAGATGATCCTGACGAAGCGCGGCCTCGGCTACTCTTTCGCCGGCTAGAACACACCGATCGCCCAGTCGACCAGCGCCTTGCCCACCGTCACCAGAAGGATCACCCGGATCGTCTTGCCGATGCCCACCGCCAGGAGAAACCGCCAGAAGTTCATCCGCACCGCGCCGGCCGTGATCCCGGCAAACTCGAAGAACGGGTTGGGGATCGCCGAAAGCACGAGCAGCGTCGCAAACCCGTAGCGCTCCATCAGCCAGTCGATCCAGCCCGCCGCCCGGTGCATCCACTGGCCCAGCCGCCCTTTGACCGGCATCTGGCGCTCTTCCGCCAGGCCGCGCCCGATAGCGCCCGCCAGGTACGCCGTCGACTCCGCCAGCGTCATGCCCAGCGCGCCGGCCACAACCACACCCGGCACCCACAGCGAGTCGGAGCCCGCGATGATCAGGGCCTGTCCGGCGGCCGTCAGTCCCGGCACCGGAATGAAGCCGGTGACCCCACCCAGGAAGTTCGCCGCGAAGATGCCAACGTAGCCGAAGTCGGCGAACTCCTCTTCGCCCAGCCAACCAAGCGCCACGGGGATCGAGGTGCCAAGGAACGCCGCGAGCAGGATGAAGACCAACCCGCCGATGAGCACGCTCCGCGGGACCTTGTCGGTCGGTACCCACGACGGCATGTCGAGAACGATGCGCTGTTGCACCGGAGGCTCGGGAATCAGCGATTCGTCGTCCTCTGCCGCGCCGGGAATAGCGTCTTCGGTCATCCCTTCCAGTATACGGTCGGCGACGTCACCAGATGGCAACGCCAGACGGTCCGCGGCCTCGACTCTTCCCTTCTCTGTTCTCGCTGCCTACAATCGGCGCATGCCCGCCCCAACCTTCCCCAACGCGGCCGTCGCCTCGCCCCACTACCTCGCCTCCTCCGCCGGGCTCTCGGTCCTCGCCTCCGGCGGCAACGCCGCCGACGCCGCCATCGCCATGAATCTCGTGCTTGCCGTCGTCTATCCGCACATGTGCGGCCTCGGCGGCGACCTCATCGCCATGGTCTGGGCGGAAGGCAAGCTGCACGGCCTCAACTCGACAGGGCGCCTGCCCGCCGCGGCCAGTCCCCAGGAAAAGGTGCCGGGTCGTGGCATCGGCTCCGTGACGGTGCCCGGTGGCGTCGCCGGACTGCGCGCCCTGCAGGAGCGCTTCGCCTCCCGCGACCTCGGCGATCTCGCGCGGCCGGCGGTCGACTACGCCCGCCGCGGCGTCCCCCGCGCACCCGGCCTGAAGAAGATCACCGAGATGGCGCGCCCGCTCCTCGAACGCAACCCGGAGACCGAGCGCATCTTCCTCTCGCCCGACCCGCTGATCCAGACCGACCTCGCCGAGACGCTGGACAACCACCTCGGCGACTTCTACGGCCACGTGGGCAAGTGCGCCCCGGCGCCCTTTACAGCCGGCGATTTCGCGGAGCACAAGGCGGAGTGGGTCGAGCCCGTGCGCACGCAGTGGCGCGACCTCGACGTCTGTGAGATGCCACCGAACAGCCGCGGCCACCTCGCCCTCAAGGCACTCGACTGCCTGGAACCGCTCGATGACTTTTCGCCCGACGACGTGGAGTGGCACCGCCGGCTGATCCGGGCGCTCGACCCCGCCCGCGGCGACGGCGACACGATCTACCTCTGCGCCATGGACCGCGACGGCATGGCGATCAGCCTCAACCAGAGTCTCTATCAAGCGTTCGGCTCCGGCGTCACGATCCCGGGCACGGGCGTGCTCCTGCAGAACCGTGGCGCCTACTTCACGCCGCACCAGTATCGCCCGGGCGCCAAGCCCGTTCACACGCTGGCGCCGGCGATGGCCCTCCAGGGCGGCCGCCCTCGCCTCGTCTTCGGCACAATGGGCGGCGAGGCGCAGATCCAGGTGCACCTCCAACTGCTGGCACGCGTCT
>JADFQV010000050.1 GCA_022561635.1 Chloroflexota bacterium | reverse complement strand
GGAAGTCGACCTGGTCCTTCATCAGCGCGATCAGAGGCGAGACGACGACCGTGAGGCCGGGCCGCACGAGCGCCGGCAGCTGGTAGCAGAGCGACTTGCCGCCGCCGGTGGGCATCAGAGCCAGCACGTCGCGGCCGGCCAGGCAGTCACCGATGATCTGCTCCTGAAGCGGCCGGAAGGAGTCAAACCCAAAGTAGCGCTTGAGCGCCGTGTTCAGATCTGGCGCTTCGTCGACGTGCGCGGCGTCACGGACCGCGCCCTCGGGTGGTGCTTCGGCAGGGTCCGTGACATCGTACCGCACGACCCGCAGGATGGCGCACCCGAGCGCGCCGCCGCAACGGGTAAGTGACACCGATATGTGGATGGAGGCTATCAACCTCTGTCAACGGATGGAGGAACGGATAAGCGGATAGAGCAACGCACGTACGTCCACGCTCCCGTTTATCCGTTCGACGATTCCGTTGAGAGCGCAAGCCCCAAGCGGCGCTTTCGTTGACACGGCGCCCGCCGCCGCGATACGTTGCTCGTCGCTGATGGCCGCAATCGAGGAGATCTTTCCGCACATCTACGCCGTTCCGCTGGGCTACGTGAACGCCTTCATGCTGGAGGAAGAGAACGGCCTGACGCTGATCGACGCCGGCCTGCGCGGTAACGAGCGCAAGCTCTGGAAGGCCGTCCGCGAGATCGGGCGCAAGCCGTCGGACGTGCACCACGTCCTCGTTACTCACCACCACGCCGACCACGTCGGCAGCCTGGCGGCGGTGAAGAAGGCCAGCGGCGCAGAGGCCTACGTGCATCCTCTCGACGCCCCGGTCGTCGCCGGCGAGAAGCCACGACCGGCGGCCAACCGCGCCAGCATCATCGGCCGCCTGTTGGGCCGGATGATCCTGCGCCTGCCGGCGAACAAGCCGACGCCGGTGCCGGCCGACCACGAGATCAACGACGGCGACGAGCTGGCGATAGGCGGCGGCGTGCGCGTGATCCACACTCCGGGGCACACCGCCGGGCACGTCTCGTTCTTCGTCGAACGACACGGCGGCGTTCTCTTCGTGGGCGATGCGGCCGCGAACATGCTTGGGCGCTTCGGCAAGCCGCTCCTGATGTTCACGGAGGACATGGACGAGGTGGGGAGGAGCATGCGGAAGCTGGCGGCGCTGGAGTTCGACACGGCCTGCTTCGGCCACGGCAGGGTGCTCAAGGGCAAAGCGAACCTGGCGTTCAGACGCTACGTCGAAAAGATGGCAGAATAGGCGAAGAGAAGGAGGTGCCCCAATGATTCGAGTTTCAATACTCTACCCGCCCAGCGAGAAGTTCGACCAGGACTACTACATCAACACCCACATGAAGATGGTCGCAGACCGCGTCGGCGATGCGCTCATCAAGTTCGAGGTGGACAAGGGCCTGTCCGGCGGCGCGCCCGGCTCACCAGCGCCATACGCGGCGGTCGGCCACCTGTATTTCAACTCGGTGGAGGAGTTCGCGCAGGCGTTCGGGCAGCACGCGGGCGAGATCATGGCCGACGTTCCGAACTTCACGGACGCCCAGGGGCAGATCCAGATCAGCGAGATCGTCGCCGGCTAGCCCGACGACCGCCGCCTCTTCTAGAGGCCCGCCTTCAGCACCTTGTCGATCGTGAACTCGAAGTAAGTCACCGCCTCCGAGAAGCTGAACTTCTCGCGGTCCCAGACGATCTCGGGCTGACCATCGTTGTTGACGACGAGGTGCGCGCCGAGGCGCGGGAAGAACACCACGTTCATGAACTGCTGCTGGCCCTGCAGCATCTCCGGCTTGCGTCGCAGCAGTTCCACGTAGGCCGCCGACGATAGCTCGACGACCTTCTTGTACTCGCCCGCCTTGAGTGCGGCCTGGGCGTCGGCGAACGATCCCCTCAGCGCTTCGTCCTGGATGCGCTCGACCTTGGTTGGCATGGCTCTAGATTGTGGAGTTGATCTCGTGCTCGACGCCGGCTAGCTGCTCCTCGCGCCACTTCTGGTGCTTTTCGTGCCGTTCCTTGAACTCCGGGATCACCTTCGTGCCGGTGCGGTAGAGCGAGTCCATCACGTCCTCGTGGCTGCGGGCGCCGCACTGGGCGACGAAGATCATGAGGTCGAGGTGCGAGTCTTCGTACTTGCGCAGCGTATCCGTGACGAAGTCGGGCGAGCCGATGCAGCCGCCGCGCTGAGCGGCCCGCCAGAGGGCGCGCGTGACCTCGTCCTCGGGCTCCTCTTTGGCGGCGCCGCCGCTGAAGCCGCCGAACCCGCGGAAGGCATCCCCGAAGGCCCCCCAGCGCTTGTCCTCCGGCGCCTCGATGAAGCCCTTGTAGATATTTTCCTGGCCGGGCTTGTGGTTGCCGCCGGTGAACGGGTTGTAGTAGTAGGCCAGCGAGTAGGCGAAGAACTGCGCGCCCTCCATCCCCTTGGCGATCGCCTCTTCGTCGTCCTCGAAGCAGGAGAGGATCGTGACGGCGGCCAGCGCCGGGTTGATCGCCTCGCCGATCGGGTAGCACTCCTCCCGCACCAGCCGGAAGTACTCGTCCGCCCGCTCCTTGGCCTCGTCCGGCGTCTCGAAAGCGAAGCCGAGCGAGCCCATGCCGAGGCGCGCGGCGACCATCGTCGTCTCGCGCCGCGACGACGCGACCCACAGCGGCGGGTGCGGCTTCTGCAGCGGCTTGGGGATGACGTTGCGGGACGGCATCCCGAAGTACTGGCCCTCGGTGCCCTTGTACGGCGTCTGGGTCATCATCTTGATGACTTCGCGGGTCGCCTCTTCCCACATCTGCTTCTTGTCTTCGCGGCGCACGCCGAATCCGCCCATCTCCATCTCGGACGCCGACTCGCCCGTGCCGAACTCGACGCGGCCGTCGGAGACGAGATCGAGCGTGGCGATGCGCTCGGCGACGCGGGCCGGGTGGTTGTAGCGAGGCGGCATGAGGGTGATGCCGTGGCCCAGGCGAATGTTCTTGGTGCGCTGGCTGGCGGCAGCGAGGAAGACCTCGGGCGCCGACGAGTGCGAGTACTCCTCCAGGAAGTGGTGCTCTACCTCGAAGATGTAGTCGAAGCCGAGCTGATCCGCGAGCTCGATCTGGTCGAGCGCGTTCTTCATCATCTTATGTTCGGCGTCGGGGTCCCACTGGTCTTTGTCGCGGGGCCTGGGTATCTGGTGCTCGTAGAACAGACCGAACTTCATCGCTTACCTCCCGGCTTTCTAGTGGGGCAGATCATGGCATCGAGGCCGGGCTGAAGTCAATAAGTGACCGAACGGTCAGTAGGGCGGTCCGCCGCGGGCGACCTTGCGAATCCCATCACGTACAATCGTCTGAAGGCCAGCAGCGAGAGACCCCGCATTGACACAGCCAGTTCAGACAGAACAGCCGCCCGATCCCGGCGAAGAGCTACAGAAGCAACCGCAGTACATCCGCCTGTGGCGCGTAAGCGTTCGCCTGGAGTATGCATCGCTCGCCGCTATCGCCATCTTCGCTGGCAGCGTCGCCATCGCCTTCATCTTGCTCGGTCTGGGCGAGGACGACATCACCGGCAGCTGGGGCTACCCGATGCTCTGGGTTATCTCGGGCCTGCGAGCATCGTCAGTGATCTTGCCGATTCCGGGCGGCGGCCTAACGATAGCCGCCGGCGCGACGATGGACCCGTTGTGGGGGATTCCGGTGCCGATCGCAGTCGGCGTCACCGCCGGCTCGGCGGAGTCGCTCGGTGAGTTCACAGGCTACTGGGCCGGCGTCAACAGCGGCAAGCTGATGGAGGGCCGCCGCCTGTACGAGGTGATCCGTCGCTGGATCAAGAAAGCGCCGTTCCCGACGATGTTCGTCATGGCCTTCGCCCCGTCACCGCTGTTCGACGTGGCGGGGATCGCCGCCGGCGCCGCTCGCGTCCCGATCCGCATCTTTTATCCGGCGATCCTGCTGGGCAAGATCGGGCGCGGTATCTTGATGGCCGCAGCCGGCTTCTACGCCAGCGACTTCCTGATCGACCTGTTCGACACTCTGGAGCTACAGTTCGTCAGCGATCTGCTCGACTCCTGGCTTTGGCGCGCCATCATAGGCATCGTGGCCCTCATCTCGATCGCGGTCCTCGTGGTGGCGCTGCGAGAAGCACGCAAGCGCAACCTCATCTGAGCACGAGACCGCTCACTATCACGATGCGGTATCGTGTGTGCACACTTTAGAAATGGAAGGACTCGCCCAATGCTGCTGAAGGACCGAGTAGCGATCATCACCGGAGGCGGCAGCGGTATCGGCCAGGGCGTGGCGGGACGCTTCGCCAAAGAAGGCGCGAAGCTGATGCTCGTCGACCTCAACCCAGCCGGACTAGAAGAGACGGCGGCGCAGGTGAAGGACGCGGGCGCCGAGGTCGAGACGTTTGAAGCGGACGTCAGCGTGACGGAGCAGGTGGAAGCGTTCTTCGCGAAGACGGTCGAGCACTTCGGGCGCCTCGACATCTGCGTCAACAACGCAGGCATCGGCAACCCGCCCGCACCGCTCGTGCAGATGACCGACGAGGGCTTCGACCGCACGGTCGCGGTTAACCTGCGCGGCGTTTTCCTCTGCATGCGAGCTGCCGGACGGCAGATGCTGCAGCAGGGCGACGGCGGGCGCATCATCAGCGTCGCTTCGCAGGCGGGCAAGACGGGGTTCGCGTTCCTCAGCCCATACTGCGCCACCAAGGCCGGCGTGATCCTGATGTCGAAGGCGATGGCGAAGGAGGTGGGCGCGAGCAATATCACCGTCAACGTGGTCTGCCCCGGCACGATCGACACGCCGCTCCTCCACGGCACGCTCGATCCGATCATCGAGGCGCAGGGCACGACTCTGGAGGAGTGGGCGCTGAAGAGCGGCTCGCCGATCCCGCTCAATCGCATCGGCTACCCACGCGATGTCGCCAACCTGATCACGTTCCTGGCCTCGGACGACGCCGACTACATGACGGGGCAGGCGATCAACATCTCCGGCGGCCAAGAGATGCACTAGCCCGGTCCAATGACGCAGACGCTGCGCGGACTGTACGTGATCATCGATCCAGCGGTGGCCGGCGGGCGAGACGTGTCCCACGTCGCGCGCGAGGCGATCGCCGGCGGCGCCGCGCTCCTGCAGTGGCGCGACAAGACGCGCGAGAAGGGTCTCCAGATCGCTGAAGTGCGGGCGCTCGCGGACGTTTGTCGCGGGGCCGGCGTGCCACTGATCGTCAACGACCACGTCGACCTCGCGCTGGCCGCCGAGGCGGACGGCGTCCACGTCGGCCAGCTAGACCTTCCGGTATCCGTCGTGCGGCGCCTCGTCCCCGACGGCTGGATCGTCGGCGCGTCCACGAACAACGCCGGCGAGGCACGGGCGGCGGAGGCGGACGGCGCGGACTACGTCTCTGTCGGGAACCTCTTCGGCACGACGTCGAAGGACGACACGCGGCCGGCGACGCCGGACATGCTGCGCGAGGTGAAGGCGGCCGTGCGGGTGCCAGTCTGCGCGATCGGCGGCATCGACGACACGAACATCGCGGAAGTCATCGCCGCGGGCGCCGACATGGCGTCGGTGATCTCGGCGGTGATCGCCGCAGACGACCCGCGCGCCGCAGCCCAGCGGCTGGCGGCGGCGTTCGACTAGCGGCCGAAGCGCTGCGGGGAGAACGGCGAGAGCCGGCGGTCCGTGTGGCCGTTCAGCACGAGGTCGGCGACGAGAGCCCCGGTGATGGGCGCAAGCAGTACGCCGTTACGAAAGTGCCCCGTCGCCAGGAAGACGTTCTTCTTGCCGGGAAAGCGCCCGATCACCGGCATCCCGTCCGGCGAGCCGGGTCGCAGGCCAGCCCAGCTGCTCACGACCTTCGCCTGTCGCAGGCGCGGCACGATATCCCCGGCCATCCGCCGCAGGCTGGCGAGGCCGCGCTCGGTCGTCTTCTTGCGAAAGCCGACGTCTTCGACGGTGGCGCCGACCCAGACGTAGCCGCGCGGCTTCGGCACCAGATATCCGTCCTCGCCCCAGATCGCATGCCGCACCGACTTCGAGCGATAGGCGATCATCTGGCCACGCATAGCGGGGCTGGGCAGCCTCGCACCGAGGCGCATCGTCAGCGCCTCCGTCCATGGCCCGGCGGCGAGGACGATCGCGTCGATGTCGCTGATAGGGCCAGTGTTCGTGGCGACGCCGTCGATGCGCCGCCCGTCCTTCATCACGCCCGTGAACATCGTCCGCCGCCGGACGTCGGCGCCGGCGCGCTCGGCAGCCACGGCCAGGGCGTTGGCGAACCGTCTCGGGTTAAGATCGGCGTCGCCTTCCGAGTACGTCGCGCCGACGATGTCATGGGTCAGCGACGGCTCAAGCTCCCGCAGCAGCGCGGGCTCAACCCACTCCAGTTCCGGGCGCTTCTCCGCCGCCTTACGCAGCTTGCGCGCCGCCTTCTGCGAGCGGGCCGTGCGGATCATCCCCGGCACTTTGTACTCGACGTCTATCCCGGAGGCCTCCTCGATCTCCTCGATCAGCGCTGGGAACAGATCGAGGCTGGCGCGGCGGAGGACGTTGAAGGCGCGGTTGCCGGTGTCGTCCATCGGGGCGATGAGCATGCCGGCGGCCGCCCCCGACGCCTCGCCGGCGATTTCGCCGCGTTCGAGAAGTATCGCCTCGCCGCCGGCCTTCTGTACGTGCCAGGCGATCGAGCAGCCGATGACGCCGCCGCCGGCGATCACGACCCGCATCGCCTAGCCCCCGCCCACCGCTCGCACGACCTCAACGACGTCGCCGTCGCGGACGCGCGTCTCGGGCCACTGGCGTCGCGTCACGACCTCACCGTTAACGGCGACAGCCACCTGATTCGCCTTGACGCTCAGCGTGTCGATCAGCTCGACGATCGTCTGCTCGCCGGCGAACTCGTGGGGTTTGCCGTTGAGGGTGATCTCCGGACGGGCTTGCTTGGCCACGGCTAGCGCTCCACCGCCGCCCGACGGGCCCGCAGGGGAACCGCATCGAGCGCCTCGCGCAGTGCGCAGGCCGCGGCGATAGGTGACTTCGCACCGAGAACGGCCGAGATCACCGCCACGCCCCCTGCGCCCGCTGAGAGCACGTCAGGTACGCGTGCGGCTGTGATACCGCCGATGGCGACGACCGGGACGCTGACGGCCCCCACAACGGCAGAGATGAGGCGCACGCCCTCCGCTGCGGCGCCACGATGGCTCCGTGTCTCGTATATCGGCCCGGCGATCACGTAAGCTGCGCCTTCCCGCTCGGCCTTCACAGCAGCTTCGACGGAGTGCACGGAGCGCCCGACGAGTGCTACGCCGGCCGGACGCGCGAACGGGGCGTCGGCCGGCAGGTGCAGGCCGTCCGCAGCAACCTCCCGGGCCACGTCTGCGTTTCCGTTCACGATCAGGAGCGCTCTGCCCCCGATCGTCCCGCGGACCCGTAGGGCCTTGTGCAGCCGCACTGCGAGACGTGCGAGGTCCGTTGGCGCCAGGTCCTTTTCGCGCAGCTGCACGGCGTTGACGCCGCCTTCGACGGCAGCCGCGACCGCCTCTACGAGACCATCGCCGCCGCCCACCAGGGTGCGGTCGGTAACCAGCATGAGGCACGGCCTCGGCAGGACGAGCGCAGCCATCAGACGGGGCGAGCTACTTCGCCGACGGGGCTGGAGGGCTGCGCGATCTCCTGGCGAGCGATGCGGCCGGCGAGATACGCAGTGCGCCCCGCCTCAACGCCCAGCCTGAACGCCTGCGCCATGCCCACGGGGTCGGTCGCCTGGGCGATCGCCGTGTTCACGAGCACCGCTTGCGCGCCGACTTCGAGCGCGAGCGACGCCTCTGACGGTGCACCGAGGCCTGCGTCGACGACGACTGGGACGCCGGCGTTCTCGATGATGATCTGTATCTCCTCCAGCGTGAAGATGCCGCGACCCGAGCCGATCGGCGAGCCCAGCGGCA
The DNA here is from genome assembly GCA_022561635.1 of Chloroflexota bacterium. Classification (GTDB taxonomy): domain Bacteria; phylum Chloroflexota; class Dehalococcoidia; order SM23-28-2; family RBG-16-64-32; genus CF-162. The sequence continues at coordinate 3,658 of JADFQV010000050.1, read as the reverse complement.
TCACCGTCGCGCAACCTGCTTCCTCCAGCAGCTGAGCGAGTACCGGGTCGGCGTGGATGTAGGGCAGGACGACGAAGCCGTCGGCGACGAGCTGCTGTGCGGCCTCGAGCGTTGCCACCGGGTCCGGGAGCAAGTACTTCGGGTCCGGGATGACCTCCAGCTTGAGCCAGTTGGAGCCGGTCAGCTCGCGGGCCAGACGAGCCGTGAAGAGCGCCTCCTCGGCCGTCTTGCAGCCCGCCGTGTTCGGCAGGATCGTGTAGCGGTCCCAGTCGAGGTGGTCCATCAGGTTCGTCTCGTCCGCCTTCGTGCGGCCGTCGTCGTCCAACGGCAAGCGGCGGATGGCGACGGTGACGATCTCGGCGCCCGAGGCGTCGATGGCGTCGCGCATCTCGTCCATCGTCCGGTACTTGCCGGTGCCGACGATTAGCCGCGAGCGGAACTCCTTGCCGGCGATTATTAGCGGATCCTTCGCCGTTGTCATGCGTACATCTTCCTTTCGGCGCCTTCTTGCGGAGAGCCGGCGGCGGCCCGCCGTGACCAGCGCCGCAGGGCGACAGCGGCCCAAATCGCCTCGACCACCGCGAACGGATAGGCACCAACAAGGAGTGCATAGACCGACGATGCCGCGCAGGCCGCGGCAAAGCCGGCGACGTAGGCGCGGCCGCGCTCCTCAAGGGCGTACATCGCCAGCATCGCGGCGACCGAAACGGAGCCGAATATCAGAAGCCAGTCCATCAGCTCTTGTCCGTTAACTCGATCAGCTCGTCCTCACCGGTGAAGTGCTTCGGCTTCTCTTCGCCCAGGTGGCGCGAGATGTGCATCGAGCAGAACTTGGGCCCGCACATGGAGCAGAACTCGGCGTCCTTGAAGGCGTCGTGGCCCAGCGACTCATCGTGCAGCTCGCGGGCGCGCTCCGGGTCGAGCGAGAGTTCGAACTGGCGGTTCCAGTCGAACGAGTAGCGGGCCCGGGAAAGCTCATCGTCGCGTTCGCGGGCCTTCGAGTTGCCGCGGGCCAGGTCGGCGGCGTGGGCAGCGATCTTGTAGGCGATCACGCCGTCGCGCACGTCGTCGGCGTCAGGCAGGCCGAGGTGCTCCTTCGGCGTCACGTAGCAGAGGAGCGAGGCCCCGTGCCAGCCGATCATCGCCGCGCCGATCGCCGAGGTGATGTGGTCGTAGCCGGGCGCGATGTCGGTGACCAGCGGCCCCAGCGTGTAGAAGGGCGCCTCGTCGCACCACTCCTGCTGCTTCTGGACGTTCTCCTCGATGAGGTTCATCGGCACGTGGCCGGGCCCCTCGACCATCACCTGACAGCCCCGCTCCTTCGCCCGCCGCGTCAGCTCGCCCAGCGTCCGCAGTTCGGCGTACTGGGCGTCGTCGCAAGCGTCGGAGATGCAGCCGGGCCGCAGACTGTCACCGAGCGAGAACGTCACGTCGTGCTCGGCAAAGATGTCGCAGATGTCGTCGAAGCGCTCGTACATCGGGTTCTCGCGGCCGTGATAGGTCATCCACTGCGCCAGGATCGAGCCGCCGCGCGAGACGATGCCGGTGATGCGGCCCTCGGCCAGCGGCACGTACTCGCGCAGGATGCCGGCGTGGATCGTCTGGTAGTCGGTGCCCTGCTTCGCCTGGTGCTCGATCATCTCGACGAAGTCGTCCGGCGTCAGGTCCTCGATCGCCTTCACCTGCTGCACCGCCTGATAGATGGGCACGGTGCCGACCGGCACGCTCGAGTTGTCGATGACCGCCTGGCGGATCGCGTCGATGTCGCCGCCGGTGGAGAGGTCCATCACGGTATCGGCGCCGTAGTGAACGGCCTGGCGCAGCTTCTCCAGCTCGTCGTCGAGCTTGGAGGTGACGGCGGAGTTGCCGAAGTTGGCGTTGATCTTGACCTGGCACATCTTGCCGATGCCCATCGGATCGAGGCCGTTCCCCAGGTGATGGACGTTGGCCGGGATGACCATGCGGCCGCGAGCGACCTCGTCTCGTACGACCTCCGCTGGCAGGTCCTCTCGCTCGGCGACGCGCGTCATCTCCGGCGTGGTGATGCCAGCGCGGGCCTGCGCGATCTGTGTCACGGGCTTGCGTCCGTTGCTGCTCATCCGAACACTCCTTTCCTGCCCCTTCGGGGCCCCTGCGGGTCCCAGGGGAAAAACGAAAGCGCCACCGGGTGATCCCAGCGGCGCCGGAGCGCTCCTCTATTCCCTCCGCTGGCATTACCCAGATCAGGTCATGCGGTCGGTCACAGTTCGTGCGACCCTCTCAGCCCGGCGCTCCGAGCTCCCGCTGTTTGCACCGCCAGACTAGCACCGGCGGGATAAGCCGTCAACGGCCTAGGCCGTCAGCCGCCGAGGCCGAAGACGCGCACGGCGTTGGCGGAGAGGAACATCTCCTTCGCCTCGTCGTCGAGGCCCAGGTCGTCGAGGTCCTCCAGGCACTTCGCCGGCGTGATCATCGGGTAGTTGGTGCCGAACATCACCTTCTTGCGCCCGCGGCCGCGCAGGTAAGCCACGAGCTCCGGCGGGTAGCGCTTCGCCGTGTACGCCGAGGTGTCGATGTAGACGTTCGGATACTTCGTCGCCAGCGAGATCATCTCGTTCGTCCAGGGGAAGCCGATGTGCCCGGCGACGATCGTCAGGTCCGGGAACTCGAGCGCCACGTCGTCGAGGTAGGGGATCGGCCGCCCCGGCTCCGACGGCTGCAGCGGCCCGGTGTGACCCGTCTGCAAGCAGAACGGCACGCCGAGCTCCGAGCACTCGGCGTAGACCGGATAGTAGCGGCGGTCGTTCGGGGGCAGGTTCCAGAGCCAGGGGATAATGCGGATCGCCTTGAAGCCGAGCTCGCGCACGCAGCGCCGCACCTCTCGCACGGCTTCTACCGGCCGGGCGATGTTCACGGAGCCGACGCCGACGAGACGATCGGGGGCCTGACGCACGAAGCCGTCGACCTCGTCGTTGCTGATGAGGAAGCCATCCGGGCCGTGCCAGGCGCTGACGAGACCGAGATCGACGCCGGCGCCGTCCATCGCGGCGATCGTGAACTCGACCGGGACCTCCTGATCGGGCGTCTGCATCTTCGTCCAGCGCCGCAGCGAATCGAACATCTCGTGCTGCATGAAGCGCAGGGTAGGGTGCTGCATCCAGACGTCGACTATCATTCGCTTCCTCCTCTGCGGCTGGCGGCCGGGGACACTCAAACGGAACTATAACCCGTTCCCGGCCAGATCGGTCTTTACCGTTTGTTAACCGCTCAGACGGCCGGACTGATTGACCGCTTATCCGGCCGCCGCTTACGTTGGAATTGTTCCAAGGGAGGGACACAATGACCAGAGTCATGGCAGGCGTGTACGTGATCATCGCAGCGGCCTTTGTGGCTGTGAACCTATACCTCGTGGGAACACTCACGACGGCCGACGTCACCGCCTTCGTCGGTATCTCTTAGCGCTTGAGACCGGCGGCGACCGCTACGAGCCTTCGTCCCACAGTTCCCAGAAGTGATGCACAGGCCCGTGGCCGCCGCCCACCGGATAGGCCCTCCGCAGCGCTTCCGTAACGTACTCCTTCGCCTGTCCCACCGCGTCCGGGACTGACTCACCGCGCGCCAGGAACGTCGCGATAGGCGAAGAGAAAGTGCAGCCCGTACCGTGAGTGCTCGTCGTCTC
>JADFQV010000015.1 GCA_022561635.1 Chloroflexota bacterium | reverse complement strand
CGTCCTCCGTCAGACCGACGGCCGGGTAGACCGCCATCGAGTCGCCCGAGTGCACGCCGGCGCGCTCGATGTGCTTCATGATGCCGGGGATGAGCGTGCCGCCCTCACCATCGCAGATCGCGTCGACCTCCGCCTCGATGCCCGCCATGTACTTATCGATCAGCACCGGCTTGCCGGGAGAGATCTTCGACGCCTCCGCGACATAACGCACGAGATCGGTCGCGTTCTGTACGATCTCCATCGCTCGCCCGCCCAGCACGTAGCTCGGCCGCACGAGCACCGGGTAGCCGATCAGCTGTGCCGTCTGCAACGCCTCCTCGACCGTCAACACGCCCGCTCCCGGCGGCTGCGGGATGTCGAGGCGCTGCAGCAAGTCTTCGAAACGCCGGCGGTCCTCCGCCAGGTCGATCGTCTCCGCGCTCGAGCCGAGGATCGGGAAGTTGGCCCGCGCCAGGGGCGTCGCCAGGTTCACCCCCGTCTGTCCGCCGAACTGCACGATCGAAGACGGCGCACTTGCCGGGCCCGAGCCGTTCTCCGACTCGTTCTCCAGCAGATCGCGCACGCCCTCTTCGTCCAGCGGCTCGAAGTAGAGGCGGTCGCTCGTATCGAAGTCGGTCGAGACGGTCTCGGGGTTGGAGTTGGCCATGATCGCGCCGACCCCCGCCTCCCGCAGCGCCCAGGCCGCGTGCACGGCCGAGTAGTCGAACTCGATCCCCTGCCCGATGCGGATCGGCCCGCTGCCGATGACCAGCGCCCTTTCCCCGGTTAGCGCCGGCGCCTCGTTCTCTGCGGCGACTGTCCCGGGCCCGCCGCCAGCCGGAGCCGAAGGGTAGGTGGAGTAGAAGTACGGCGTCTCGGCCTCGAACTCCGCGGCGCAGGTGTCCACCGTTTTGTAGACGGGCCGCACGTCCCATTCCATGCGCAGGTCGCGGACCTGCTCCGGCAGCCGGTCGGCCAGCGTGCCGATGATCTCGTCGGAGAGACCGGTGCGCTTCGCCTCGCGCATCAGGTCTGGCGTCAGCGTTTCGTTGAGCAGCCGTTGCTCAACCTCGACGATGTGGCGCATCTTCGTCAGGAACCACGGGTCGATCCCCGACAGGCCCGACAGTTCGTCGACCGTCGCGCCGCGCCGCAGCGACGCCAGCACGGCCCACAGCCGCTCGTCCGTCGGGATCGCCACGTAGTCGCGGGGGTCGATGTCGCGCCAGGCCGGGTCCTCCCACAGCAGCGAGCGCCCGCCGAACTCCAGCGAGCGCACCGCCTTCCCCAGCGCCGCCTCGAACGTGCGGCCGATCGCCATCACCTCGCCGGTCGACTTCATCTGCGTCCCCGTGCGGCGCTCGCCCAGCGGGAACTTGTCGAACGGCCAGCGCGGGATCTTGACCACGCAGTAGTCCAGCGCCGGCTCGAACGCGGCCGTCGTCTTGCCCGTCACGAGGTTCGGGATCTCGTCCAGCGTCTTGCCGATGGCGATCTTCGCCGCCACCCGCGCGATCGGGTAGCCTGTCGCCTTCGAGGCCAGCGCAGAGCTGCGTGACACGCGCGGGTTGACCTCGATCACGTAGTACGGTGGCAGGCCGTCGTCCCGCGGCTCCCAGTCGGCGATCTCCCGCCGCGGCGCCAGCGCGAACTGGATGTTGCAGCCGCCCTCGATGCCCAGCGCCCGGATGATCTTGAGCGACGCCGAGCGCAGCATCTGGTATTCCTTGTCCGGCAGCGTCTGGCTGGGCGCGACGACGATCGAGTCGCCCGTGTGCACGCCCATCGGGTCGATGTTCTCCATGTTGCAGACGGTGATGCAGTTGTCGGCGCCGTCGCGCATCACCTCGTACTCGATCTCTTTCCAGCCTCGGAGGTAGCGCTCCAGCAGCACCTGGTCGATCGGCGATGCCGCCAGCCCGCCGCGCACGATCAGCTCCAGCTCGTCGCGCGTCTGCACGATGCCGCCGCCCGTGCCGCCCAGCGTGTAAGCGGGACGCACCACCAGCGGCAGGCCGATCTCCTTCGCGGCCTCACGCGCCTCCTCCATCGTCGTCACCGTCGCGCTCTCCGGCACGGGCTCACCGATCTCCTCCAGCAGCTTGCCGAAGAGGGCGCGGTCCTCGGCCGTGCGGATCGTCTCGATCGGCGTCCCCAGCGAGGGCAGGTCGTACTTCTCCAGCACGCCGGCGTCGGCCAGCGCCACGGCGAGGTTTAGCCCCGTCTGCCCGCCCAGCGTCGGCAGCAGTCCGTCCGGCTTCTCGCGCTCGATGATGCGCTCCAGCACGGGCACCGTCAGCGGCTCGATGTAGATCGTGTCGGCGATCCCCTCGTCGGTCATGATCGTCGCCGGGTTGGAGTTGACGAGCACCGTGTGCACGCCCTCCTCCCGCAACGACCGGCACGCCTGCGACCCGGAGTAATCAAACTCCGCCGCCTGCCCAATAACGATCGGCCCCGACCCGATGATGAGGACTTTGTTGGGCTTGGGGTGAGTCACAGTTTGATTACTCCGGCGATGGTAAGGACTGCTGCGACTAGCATGGTTACCCCGAATAGCGCCGAAATGCCCTTATTCTCTGTGCACCATCCCCACCCGTCAATGAGGAGTCCGACTGATTTCTCTACGAGGAACACGGGACTCGTGACTAGGTAGCGCCACGGAGCCGAGGCTTTGTCGCTAGGCTCTACTGGCGAGGATTCGTCCGACTCGTGCGGTTCGTCGGATGACTTGATGCCGAATCGCTCGACTTGAAGAATCAGCGCTTCGAGCCATCCGCGAATAGCGCTAAGAATCTCGTTGAACTTCCGTTCAGACTTCGCGTCGATCTCGGCTTGGCCGAAGCCGGCAATGGGCCTTCCCCAACCGGAGACGCCACCGTACTCCTTGTATTCGTGGGAATCCTCTCCGAAGACGTTGCGCAGGGTAGAACGCATCTCATTGTGCCAGCGCACCCAGCGATCTTGGCGGTACGTGGTCTGGTCAAAGGTGCCGATTTCCAGCCGCGCTGAACGAAGCCAGCCGAGGACCTTGTCAGGCTCACTCACAGCGGCAGCTCGTACTCCATGCCCTGGCCCACGATCTGCGCCATGCTCGCAAAGTCCCCGAAGAACGACAGCGCCGGCTCGTTCCCGTCCGGGATCGTCCCGCGCAGGCTCTTGTACCCCGCCTCGCGCGCCCAGTCCGTCCCCGCCACCGCCAGCTCGCGGCCGTAGCCCTTGCCCCGCGTCTCCGCCAACAGCCACACGCCCAGCACCGCCTCCGTGGGGTGGTTCACGTCCGGCTGCACGCCCGCAAAGCCGCAGATCGACTCGTCTTCCGCGCAGACGAACACGCCGCCGCGGTCGCCCAGCTCCTTCATCCGCGCCACGACGCCCTCGGCCGTCGGCGCGCCGGGCAGCCCGCTGCCGGAGCCCAGCTCCTCCCAGACGGCGGTCCCCACCGCCGCGATACCGACGGCGTCGTCCTCCGTGGCCTGCCTGTACGTTGGATCAGCCATGGCTCGCCTCCTCCATCATCTGCACGAAGCGGTCGAACACGTAAACGTTGTCCAGCGGCCCCGGCGAGGCCTCCGAGTGGTACTGGATCGAGATCACCGGCTCGCTGCGGTGCCGCAGACCCTCGCACGTGCCGTCGTTCAGGTGCACCTGCGAGACCTCGATATCGCTCGACAGGCCGTCGGGATCGACCGCGTAGCCGTGGTTCTGCGCCGTGATGTGGACGCGGCCGGTCGCCACGTCCTGCACCGGGTGGTTGGCGCCGCGGTGCCCGAACTTCAGCTTGAACGTCTCCGCGCCGAACGCCCGCCCCAGCACCTGGTGGCCCAGGCAGATGCCCAGAATCGGCGCCTTGCCGATCAGCGAACGCACCGTCGCCACCTGGTAGTCGAGGAACTTCGGGTCGCCCGGCCCCGGCGAGAACAGGATGCCGTCCGGCGAGAGCGCCAGGATCGTCTCCGCGTCGGCGTCCGGCGGCAGCGCCGTCACGCGGCAGCCGCGGTCGGCCAGCAGGCGCATGATGTTGTACTTCACTCCGTCGTCCACCACCACGACGTGGCGCTGGGGCTCGTCCGACTCCCACTCATACGGCTCGTCCGTGCTGACGCCGCGCACGAGGTCCACGTCGCCGTACTTTGGCGCCGATCTCAGACGGGCCAGCGCCTCATCCGGCGTTTCGTCGCTCGTCATCGCGCCCATCATCACGCCGGCCGTGCGCAGCTTGCGGGTGAGCGCGCGCGTGTCGACGCCGGCGATCCCCGGCACGTTCTCCGACGCCAGGTACTCGCCCAGCGTCTGCGTGGAGCGCCAGTGCGAGGGCGCGTCGCAGGCCTCGTGCACGACGAGCCCGGCGACCTGGATGCGCTTCGACTCGACGTCCTCGGCGTTGATCCCGTAGTTGCCGGCCAGCGGGTACGTCAGCACCAGCACCTGCCCCGCGAACGACGGGTCCGTGAGCATCTCCTGGTACCCCGTCATAGCCGTCGAGAACACCACCTCGCCCGTCGAGACGACGTCCGCCCCGAACGACTCGCCGCGAAACACGGAGCCGTCTTCAAGCACGAGCTGCGCGGGTTTAGCGGGCATCGTACACAACCTTCCCGCCGTACACCGTCGCCACCACGCGGCCCTTGAGCGTGCGGCCGGCCAGCGGCGTGTTCTTGCCCAGGCTCGCGAACGTCTCCGGCTCCACCGTCCACTCCGCCTCCGGGTCGATGATCACAACGTCGCCCGGCGCGCCCTTCGACAGCGAGCCGATCCCCGGCACGTGCCGCGCCAGCTCCAGCGTCGTCGCTGGCGCGATCGTCAGCCGCTCCACCGCCGCTTCCAACGGGATCGCCGTCAGGCAGAGCGCCAGCGCCGTCTCCAGACCGCTGATGCCCATCGCCGCGGCGTCGAACTCGCAGAGCTTGTCCTGCGTCGCGTGCGGCGCGTGATCGGTCGCGATGCAGTCGATCGTTGCGTCGAGCAGCCCCGCCACGCAGGCCGCCACGTCCTCGGGCGTGCGAAGCGGTGGGTTCACCTTGGCGTTCGTGTCGTAGGCCAACGCCCCACCTTCGCTCGGCCCGGTCAGCACCGCCTCGTGCGTCAGCGTCAGGTGGTGCGGCGTCACCTCGGCCGTCACCGGCAGGCCGCGGGCCTTCGCCGCGCGCACTAGCTCCACCGATCCCGCCGTGCTGATGTGCGCGATGTGCACGCGCGATCCGGTCGTCTCGGCGAGGGCGATGTCGCGCGCCACCGCCGTCTCTTCGGCCGCTGCCGGTACGCCTCGCAGCCCGAGCCGAGTCGAGACCCAGCCTTCGTGCATCACGCCGCCGGCTGCCAGCGCGGGCTCCTCGGCGTGGTCTATGACGGGCGTCTGGAGCATGCCGGCGTACTCGAGCGCGCGGCGCATCAGCGCGGCGTCCGTCACGGGCGCGCCGTCGTCGCTGAAGGCCACCACGCCAGCGTCCGCCAGTTCGGACAGCTCCGCCAGCTCGTGGCCCGCGCGGCCCTTGGTCACGCAGCCGATCGGCAGCACGCGCACGACGCCCTTGGCGGCCGCTGTGCGCAGGATGAACTCGACGGCGCCCGCGGAATCCGTCGCCGGCTCAGTGTTGGGCATCGCGCAGACGGTCGTGAAGCCGCCGCGCGCCGCCGCTTGCGTGCCCGTCGCGATCGTCTCTTTGTGCTCGAAGCCGGGCTCGCGCAGGTGTGCGTGTATGTCGACGAACCCCGGACAGACGACGAGCCCGGCTGCGTCGATCGTCTCGCCGCTCGCTTTCCCACCGGGCTTCGCCAGCTCCACCACGACCCCCTTGCGTACGACCACGTCTGCGACGGCGTCGAAGCCGTTCGCCGGGTCCAGCACGCGCCCGCCACGGACCGTGATGTCACTCATGCTCTTTTCACTCCGCACATCAGCAGCAGCACCGCCATCCGCACCGCCACGCCGTTCGTCACCTGCTCATCGATCACGGACTGCAGGCTGCTCGCCACCGCGGGCGAGATCTCGACGCCTTCGTTGATCGGCCCCGGGTGCATCACCAGGGCGCCGCTCGCCGCTCGCGCGAGGCGGGACTCGTTCAGCTGGTAAAGCCTCGCGTACTCACGCAGCGAGGGCAGCAGGCCGCCGCTCATGCGCTCCTTCTGCAGGCGCAGCGCCATCACGACGTCCGCTCCCTCCACCGCGGCGTCGAGGTCAGTCTCGACGTTAACGCGGGGCAGCGCCGCCGGGTCCTCGGTCGGCGGATCGCCGGGGCGCAGGCCTGCCGGCAGCAGCGTCGCCGGGCCGCATACGGTCACCTCCGCGCCGGCCTTGGAGAGCAGCCAGATGTTGGAGCGCGCGACGCGGCTGTGCGCGATATCGCCGACGATGACGACGCGGCGGCCGCGCACGTCGCCCAGGTGCGCGCGCATGGTGTAGAGATCGAGCAGCGCCTGCGTCGGGTGGGCGTGCCAGCCGTCGCCGGCGTTGATCACGGACGAGCGGATATGGCGCGCCACCAGATGCGGCGCCCCCGACGAGCCGTGGCGCATCACCAGCACGTCGGCGCCCACCGCCTGCAGCGTGCGCACCGTGTCGATCAGCGACTCGCCCTTCTCCACGCTCGAACCACCGGCCGCGACGTTTATCACGTCCGCGCCCAGCGCCTTTCCCGCCAGCTCGAACGACGCGCGGGTGCGCGTGCTCGCCTCGTAGAAGAGGGTGACGATCGTGCGGCCCCGCAACGTCGGCACGCGCGGCACGTCGCGGCCCAGCACTTCCTTCATCGAGTCGGTCGTCTCCATCAGCAGGTCGATCTCGTCGCCGCTCAGGTCGTCCACGTCGAGCAGGTGCTGGCGCGTCCACTCGCGATCGTCCGTGGAGCGGCGCTCGACAGCCTGATCCTGGCTTGTTGCTCGCATCACTTTTCGCCCTCCTCTCGCACGATGCGCACTTCGTCGTGGCCGTCCGTCTCCTCGAGGAGTACGTCCACGTCTTCGTGCAGCGCGGTCGGGATGTTCTTACCCACATAGTCGGCCCGGATCGGCAGCTGGCGGTGGCCGCGATCGACGAGCACGGCCAGCTGGATCGCCGCCGGACGGCCGAAGTCGGTCAGCGCGTCCAGCGCGGCGCGTATGCTGCGGCCGGTGAAGAGCACGTCGTCGACGAGGATCACGGTGCGGCCCTCCATCGCCACCGGCAGGTCGGTCGGCTGGACGTGCGGCGCCCGCGAGGCGATGTCGTCGCGATAAAGGCCGATGTCCAGCGCGCCGACGGGCACGCTCTCGTTCTCGATCTCGCCGATCGCTTCTGCCAGGCGGTTCGCCAGCGGCACACCACGAGTGCGCATGCCGACAAGCACCACGTTAGCGAGTCCATGGTTGCGCTCCACGATCTCGTGGGCGATGCGCTGGACGGCGCGGCGGATCTCTTCCGCGGAGAGGACTGTGCGCGCGATCAATAAAAAACCCTCTCACCAACGGGAGAGGGATCGCGCGTCAGCCGGTATCGTATGCGGTTGGCCGGGACGTAAGCGTACGTCAACTCGATCTCCCTTGGCGGCCTCGCAGGACCGCATTAAAGGTCTCGATTGTTAGGACGGTTTCGCCTCACTAATGTTAGCAGCGCAGGCCAATCCCGGCAACGCCAGATGGTATCTTATCCACGAACCTACCCCAGACGCCTACCAGGAGGGACACCAATGCCGGAATTCGTACGAGTGGCCAGCGCCAGCGAGGTATCGCCGGGCGAGATGAAGATCGTCGAGGTCGGCGACAAGGAAGTCGTGCTCGCCAACATCGACGGCAAGATCGTCTGCTTCAGCAACGAGTGCACGCACCGCCAGGGCCCGATGGGTGAGGGAGTCCTCCTCGAGGGCGGCATTATCGAGTGCCCTTTCCACGCCGGCCAGTTCAACGCTGCCACCGGTGAGGTCGTCGGCCCGCCGCCGGACAAGCCGCTGCCGACCTACGAAGTGCAGATCGACGGCGACGACATCAGCGTCTCAGTCTAGCCGACGACGTCCTCACTCCGGCAGCGACGCCACGCTGACCGAGACGAGAAGTTCACCCGTCTGGGCATCCCAGAATCCGATCTGGTACTTGACCTCCCCCGCCGTTTCGAGGTCGGGGTTCTCCAGGTTGTTGGGAAGAGGGCCAAACCTGGGTTCAGCGTCAACCGTCAGCGGGTCGAGGGCCACCGCCCAGGCCAGCCGTTCTTTCGCCAGGACGCCTTGGTCCGTGCGGAACGACACCAGCGCAGAGTCAAGCAGCCTAGCGTTCTCGTGTTCGCGCGTGGACAGAGCGATAGCTGCCTCTCTGTCGAAGGAGATCGACGAGTCGGCGGGCGCTTCCTTGAGGATAAAGCCCATCTCAGCCAGTTCGTCTATTGGCACCCCGGCGATCAACGTGTCGGCCTCCGTTTGGGTGCTGCGGCTGGTCAGAACGATGGCCGCTATCACAATCAGTGCTATCACCGCCAGCGACCCAACCATCAGCGTCGACAAGAGCTTTCGGTTCACTTGCACCACCTCCTAGGAGCCTGAACGGTTCCTCCTCCTCTGTCAAAAGGCGTTCTCGTCCTGTCAGCGTCGCCGTCTAGCCGCTAGTCCGGGCCGCCGATCCAGCTGACGAGGCTGTCCAGGTCCGGCAGTAGGTCGCTCGCCTGCGCCAGGAACAGCACGCCCACCACGAGGCTGAACACCGCCGCGATCCCGCCCGCCGCCACGTATATCCACTGCCGCCGCGAACTGGAGACGACCGTGACCGTGCTCACCACCGTGATCACGGTGTTCGAGATCAGCAGGCCGACGATGAACGCCAGCAGGGCGACCACGCCGGCGGCCTGACTGGACGCGCCGACGGCCGTTGTGATCAGGAGCACCTGCGTGCCGGTCTCCGCCCCGATGCCGTGGATCGCGCCGATCCCCAGCGCCGTCTTCGCGCCGTACTGCTGCTGCGCGTGCACGTGCTTTCGCGGCTTGCCGAAGACGCGGGCGCGGACACCCTCGTAGGCGTTGCGGGCGCCCGAGAAGACCAGCATCCAGCGGCTTCGCAGGCGCACCTCCTCGCCAGAGCGGAAGAAGCGATAGATCGCGTAAAAGAGGTAGATCGAGAGCATTATCAGGGTCACGCCGACCACCCGCTCCATCACCGGGTCGATCCAGTCCGGCAGGAAGCCGCGCGCCAGGATCGCCGCCACGCCCAGCGCGAAGACGACGCCGCCGTGGCCGAGCGCATAGAGTCCGCCCAGCCACAGCGCCGACCGCTGCTTGCTGACGAACCCCGTCACGGCGCTCAGCTGTCCGTTTCGGCCGTTTGCGCTCTTTCGGGCCTTCTCAGCGTGGATATGCGCCGGGTCGTGACCGGCGGCCACAGCTGTCGCGGCGACCACGGCCGTGTCCGTCCCGCCGTGGCTGTGGCCGATCGAGTGATGCGACTCGTCCGTAAGCATCACGCCGGGCTCGCCCGTCAGCCACTTCTCGGAGTCGGGCAGCTCAGCAGTCGTGCTCGTGATGTCCGTGATCGCCGCGATGTGGTCCCAGTCGATGCCGTGGCGCAGGCCGAGCGCCAGCGCCGCGCTGGTTATGCCCACTGAGCCCACGATGGACAGGACTGGCAGTGCGTCTGCGGGGATCATGGTGCGGCCTAGGCTTTCGTCTGGCAGCCTTTGCAGACGCCGAAGATCGCGAAGTGACCGAGGTCAGCCTGAAAGCCGGCCTCTTCGTAGAGCAGCGTAGCCATGCCGTCAAGGTAGCTGTTGTCCAGCGATTCCACGTCGCCACAGCTGCGGCAGATCAAGTGATGGTGCCGGTCCTTGCCCACCCACTCGAACTCGCTTTCGCCCGAGCCCATATCGGTTTCGTAGACCAGCCCCAGGTCCGCCGCCGACGCCAGCGTGCGATAGACGGTCGAGGCGTCGATGAACGGGTGGGACACGCGCAACTCGTCGATGAGCCGCGAGGCGGTGATGTGAACGCCGGCGTGGCGGACCTCACAGAGGATGTGCACGCGCTGCGGGGTAACCTTCTGTCCCGCTTCCCTCAGTACGACGGCCGTTTCGTTTTCGCAGGCCATGACGCCCTCCGTTGCAAATGCGAGTCGTTGCAACTGCAGCATGCCGAAGCTGCGGCGCGATGTCAACTGGTGCTCGGCGCAGCGCCTCGATCAGCCGCCGGCCAGCGGTGGCATGAGCGTCAGGCGGTCCCCCTCCGCCAGCGTCCGCTCCCTGTCAGTCGCCTCGCCGCCCACGATCACGGCCGCCGCCAGCTCTTCGCTGATCTCCAGCCGCTCCAGCACATCGCCGACGGTCGCGCCGGCGGCCACCTCGTAGGAGAACGTCGCGTCCTCGCCCGGCGCGTACTGGTCCAGGTACCCCTGCAGCTCCACCGTGATCTTCATGCCACTTGAGGATACCTTAGCCGCGCCGGTGATATACTCGCCCGCCAGGAGGTGCTGAGATGCCCGAAGTGACCGTGAACGGCCTGAAGATCCACTATCGTGACGTCGGAGACGGCTTTCCCATCGTCTTCCTTCACGGATACACCGGCAGCACTCGCAACTGGGCGCTCACCGTCCCCGCCCTCCGCGACCGCTTCCGCTGCATCTCCATCGATCTCCCCGGCCACGGTCAGTCCGAGGGGCCCACTGACACCGCCTTCTACGCGCTCCCCAACATGGCCGCGGTCGCCTACACAGCCATCCGCGAGATCGGCATCGAGGAGTGCTATCTCGTCGGTCACTCAATGGGTGGGATGATCTCCCAGCACGTCATCCTCGACCACCCGCAGCTCGTGCGCGCGCTAATCCTGGTCGATACCGCGGCGGCCGCGATCACCGGCTCCGAGTCCCAGAAGGAGACGCTGCGGCAGACCGCTCGCGCGGAGGGCATCGAGGCGGCGTTCGACCTGCGCTCGAAGGGTGACCCGCGCGCTGCTGATCCCACCTTCCTTCGGCTCTGGCGGGAGCAGTTCGTGATGACTTCGGTCGACGCCTACATCGGTGGCAGCCTGGCGATGGAGAACCGACAGTCGCTTCTCGACCGCCTCGCCTCCCTCACTGTGCCGACGCTCATCGTCTGCGGCGAGAACGACGAGCCGTTCCTCCAGCCATCCCGGGAGATGCAGGCGAGGGTCCCCGGCAGCGAGCTCGTGATCATCGCCGGCGCCGGGCACGGCCCCGCCATGGAGACGCCCGCCGAGTTCAACCGCACCCTCTCCGGATTCCTCGACCGCGTCCACGCCGCCGCGCCCGCCTGAGCGATGGCCTACGACATCGAAGAGGTGCGCCGAAAGTACATCGGCTTCGAGACGGCGAAGACCCGCGGCCGCTACCCCGTCGAGCACGACCCCATTCGCCGCCACTGCCACATGGTGGAGGACAACAACCCCCTATTCATCGACCCGGAGCACGAAGGCGGGGCCCTTTGCCCGCCGTCGGGTTGGCTCGCGCACTACTTCGCCAGCCTCGGCCCCTGGCCCGCCGTCTTCGAGCCGCTCTTCCCGGTCGTGCCCACACCCGGCAAGCGCATCGTCAACATGAGCCAGGAAGTCGAGTGGTCTGCCCACATCAAGGTCGGCGATCATCTCTCCGTCGTTCGCCGCATCGCCGACGTCTTCCAGAAGGGCATCACGATCGACCCCGAGGCCGTCTGGATCGTCGCCGAGGCGATCATCACGAACCAGCGCGACGAAGAGGTCTGCGTCGTCCGCAACACGCTCCTCATCCACCGCACACCGGAAGAAGTGGCGGCGGCGAACGCGAACCCATGAAGCGACAGCAGGTCTACTGGGACGAAGTGGCCGTGGGCGACGAACTGCCCGAGATATCACTCGACATAAATGTAAAGCGCCTCTTTCTGCAGGCCAGCGGCGCGCAGGACTGGTATCCCGTGCACTTCGATCCCGCCTTCGCCCGCAAGGCCGGCCACGAGGACGTCTTCATGAACACCGGCTTCGTCCAGGCCGCCCTCGTGCGCCTGATTACGGACTGGATGGGCGACGCCGGCTTCCTCAAGCGCCTGGCCTTCGAGATGCGCCGCCAGTACCGGCCGGGCGACACGATGGTCTGTCGCGGCAAGGTAACCGCCAAGAAGGAAGCGGACGGCGCAGCGCTCGTCTTCCTCGACGTCTGGGCCGAGAACGATCGCGAGGGCATCGCGACGCCCGGCGAGGCCACGATTATCCTCCCCCGCACGCCCGCAGGCGGTGGCTGATCTGACCCCGCCGGAGCGTTGTCTGTTGACGCGCCGCGCGCAAACTGATTACAGTGGGCGCACTTAGAACGTAATCACGAAGCGGAGGACAGCCATATGGGCCGCGAGGACCTGCTAAAGAGCGTTCCGATCTTCTCTGAACTCGGTCGCGGCGACCTGTCGCGGCTCGCCAAGCTGATGGTCGAGCGCACCATCAAGGCTGGCGACGCGGTGATCGAGGAAAACGACCAGGCCGCCGGCTTCTTCGTCGTCTCCAGCGGCAAGCTGGAGGTAGAGCGCCAGGGCAAGACGCTCGCCACCTACGGCCCCGGCGACTTCTTCGGTGAGATGGCGCTCTTTGAGGGCTTCCCTCGCTCCGCCACCGTCCGCGCCGTGGAGGACAGCGAGCTTCTGGCGATGACCCGCTGGGACTTCACCGCCGAACTCAAGAACCGCCCGCAGATCGCCCTCAGCATGCTGCCGGTGCTCGTCCGCCGCCTCCGCGAAGCCGACCAGAAGCTCGCCGACTAGCCGCCACGCCCGTTGCGTCGGCAGGGGACTGTACCCCCCGACCGACGGTGATCATCTACTCTCGACTCGGCCCGTGCGGTCATCCACGCCGTAGGTGAACTGGATATTGATCTCGGGGACTGTGCAAAGGACGATGCATGCTAAAGCATTTTCGTTGAAATCCAGTGCTTCGCAGGTTGTCCCGAGTATAGTTGCAAGCGTTGTGCCAGTCGCATCACCGACGTTCCTGCTAAGGAAGTGGGCCTTCGCCTTCGCTTCGGCCTCAGTTGCCGTAAGACGAAGCCTATATTCGGTCGGCTCTGGTCGGGGCGAGCGGGTCGCATCCGCGGGGGCTGTCGAATCGGCGACCCGAGCCGCCTGACCTTCTCCGTCGGACAGGCTGTTGGAGATCAGCACCCCTCCTGCCAATAAGGCCGCTGTTGCGAGGACAACGACGAAACCGTAGACGGACGTGAAGAAGGCAGAGGGAGATGTGTCGCTCGACGCTCCCACCACCAGCCCATGCTTGTACCACATGGTGGGCAGGTGAACGAGGGCGTACCAGTTCAGGATGGGGACGAAGAGAGCGAGGCTCCATCCGAAGGTGGCCAACCCAATCTGCGTGGACGGCGCAAGCTCCGTGCCGGCCCCGAATCCGTCGTGCTTTCCTCGACGGTACGCCCCACACAATAGAGGCCGATGCCCACCACGTAGAAGGCAAGAGCCGCAGGTACCGCCAGCCAGCCGAGCCAAGGTGGCGGCTCTGGGACATCCAGAACTCGCCGAGAGTCGTCCGGTTCGGGAGGAGTTGGTTCAGCGGATGATGCTTGGTTGAGGTCAGCGCCACACTTCGAACAAAAGAGCGCCGACTCTTCAACTTGTTGCCCGCAGGCGGAGCAGTAAGCCACGATTCCCCCCTCGTCGGTAAACGATTGTCGATTTCCTCGGGCAGTCTAACACGCCCGAATGGCCGACTAGCCGCCCGACGTCACTCCAGGATCGCGCCGGCGTCCCGCAGCCGTTTCTGCAGCGTCGCCACGTCCACCTTCGTTGCGTCACGACCCTCGGCCCCCAGCGCCGCGGCGATGCCAGCCGCCTGTCCCGTCGCCATGCACGCCGGGATCTCCTTCGTCGCGTGGTTCACCCGGTGATCGACCGAGATGCAGCGGCCGGCGGCGAGCAGGTTCGCCGTTCCCCGCGTTAGCAGCGAGCCGTACGGGATGTTGTAGACGCAGTCGTACTTCGTCCAGTGGCCAGTGCGCGCGATCGTGTCGTCGAAGCGGCGGTTCAGGTCGTCCCGCACCATGACGTGGCGTCCCTGCAAGCGCCGCGATTCGGTGATCCCCAGCTGGTCCGCCATCAGCGAGATGTAAGCGTCCTCGAAGCCCGGCGCGTCCCTGCGCAGCCGCGCCGCCTCCTCTTCGACCATGCGCCGGCACTCGGCCAGCGCCGCCGACACCTCCGCCGGATCCGTCGCGTCGATCTTCTCGCGCACACGTGCTTCGCCGCCCCAGGGCACGAGCGCGCGGTCACGGCCCGTCGTCCGGAAGAACAGCCCGCCCGCCTCCAACGCCTTCTCGATGTCACCCACGCCGCCCATCTCGAACCACAGCCACGGGTGCACGCGCTCCGTCTCGAACGGCTCACCGGCCGCTGCGAACACGTCGCCGTCGCCCGTCGTATCGACCACGACGCGAGGCACGATCGCCTGCCTGCCGGACTTGTTCTGCACCACCACCGCCGCGATCCGTCCGTCCTCCAGCAGCGGCTCGCAGGCCCACGTCTGGTAAAGCACGCGCACACCGGCCTCCCGCAGCATCTCGTCGGCGGCGAAGATGAAGGCGTAGGGGTCGAACGCCACCGAGTAGCGGACGCGGTGCGGTGCGCTGCCCCAGACGAGCCCCCAGCGACGGCAGTGCTCGACCAGCGCCGGGTCCGGGTCGTCCCACTGCTCCCGCGGCGGATACCAGACACCGCCGCGCCGCTCCATGCGCTCGACCATCTCCTGGCAAAGCCCCGCTACCGCCTGCTTGCCCGCGCCGTCGTCCAGCGTCAGCAGAAGGATGATCATGCCGCCCGTCGCCAGGCCGCCTGTGTAGCTGAAACGCTCGATCAGCCACGTCTCGGCGCCCGCCCGCGCCGCCGCCACGGCCGCTGATACGCCAGCCGAGCCGCCGCCGACGACCAGCACGTCAGGACGCGCGACCACCGGCAGGCGCGATGCGGGCAGCGTTACGAAGTCGGGATCAGGTGACACTCCGGCACGAGGATACACGAGCGGAGCGGAAGGGCAAGCACCGGCGAGGCGTTACTCGCCGACTTTTCGCCACTGGCCGCGACCGTCCGTGGTCGTCCGGGACGCCTGGCCGTGAAGGACGCTGCTCTCGGCCACCAGGTCGAGAGCGTCGTTTCGCGCGAACGAGTAGGGCAAGAACGCCTCCGCATCAACCTCACAGAGGACGTGGGTGCTGGCGTACGATTGCCCCTCGCTGTAGACCGCCTCAACCACCTGGCGCACCGGAATGTCGGCCAGCGGGTCGTGCGGCGACTCGCGGAAGACCAGCTCGCCGCGGCCGCGTCTGGTGCTGGTCGCATTGAGCGTCGAGGTCACGTGGATGAGCCGCGGTGGGCAGTCGAAGCCGGCGCCGTCGCTGCGGTGCAGAAACTTGAACTGGAAGCTGGAGAACTCCTCGCGGCCCGGCGCTGCGTCGGCATCGTAGCGGCCGCGCGCGCTCAAGAAGCGGACCGAGTGCCTTTCGGCGTGGCCCCAGACGTGCTCGTTCGTCGTCTCGAACACGACTCTCGCCAGCTTCGTCGGCTCGCCGAATATCTCCCGCCCCACGGTCACCGCTTCGACTGTCGAGCGCGGCGCGGCGATGCAGTAGTGCCCGGTGATGTCCTGGTAGCGCGCACGGAGGAAGACGCCGCCGCCGTTGAACGCTCCCATGCAGTTGGAGTTGCCGATCTCAGTGAACACAACCGCGCCCAGAGGATCGTGTGCTGGCTCAAGGGGCGGTGGCAGTAGCTCTCGGATCGCCTCCGCCGTCGTCTCGAAGTACACGGCCAACTGGCGCACGCCCAGGAAGTGGGCGCGCGAGTACAGCGACTGGATGGCGGCGATCTCATCTGACGATTTCACTAGACGCACAGTCGGCCTCCGGGTCTTCTTGATTCTCTCAACTACAGACGGCCCAGACGGGCGTGAGTTGCGTCACACTCCGCCGGCCGGCGGCGGCTTCCGGCTAACACTGCCATGCCCTAACCTGAGATTTCGAGCCTTTATTCCCCCCAAACCATGTCTGACGACTCTTCTCGGTCCCCCGCTAACGCTGCCCCGGCGCTGATCGACGAGAAGGACCTCCGCGGTTCGATCATTCGACTGGCCTGGCCGGTCGTCGTCCAGCAGGCGAGCTTCGCCATGGTCCAGCTCGTAGACACCGCGCTCGTCGGTCACCTGGGCGAAGACGCGCTCGCCGGCGTGCGCCTGGCCGGCCTCCTGCTCTGGCTCTCCATGAGCGGCATGATCGCCATCGGCGTTGGCGCCACGGCTGTTGTCGCCCGACTCGTCGGCAGCGGCGAGTCCCGCGACGCCTCGAAGGTCATGCAGACGATACTCGTGCTGGCCGTCGTCTGGGGCCTGATCATGATGGTCTTGATGCTGGTCTTCGGCGGCTGGATGCTGGGCGTGCTCGGCGCCGAACCCGCGGCCCAGGCTGAAGGCACCGACTACCTGCATGGGCTCGCCTTCGGCCTGCCGTTCTTCTCCTTCGTCTTCGCCGGCAACGCCGCCCAGCAGGGCGCCGGCGACACCCGCTCACCGATGGTCGTCGGCCTGCTGATCAACGTCGTCAACGCTTTCGCTTCTTTCGTCCTGATCAACGGCTCGGGCCCGTTCCCGGAGCTGGAAGTGCTGGGCTCCGGGGTCGGCTTCACGATCGCCGGCATGGTCGGCGCCGTCCTCGTCGCCGGCGTGCTCATGTCCGGTCGCCGTTCGCTCAGCTGGATCCCCTTCCGGGGGGGCGCTTTCAACCGTGCTGATGCTGGGCGCATCCTCAACGTTGGTGTGCCCGCGGGCCTGGAGCAGGCGCAGTTCAACGTCGCCTTCATGATCTACACGCGCATCATCGCCTCGCTCGGCACGACGGCGCTGGCCGCCCACGGCGTCACACTGGCGATGCAGACGCTCACCTTCAACATCGGCTTCGCGCTCAGTATTGCGACCTCGGCGATCGTCGGCCAAACGTTGGGCGCCAAGCGCCCGGACCTCGCCGAGAAGGCCTCCTACATGACGATGCGCTATTCGCTTGTGTTCATGAGTGTGGTCGCCGTCATCCTCATGACTCTCGGCGGCCAGATCACCTCCATCTTCGTCGGCGGCGAGAACTCAGACGCCGTGGTCGACATCGCTCGCCAGACGATGTTTATCTTCGCCTTCGCGCTGCCAGGCCTCGCCATCAGCCTCTCGCTGTCGGGCAGCCTGCGCGGGGCCGGCGACACCCGCGCCGTTCTTTACATAATGGCTGGCTGTACGTGGATCGTGCGGCTCATCCCTGCCTACCTCCTGGCGATCACCTTCGGTCTGGGGGTACCGGGCGCCTGGCTGGCCGCCATCGCCGACATCAACGTTCGGGCCGCGATCATGTTTTTCAGGTTCCGTCGGGGCAAATGGAAGCACATGAAGGTCTGATGGCCTGCTAAGATTGTCCCGGAAGGAATCGCCCGTGTCCGTCACCGTCTACACCCTGAAAAACTGCGAAGTCAGCGACAAGGCCCTCGTCGCTCTCCGCGACCGTGGAGTCGACTTCGAAGAGCGCCGCGTGGACGAGAACGCCGACTGGTGGGAAGAGGCGCTCGACTACGCCATGGCTGTCCCCATCATCATTTGGGAGGACGGCCGCGTCGAACTGGGGTGGGACGGCGAACACGGTTGAGAGATCACTTGAGGGGCGCCGTGAGCGCTCCGAACGCCCGGCCATGCGCATTTACGACACGCTGACCCGCAAGAAAGAGGAGTTTGCTCCGCTTCAATCGGGGCACGTCAGCCTCTACTCGTGCGGGCCCACCGTCTACCGCTACGCCCACATCGGCAACCTGCGCTCGTACCTCATGGCAGACTGGCTGCGCCGCCTGCTGGAAGCGGATGGATACACAGTGCACCACGTCAAGAACATCACAGACGTCGGCCACATGCGCGCGGGCCAGCTCGCTCAAGAAGAGGACCGGATCATCGTCGCCGCCCGCGCTGAAGGCAAGCCGGCCGCGGAGATCGCCCGCTTTTACACCGACGCCTTCCTCGAAGACGAGGCGAAGCTGAACATCCTTCCCGCCGGCGACTTCCCGAAGGCGACAGAGTACGTCCCGGCGATGGTCGAGATGGTGAAAGCGCTCGTCGACTCCTCCTGCGCCTACGAGGCCGGCGGCAACGTCTACTTCAGCGTCGGCAGCTTTCCCGGCTACGGCAAGCTCTCTCATCAGCAGTCGGAAGACCTGCAGGAGGGCGACCGGGCCGAACCCGACCCGCTCAAGCGCGACCCTCGCGACTTCGCCCTCTGGAAGGCCGCCGAGCCCGGCCGCGCGCTGAAATGGGAGAGCCCCTGGGGCGACGGCTTCCCCGGCTGGCACATTGAATGCTCCGCCATCGTCGCCTCGGTTCTGGGCGACGAGATCGACTTCCATACCGGCGGCGTCGACAACATCTTCCCGCACCACGAGGATGAGATCGCCCAGAGCGAGTCTGTACTCGGCCATCAGCACGTCCGTCGCTGGGTGCACGGCCAGCACCTGCTCGTCGACGGCGTCAAGATGGCCAAGTCCACCGGCAACGTCTACCTCATCTCAGACCTCCAGCGCCGCGGCTTCGACCCGCTCGCTTTCCGCTACCTCTGCGCCAACGCCCACTACGGGACGCGCCTCAACTTCACACCGTCTTCCCTTCGCGCCGCCCAGCGCGGCCTCAACCGCCTGCGCGCCGCCACGCACGGCCCCAGCGGCCGCCTGACCAAGAAGGCCCGCGCCGAGGGCGACAAGCTGCGCGCCGCCTTCTGGGCCGCCGCCCGCGACGGTCTCAACATCCCGGCCGCCCTCGCCGTCGCCTGGAGCGTCGCCCGCTCACGTCTGCCCGGCGCCATCAAGCGAGAGCTGCTCATGGACTTCGACCGCCTCCTCGGTCTCGATCTGGCCACGGCGCCACCCGTGCCGCCAGTGACCGACGAGGTTGCCAAACTGATACGTGAGCGCCACGAACACCGCAGGGCCAGCCACTGGGGCGCCGCCGATGGCATCCGCGATCGCATCACCGACATGGGGCTGGAGGTGCGCGACGACCGGCCTGGCACCACCGTGCTGCCGATCCCGGCCTGGAAGCACGACGACGGCAACCTTGCTTCCAGCGCGGACGTCAGCTCGCGCCTGGACGAGACCCCAGACCTCGACTTCACGGTCGCTATCGTCGCCCGGCGCGGCTGTGAGGAGCTTCAGCGCTGTGTCTCTTCGGCCCGGGCCTGGCTCGGCGACGCGGGCGAGGTGATCGTGGTCGACAACGGCTTCGTGGAGGAGTGCGAGCCGCTGGGGGACGATGCCACGGCTGACGACGAGCAGCTGCGCTTCTTCCGTGCCGACCACTTCCTGGGCAGCGCTGCCGGCCGCAACGTGGCGCTTCGCCAGGCGCGCGGCCGCTGCCTCGTCATCCTCGACACCAGCGTCGAGGTTACGGGCGATCTCTTCGCCGCGCTCCGCCCGCTACTCGAGGACGAGACGATCGGCGTCGCCGGCCGCTGGGGCGTCGTCACCGACGATATGCGCAGCTTCGACGAAGCGGAGTCGTCCGGCGATGTCGACGCGGTTGAGGGCTATCTCATGGCGTTCCGCCGCGACGTGCTCCGAAAGGTCGGCCTGCTGGACGAAAAATTCCGCTTCTATCGGCACCTTGACCTCGACTTCAGCTACGCCATCCGCAGCCACGGCTACCGCGCCGTCATCGACACAGACCTGCCCGTCATTCGTCACGACCACGTTGAGTGGCTGGCAACGCCCCCTGACGAGCGCGAGCGCCTGAGCAAGCGCAACTTCTACCGCTTCCTGCACAAGTGGGGCGGCCACAAAGAGTTTGCCGCGCGCAAGCGCTAGTCTTCGCTCTTGCCGAGCGTTTTATCGATCCGCGTGCGCACTGAGCGTTCACCGCGCCGCAGCACAGACCGTACGGCCGCCATGCGGGACTCGACCTGCCGCCGGATCGGCTTCCACGGCCCCACGTGGCTGGGGATCGGTACCGACCAGCGCAGCGCCAGCGCCGCCCATGTCAGGCCGGCCCCAAAGCTGCTCAGCACCACATAGTCCCCGACGTCCACCCGTCCGGTGCTCAGCGCCTCGCACAGCGCTATCGGGATCGACGCTGCGCTCGTGTTCCCGTACTCGCGCACGTTAGAGAAAACCTTCTCCGGTGGCAGTCCCAACCGCTTGGCGCTCGCCTTCATGATGCGATCGTTGGCCTGGTGCGGGATAAACAGCGAGATATCCTCAGGCTTCAGTCCGGAGGACGCCATCACTTCTTCCGCCGCGCGTGGCATGATCTGCGTCGCCCAGCGGAAGATCTGTGCGCCGTTCATCGTTAAGTAGCCGTCCTCGGTGACAGTAGCCTCACCGTTCGGGGCTTCTTCAGTGCCGTTGGCTGATCCGCCGGGGGCGCCGTTGCTGCTTGCCCGCCGTCGCGACGCTCCCTTGATCGTCAGGAGTCCGGCGCCTGAGCCGTCCGAACCCGTCGTCGAGGCCATGATCCCCGGCTCCTTCGCCCTGCTCAGCACGACCGCGCCCGCGCCGTCTCCGAAGAGCACGCACGTACTGCGGTCCTTCCAGTCAAGGTAGATCGAAAGCTCGTCCGCGCCGATCACCAGCACGTGCTTGGCGCGGCCCGACTCAATCAGCGCCGCACCCGTGGACAGCGCGTAGACGAAGCCAGAGCAAGCGGCGTTCAAGTCCATCGCGCCGGCGTTCAGCATCCCCAGGCGGTCCTGCACTATGGAAGCTGTTGCCGGCATCACATGGTCCGGCGTGCACGTCGCTACGATAACCAGGTCAATGTCTCCGGAGTGCAGGCCGGCCACGGCCATCGCCTGCACCGCGGCCTTCGTCGCCATGTCAGACGTCGCCTCGTCCGCTCCTACGACGCGGCGGCGCTCGATTCCCGTGCGAGAGGAGATCCACTCGTCGGTCGTGTCCAGCCCCATCGTCACGAACGTGTCGTTCGGCACGACGCGCGGCGGCACATACATCCCCCAACCGGCGATTTCGGCGTATCGGCGTTTCATCTCAGCCTCTCGAGCGGGCGGCTCCGGGCGCTACTCCTTGTCCAGGCCGAGCGATTCGGCCGCGATCTGCCAGATCTCGTCCGGCTTGAAGAACCCCTCGCGGTAGTCCACCCAGCGGTCGCTCGCCTCGTCATAGCGGCCGTCGTAGGCTTCCTGCACGCGGTCGTAGATCTCCTTGACGACTCGGCTCATCGACGAGAACCGCTGCTCCACGCCGCGCTTCTCCGCCTCTTCGTTGAGAATCGCCACGATGCCCTCGGAACCGCTCAGCGCGCCCACGAGGTGCCGTTCAGCGCCTTCGCTGCCGACGAGCGCCGGATCGTACGCCAGGTAGATCAGCCCCCCCGGGGCGTCAGCCTGGCGCTCCAGGCCTGCCTGGTGGATGCCGGCCTGCGTCGTGAACACCTCACCGATCACCGGCGCGTTGAGGGCGACGCCCGTCAGCGACTCCTCCACCAGCGCCCTCATCTGAGGCAGGATGGTGAGGTCGAAGCCCGGGTCACCGTAGAGGCGGATGTAGCTGAGCAGCATCTGCTCCAGCGACGTATTGCCGGTGCGCTCACCCAGCCCCGCGAACGCCACGTTCACCTTGCGGCAGCCGTAGCGCCAGGCGGCGATCGAGTTCGCCGTCGCCACGCCGAAGTCGTTGTGACCGTGGAACTCCAGCTCCGCGCCCGTCTCGCGGTAGAGCGTCGAGACCAGCTTCGGGATGCCCTGCGGCATCGCCGCGTGAGCGTCCGGGATGCCCCAGCCGATCGTGTCGCAGATGCGGAACTTGGCGCGGCCCTCGGTGTGGTCCAGCACCGTCTGGATGAACGGGATCACCCAGCCGTAGATGTCGGCGCGCGTCGCGTCTTCCAGATGTACCCGCGGCGTAATGTCGTGATCCAGCGCCGTCATGATCGGCTTCAGATACTTCTCGATCGCTTCCGCCTTCGTGCGGAAGCCCAGCTTGTCGAAGATGTGGTGGTCCGATGCCGACGCCAGCATGCCCGTCTCTTTGATGCGGCCTTCCGTCGCCGCGTAAAGCTCCTTGACGTCCTTCGGGTTGGCGCGGATCCAGGTCGTGATCTGCGGGTACTCGTAGCCGCGTTCCAGCAGCTTCTCCAGCACCCACAGGTCTCGCTTCTGGTAGATGAACGTCTCGATCGCGTGAATGCGGCCGCTGCCGTTGTCCAGCAGGTGCAGCAGGTCGACGTATTTGAGGCGCGCCTCGTTGGGGAAGAACGCGAAGCGGGCGTCCTGCGCACCGTCGCGCAGCGTCGTATCGGTCAGTAGCTTCGGTTCGACGTCCGTGACCGGCAGCGGCGCGGCTTCGTCTTCGAGGGTGACCGGCGGCATCTGCCCGTCGAAGTTGTAGTAGACACGGTCCTCGTTCACTGAGTGCTTCGTTACCATCTACCCATCCATACTAGGTACAATATCCATCTCCATATTATACTCTCGCGACGCCCTGAATCGCCCGCAGAACGGCGCAAACGGGCCTATTCCCAGCACCCCGATCGCCACCCGCCAGCCGCCTTGTTCCGCGCCTACCCCACGCTTATCCTCTTGCCATGCCACAGCACGCCAACGCCGCTCTTGTCCGGGCTCTCTTCGAGGCGCTCGGCAGCCGCGACGTTGCCGCCATCCAGGCGGCTATAGCCGACGACGCTGTCTGGCGCTTTCCCGGTCGCCGCGGTCAACTCGCCGGCGAGCACCGGGGCCGCGATGCCATCGTCGCCTTCCTCACGCGGGTGATGGTGCTCACCGACGGCACCTTCGCCCTCGAACTCGAAGATGTCACCGCCAGCGACGACAACGCTGTCGTCCTCTTCACCGGCCGCGGCCAGCGCAACGGCAAGCGTCTCCACAATCCGACGGCCCTGCGTGTCCAGATTCGCGACGGCGTGGCCGTTGAGTTCACGGAGTTCGTCTGGGACCTCGACCACGTCGAGGACTTCTGGGCCTGACCGTCCGCCGAGATTACTCTGCCCGGCGCAACAGGGCACTTGTCAATCGCCGCCACGCGCACTATCATCGCCCCGCAAGCTGAAGGAGGCGCCCATGGTGAACGCCAAATCTTACGAGTACATTCTCTTCGAGCAGCGAGACCGCGTCGGCCTGATCACGCTCAACCGGCCCGATAGGCTGAACGCCTGGACTTACGCCATGGGCGACGAGATCATCGACGCCATCGAGGCCTGTAACCAGGATCCGGGCGTCGGCGCCATCGTCGTCACCGGCGCTGGGCGCGGCTTCTGCGCCGGCGCCGACGTCAAAGGCTTCAACCGCAGCATCGAGAACCGCGAGTCCGGCAACGGCCAGCGCAGCGATCCCGACCCGCCGCCCCGCCGCGAAGAGCACCTCGCCGCCTTCCTTCGCCGCTCCAAGCCCCTGATCGCCGCTGTCAACGGCGCATCCATCGGCGTCGGGCTCACGATGACCCTGCCGATGGACATCCGCATCGCCTCCGAGAAGGCCCGCTTCTCGATGCGCTTCATCCGCGTCGGCATCACGCCGGAGGTGGCCAGCACGACCTATCTCGCGCAGATCGTCGGCCTGCCCAACGCGCTCGACCTCGTCCTCACCGCGCGCATCATCGAGGCCGAGGAGGCCGTACAGATGGGCCTCGTCAACGACGTCGTCGCGCCCGACCGCCTGATGGACGAGGCGATGAGCGTCGCCAATATGATCGCCGCCAACCCACTTGAATGTGTGATCGAGGGCAAGCGCATGATCCACCGTCACATGGTCGAGCAGGACATCGACGCCGTCGTGGCGGAAGAGAACCGGACGCTAGTCCGCATCCAGAAGGGCCCGGCGCACAAGGAGTTCGTGCGCGCCTTCATCGAGAAGCGCGAGCCGCGCTTCAACCAGGCCTAGGCCGTCGCCACCAGCACCGCCTCGAACAGACCGATCACCGGTGGCCCCTCCAGCACGCCGGCGACCGACCCCTGGCGGTGGCCCTTGGCGAACGCCTCGCTCTGCGTCCAGTCCATGAACGACTGCCGGTCCTTCCACGTCGTGTGGCTGATGTAGTCGCCGGTCTTGTCGCTCTTCAGCAGCATGAACTCCACGAAGCCGGGGACGCCCTCGAGGAACGTCTCACGTTCGCGCCACTGCTTCTCGAAATCGTCCTCGCGGCCTGCGTTCACCTTGAAGTTGTTCATCGCTACAAACATCGCATCCTCCTAAGTCGCCATCGTATAGCTCGCGTCTGTCAGCCGCACGAGGTCGGCCACCGCCAGCTCGACGTCCATCCCGCGCGCGCCGGCGCTGACGTGGATCATCTCCAGCGACCGTGCCGCCTCGTCGATCAGGACGTCGAAGCGACCGGCCGGCACAGCCAGCGCCGAAATGCCGCCGGCCTGCATGCCCGTCAACGTCTCCGCCTCTCTCTGAGTTGCCATCCGCAGCCGCTTCTCGCCCAGCGCCGCAGCCAGCGTCTTCAGGTTCGCCTGCCTGGCCACCGGAACGATCAACAGCATCGGCCGTCCGGCCGGTGGGTCGCGCAGCACGACGAGCGTTTTGTAGACGGTCTCCACCGGCGCCCCGATGAGCGCCGGTGCCTCCTCGCCCGTATGGAACTCGCCCGCGTCGTCGTAGACCGCCACCCGGTGCGTGATCCTCTTCGACTCCAGCAGGCGAACGGCCTGCGTCTTCTTCGGCGCTCTGGTGGACATCGTGACAGGAGCATATCAGTCGGCGCCTCACCCCCTGACATGGCGCTGTCAGGGGCGCTGCTACAATTGATCGTGATATGTGGTGGATTTACGAGAACTGGACGGTGCGACCGGACAAAGCCCTCATTCATCGCTCCCAGTGTGCCTTCTGCAAATCCGGTCGAGGCGTTCGCGATGGGGCATCTGGGAAGAACGGCAAGTGGCACGGGCCATTCGATTCAGAGGCTGACGCTTTCTCACAGGCTCGTTCACTGCGACGAACGCGGACGGAGCGGTGCCGGAAATGCTGAACTAGGCTGTGACCGTTGACCGGCATATCACCGTTACGCCTGCGGAGAAGCCGTTCGTCCTCAGCTCTGACTTCCAGATGACCGGCGATCAGCCGGAGGCCGTCGGGATGCTGGAGTCCGGCCTGCGCGACGGCAAGAAGCACCAGACGCTGCTCGGCGTCACCGGCTCCGGCAAGACGTTCACGATGGCCAACGTCATCGCCCGCTACAGCCGGCCGACGCTCGTCATCTCGCCCAACAAGACGCTGGCGGCGCAGCTTTACTCCGAGTTCCGCGACTTCTTCCCCGAAAACGCCGTCGAGTACTTCGTCTCCTACTACGACTACTACCAGCCGGAAGCCTACATTCCCCGCACCGACACCTACATCGCCAAGGACGCCGACATCAACGAGGAGATCGACAAGCTCCGCCACGCCGCCACCCGCTCGCTCTTCGAGCGGCGAGACGTCGTCATCGTCGCCTCCGTTTCCTGCATCTACGGCCTCGGCGAGCCCAGCGAATACTACAACTTCGTCCTCCACTTCCGCGTCGGCGAGACCAGCAACCGCCAGCGCGCCCTGCGCCGCCTCGTCGACATGCAGTACGAGCGCAACGACCAGAACCTCGTCCGCGGCCGCTTCCGCCTGCGCGGCGATAGCCTCACCATCTTGCCGGCCTACGAGGAACTCGCCGTGCGCATCGACTACTTCGGCGACGAAGTGGAGCGCATCCTCCAGCTCGATCCGCTCACCGGCGAGGTGCTCACCGAGATGGACACCGTCGACATCTACCCCGCCAAACACTTCGTCACCTCGCAGGACAAGATGGACGCCGCCATCGTGGACATCGAAGCTGAACTCACGGAGCGTCACCAGTGGCTCCTCGACAAGGGCCAGCTCCTCGAGGCCCAGCGCATCGTCGAGCGCACCCGCTACGACATCGAGTGCCTGCGCGAGCAGGGATACTGCTCCGGCATCGAGAACTACTCACGTCATCTCGCCCGCCGCGAGGCCGGCAGTATCCCCTGGACTCTGATGGACTACTTCCCCGACGACTTCCTCCTCTTCATCGACGAGTCGCACCAGGCGATTCCGCAGATCCGCGGTATGTACCACGGCGACATCCGCCGCAAGCAGACGCTCGTCGACTTCGGCTTCCGCCTGCCTTCCGCGCTCGACAACCGGCCGCTCAACTTCCACGAGTTCCTCTCTCACCTCAACCAGACGATCTACGTCTCGGCCACGCCCGGCCCGTGGGAGGCCGAAATGAGCGAGCAGACCGTCGAGCAGATCATCCGTCCGACCGGCCTCGTCGACCCACAGGTCGACGTGCGGCCGACGAAGGGCCAGATCGACGACCTGCTGGACGAGATCCGCCAGCGCGCCGAACGCAAGGAGCGCGTGCTCGTCACCACGCTCACGAAGAAGATGGCCGAGGACCTCGCCGACTACCTGATGGAGATGGGCGTCAAGAGCCACTATCTTCATTCGGAGGTGCAGACGTTCGAGCGCGTCGAGATCCTGCGCGACCTGCGCCTCGGCGTCTACGACGTCATCGTCGGCATCAACCTGCTGCGCGAAGGGCTCGACCTGCCGGAGGTGAGCCTCGTCGTCATCCTCGACGCCGACAAGGAGGGCTTCCTGCGCTCCGCCTGGTCGCTGATCCAGACGATGGGCCGCGCCGCCCGCAACATCAACGGCTCGGTCATCATGTACGCCGACACGATGACCGACTCGATGCGCCGGGCGATCACCGAGGTTGGGCGCCGGCGCAAGATCCAGGAGGCCTACAACGCCGAGCACAACATCCAGCCTGAGGGCATCCAGAAGGCGATCCGCGACATCACCGACCACATCAAGCAGGTGGCCGAGGAGAGCGAAGAGTACAAGGTCGGCGACATTCCCAAGGATGAGCTGGCGCGGCTGATCAAGGACCTCGACAAGCAGATGAAGACCGCCGCCAAGAACCTCGAATTCGAGAAGGCGGCGCTACTCCGCGACCGCGTCGTCGAACTGCGCCGCGAACTCGTCGGCGACGAAGAGGGCCTCAGCATCCTCTCCGCCATGCGCAACACCGGCAGCCCCGCCCCGCGCCGCGGCCACAACCGCACCCGCCCGCGAAAGTAGCGGCAGGAGCAGGACGTCCGCCCGGCGACCCTCGCCGGCATTCCCGCTATCCGGGACGTCGACCGCTCACTTGAGTGGCCCGTGAGCGAGAAAGCCGTCCTGGAACAGGCCATCGAGGGCGGCCGCGTGGCCGTGGCGCTCGAGGGCAAAGAAGTCGTGGGCTACTTGCGCTGGGAGTGGCTGTGGGATCACATTCCACTCTGCGTTTTCGTCCGCGTGCGCCCGCCCCACCAACGAACGGGCGTCGGCCGCGCCCTCTACGCTCGCGTCGAAGCCGATCTCACGCGGCGCGGCTGCGAGTTCTGGCTCAGCTCCACCGAAGAGACCAACGACCGTTCCTTGCGCTTCCACCGCGCCCTCGGCTTTCGCCTCATCGGCGCCCTCAGCGATCTCGGTCAGGACTCTCGCGAGATCTTCATGCGCAAAGACTTGGCGCAATGAAAAAGCCCCCCGACATGTCGGGGGGCTTTTCGTTCTCTCGTTGGCCCGCATTCGGCACTTCGCGGCGCATCTCGCACCGATAGGCAGCGTGGCCTCTAATAGCTGGCCGATCCGCGGGGTGGCCTGCCTCCGCGCGCCTGTTACTTCCAGGCGTCTTGCGCGAAGGGCCTCACCTTGTCAACTTGAAGCCGTTTGAAGGTCGCGTGAATTCTCATCACTACTTCATCCTCCATTTCGTTAGGCTTACTTCAAGGATAACACCGGCGTCAAGCTGGGCGCCGCGATGTCGTGGAGGCCTGTGCCGGCTACTCGAACCGGTCTTCGTCGCCGAGCGTCGGCGTGTCTTCGTCCGCCTGGCCCGTATCGGCTGGCGTCTCTTCGGCGCTTCCCTCGTCGGGCTCGTCCTCTTCCTCCGCCGTGATGAGCACCTGGCGCGACTGACCGGACTCGGACGGCCCAACGACGCCCTCGTCCTCTAGGATGTCTATCAGGCGGGCGGCGCGCGGATAGCCCACGTGCAGCCGCCGCTGCAAGAGCGACGTGGAGACGCGTGAGTGCTGGATCGCCAGCTCCTTCGCGGCTGTGTACAAGGGGTCGTCTTCCGCCGGCGATCCGTCCTTGTCCTCGTCCTCGGCTTCCAGCAGATGGTCCAGCTTGTCCGGAGCCAGGTGCCGGAAGCGGTCGTTGGACCACCAGTCGACGATCTTCTCGATCTCCTGGTCGGAGACGAAAGAGCCCTGGATGCGCTTCGGCTTGGCCGCGTCCGTCGGCATGAAGAGCATGTCGCCCTTGCCCAGCAGCTTATCGGCGCCCGCCGTGTCGATGATCGTGCGCGAGTCCACCTGCGAGGAGACCGCGAAGGCGATCCGCGTCGGGAAGTTCGCCTTGATCAGCCCCGTCACCACGTCGACAGACGGCCGCTGCGTCGCGATGATCAGGTGGATGCCGGTCGCTCTCGCCAGCTGCGCGAGGCGGCAGATCTGGCGCTCCACCTCGTACGGCGACGACATCATCAGGTCGGCAAGCTCGTCAATGATCACGACCCAGTGCGCCAGTTTGTGCGTCGCTCGCGGGCTCTTGTTGTGAGCCTCAAGGTTTCGCACGCCAATTTCGGCGAAACGCCGGTAGCGGCTCTCCATCTCGTGGATCACCGCCTGCAGTACGCCCGGCACCTCTTCGACGTCCGTAATCACCTTCGAGAACGCCAGGTGCGGGATGTTTTTGAACGTCGATAGCTCGACGCGCTTCGGGTCGACGAGGACGAGCCGCAGCTCCTCCGGCGTGTTGTGGAGGAGGAAGCAGGCGATGATGGAGTTGATGCAGACGCTCTTGCCGCTGCCCGTCGCGCCGGCGATCAGCAGGTGCGGCATCTTCGAAAGGTCGGCTGCCACTGGTTCACCGGAGACGCCCTTGCCCAGCGCGATCGCGATCTTCGTCTTCGCATTCGCCTTCGTGAACGCCGCGCTCTCGATCACGCTGCGCAGCGAGACCAGCGACGACGTGTTGTTGGGCACCTCGATGCCGATGATCGGCTTCCCGGGGACCGGCGCCTCGATGCGGATAGTCGGCGCCGCCAGCGCCAGCGCCAGGTCGTTTGCCAGGGTCGTTACCTTGTTCACCCGCACCCGCGTTTTGGACGTCACTTCCGTGCGCGAGACCGGCTTGCCGTCCTTGTCTATGACCTGCTTGCCGTTCTCGTCGCGCACGATTACTCGCCGTGTTTTGATGTCCCATCCCGGCTCGACGCCGAACTGCGTCACCGTCGGCCCCTGGCTGATCGACACCACGCGTGAGTCGACGCCGAACGACGCCAGCGTCTCAACGATCAGCCGCGACCGCGCCTCGTTGTCGACCGGGCGTATCTCCAACTCGGCCGCTTCGGCCAGATCGCCCAGCGGCGGCAGCTCCCAGCCACGGCCCGACGGCCGGCCCATGGGCAGCGTGCGCTGGTAGCCGGCCTTTTCTTCCTCGGGCTCCGCCGTTATCAGCACCTCGGAGCCGGGCTCGGGTGCCGCTTCGACGGGCTCCGCTTCTTCCTCCGCCTCTTCGACGACCTCTGGCGGCGTCTCCTGCCACTCTTCATCCAGCTGCGGTACGTAAGGCTCTTCTTGCATCTGCTTCTCGAACTCGTCTTCGCCCTGCGGCACCAAAGACGCGAAGAACGATCGCAGTCCGCGCCACGTCCGCTGCGGAAGCTCCAGCGAGACCACCCACTTTAGCCCCTCGAGAGCGCCGACAACGACCTGCCGCGCCCTCGTGGGCCACACGAGCGAAGCCCCCATGATGCCGATAGTGATCCACCCTGCGCCGCCGGCGAAGCTGCCGGCAAAGAGCTTCCCCAGGTTGCCGCCGGTCGACACCTCCGCGAAATGCACCTCTCCGATCGACCAGTCCGGCTTGAAGAACCCACCGATGCCGAGGACGAAAAGCGCGAGCATGTTGGCGCCGAGGATCGTGCGCAGGAGGCTCACTCTCAGCTCAGGCCGGCGCCTGGCAACGAGGAGATCCGCGGCGGCGACAGCGGCCACGAGGACGACGCCGATGCCGAGCGTGCGCAGGACTGCCTCCGACCCGCTGACGAGCGGGTCGAGGAAGGCGAAGATGAGGATCACGCCAATGACCACGCCAGCCACCGCTGCTATCAGCCGTATGTCCCTCGAAGGGCCGCGGCCGGATGACTTTCGGCTGCGCTTGCCGGTCGGGCTGGACCGCGGACGATAGGATGAGGCGCGGCGCGAAGTCCGCCGCTTCGTTCTAACAGACATAGGCGGCTGCTAGATCTCCACGCTGAACGGTAGGATCATCGGCCGGCGCCGCGTCTCCTTGTAGAGGAAGCGGGACAACGCCTCATGCACCCGGGCGTTAAAGTCCGCCCGGTCGGCCACGTGCTCCTGACCCGCAAGCGCCTCTTCGACGACATCGCGGGCCCTCTCCATCAGGCTCTCTGACATATCAGCTTCTATAAATCCTTTAGATACAACGTCCGGGCGGCCAATTGGTTTACCCGTATGCCTGTCGATAGATACGATCGCGATGATTACACCGTCGTCTGAAAGCCTCTGGCGATCGCGCAGCACGACGTTGTCGACGCCCACCGCCAGCCCGTCCACGTATACGTAATCCGCCGGAATCTGCCCTGCGGGGCGCGCCCCGTGGCGGTCGATCTCCAGCACGTCGCCATCCTCCATCGTGAAGACGTTATCCGGCGGAATGCCCATCGAGCGTGCCAGGTGTGAATGCATCACCATGTGGCGGTACTCCCCGTGCACCGGCACGAAGTACTCCGGCTGCACCAGGCTAATCATCAGCTTCAGCTCTTCCTGCGCCGCGTGGCCGCGCACATGCACGTTCGCCTCGCGGCCGAAGAGCACGTGCGCGCCCAGCCGGTGAAGGTTGTTGATAGTCCTGTTGATCAGCTGCTCGTTGCCCGGAATCGCCGAAGACGAGAACACGACCGTGTCTCCCGGCACGATATCGATGTGCCGGTGGTCTCGGTTCGCCATCCGCACCAGCGCCGACGTCGGCTCGCCCTGCGCGCCCGTCGTCAGAAGCACGACCTCGCGTGGATTCAACTTTCGCATGCGGTCCAGCGGTTGCAGCGGGTCGTCCGCGGCGCGGATGTAGTCTTGGTCCAGCGCCATTCGCATGTTGTTCATCATGCTTCGGCCGGTCACGAACACACGGCGGCCGTTGTTCTCCGCCGCGTCGATCACCTGCTGCACCCGCGAGATCAACGATGCGAACGTGGCAACGATCACGCGCCCGTCCGCCGTCGCCATAATGCGGTCTAGCGTGTCCGCGATATGCCTCTCCGAGGGCGTGTAGCCTTCAGTGTCGGCGTAGGTCGAGTCTGACAGCAGCAGGAGGACGCCCTCCTGCCCGATCTGAGCGATGCGCATCAGGTCCGGCGGACCGCCCATCACCGGCGTGTGGTCGAACTTGAAGTCTCCCGTGTGGAAGACGGTGCCCAGCGGTGTCTTGATGGCGATCGACGTCGAGTCCGGAATGCTGTGCGTGGTGTGGATCCATTCCGCCGACATGTTGCCGAACTTCACCGTGTCTCCTGGCTCGACCATCTTCAGATTCGCCTTCTTCAGCAGCTTGTGCTCTTCCAGCTTCACCGTGATCAGGCCGTGCGTCAGTGGCGTGCAGTAAACGGGCGGCAACTGCCCGTCGGGCGCACGCAGCGCTGGCAGCACGTATGGCAGGGCGCCGACGTGGTCCTCGTGGCCGTGCGTGATGAGGATGCCCCGCAGCTTCTTCAGGCGCTCCTTGACGTAGGTGACGTCCGGGATCACGAGGTCGACGCCCAGCATGTCCGCCTCCGGGAACATCAGCCCGGAGTCGATCAGAATCATGTCCTCGTTCGTCTCCAGGGCCAGCATGTTCTTGCCGATCTCACCCAGGCCACCGAACGGGATTACCCGCAACTTCTGCGCCATATGCTAGAAGAGCCGCCCCTGTTCTACGGAATCAGGCACCGTCGCCGCCGCCACCAGCGGCGCGTCTTCGCGTAGCTTCTCAAGCGCCAGCGGGATCTTCGCAAAGTCGTCAAGGATGACCTGCCTCAGATTGCCGTTGTGCAGCGCCGCCGCCGGATGATAGACGTGATAGTAGTGGCGTCCACCCAGCTGGCGCAGAGTTCCGCGCACTTTTCCGATCGCGTCGCGGGGGAAGAACCAGGAGAGCGAAAAGCGTCCCAGCGTCACGATCAGCTTCGGGTTAATCAGCTCGATCTGGCGCAGCAGGAACGGGCGGCAGGCGTCCACCTCTTCCGGGATCGGGTCCCGGTTGCTGGGCGGGCGGCACTTGACGACGTTGCAGATGTAGACGTCAGACCGGGTCAGATTGATCGAATCGAGCAGCTCGTCCAGAAACTTGCCGGCCGGGCCGATGAACGGGCGTCCCTGCTGATCCTCGTGATACCCCGGCCCCTCGCCGACGAACATAATTTCAGCGTCCTCAGCGCCTTCGCCGGGGACCGCATGAGTGCGTGTTTTGCAGAGGTTGCAGGACTCACACGTGATGATCTTCGTGTAGAGGGCCTCAAGCTCTGTCACTATCGCCGATGATACGCGCGGCCTATCTGCTGGTCAAACCGCTGCTAAGGCTTCGGCGGGCGCTTCGGCTGCACGATCACCGCCAGCCCGATCCCAAAGAAATAGAGCACGATGATCGGACCCGCCACAAGCGATTGCGTTATCGGGTCGATCGATGGCGTGACGATCGCCGCCACGATGAAAGCCGCCACGATCGAAAGACGCCACCACCGAATCAGCTGGGCTGGGCTCACGAGGCCGACCCGGGCCAGGAACATGACGATCATCGGCGTTTCGAACGAGACGCCCGTCCAGAAGAGCAGCCGCGTCACGAAGTCGACATAACTCCC
Source organism: Chloroflexota bacterium (assembly GCA_022561635.1). Taxonomy (GTDB): domain Bacteria; phylum Chloroflexota; class Dehalococcoidia; order SM23-28-2; family RBG-16-64-32; genus CF-162. The sequence goes on along the minus strand of JADFQV010000015.1, from coordinate 7,846 downwards.
AATACGGAGATTCGGCTCCGCCAGGTCGTTGTTGAAGTTCAGCAGGAAGTCCAGCGCCGGCGGCAGCGCTATGTAGTAGGCAAACGCCACGCCGCTCAGGAACAGCAACGTCGCGCCTACTACCGTACCGTACAGCCACTTGCGTTCAGTCGGGTGCAGGGCTGGCGTCACGAAGCGCAGCCCGTGGTAGACGATCATCGGCATGCCAAGGATGAGACCGCCCAGCAGCGCCACGCGGAAGTACGTTACAAAGTTCTCGAACGGCTCGATGAACTGCAGTTGCAGGCCGGGGTGCTGCTCCTTCGCTGGCTCCTCCAGCCAGAGGATGAAGTCGGCCGCGAAGAAGGCCGAGATCACCAGCCCGAGGACCACGCCGATCGAGGCCATCATCACCCGGTAGCGCAACTCCTTTAGGTGCTCGACGATCGTCAGGTTCTTATCGCCGCGCTCCTCATCAGGGGTCGGTGCAGTCGGCTCTGCTGTACTGCTGCGAGTCATCGTCTGCCTGGGGCCAGCGGCCTCCAGCTACGCTCCGTTGTCGGAGCGGTCCGGCTCGGGTGGCAGCTCGCCGCCGGGTTCGATGATCGGTTCGTTGTCACCGGCGAGGCGATCCGGCCGGGCCGCCTCGAGGGCGGGTTTCGTCTCTTTGATGACCTTGTTGAGCTCATCACTGGCCACGGAGATTCCGCTACTCACAGCTTGCCGCACCTCATCCAGCTCCTCCCGCATCTCCTCGTACTCGCGCGTCAGCTCCGCGAACTCGTGTCGCAAGTCGCGGGTGTTCTCCGTAGCGTAGCCACGCAGCCATTTGATCGCGCGCGCCACCTGCACCGCTGCCTCCGGGAAACGCTCCGGTCCGAGCACGACCACGGCGATCAGGGAGATAAGCACGATTTCGGGCAGTCCGATACCGAGAAAGTTCATCCTCTCCGTCCTCTACGTAGGATACGACAAATCCCCCGCCCTCAGGCGGGGGACACTGTCCCGGCGTTCGCTGCCGGGCCCGTCAGCTCCCTGATCCGCCCTGCTTTTCGATGTAGCTCACTGCGTCCTGTACACGAAGGATCTTCTCAGCGTCCTCGTCCGAGATCTCCACCGTCCGGCCTTCTTCGCTGAACTCTTCCTCCAGCGACATGATCAGCTCGACCAGGTCCAGGGAGTCAGCGTTCAGATCGTCGACGAACGACGTCTCCGGCTTGATCTCCGAATCTTCGACGCCGAGTTGCTCGGCGATGATCTTCTGTACTCTCTCGAAAACGGTTGCCACGCAGGTACCTCCTTAGCCTCGGTCAGCTGTGACTAGCGCACTCACTGAACCGAGGACGCCGTTTACAAATCTGGGGGAATTATCGCCGCCGTATTCCTTGGCCAACTCAACTGCTTCGTTTATGGCGGCTCGCATTGGCACCTTATTATCGATGACGATTTCGTATATCGCAAGGCGCAGGATATTCCGGTCCGTCGCGGCGATCTGGTCCAGTGGCCAGGCCGGGGCCGTCTCCTCGATAATCTCGTTGATCCGCTGTCGGTTCTCGATCACGCCGTTCACCAGCTCAAGGGCATAGGCTGTGATCTCTTTCGCTGCCGAGGCTTCCTTCGCGATGCGCGCTACGCACTCGGCCGGCTCGTGGCCCACGGTGTCCAACTCGAACAGCGACTGCAGGGCGATCACCCGGGACGTGCGCCTCTTACCGGCCATCCCTAGAGCCCCAGCCCGCCGTCCACCGACAGCACCTGACCCGTGACGTACTCTGCTTCGTCCGACGCCAAATAGACGACGCACGCCGAGATATCCTCCGGCTTCCCCATGCGGTCCACCAGCAGGCGTTGCTTCACGCCGTCGACGATCTCTTGGCGAATGTCCTTCGTCAGCTCCGTTATCACCAGCCCCGGCATCACCAGGTTCGCCGTCACGTTGCGCGAGCCCATCTCGCGGGCCACGGCCCGCGTAAAGCCCACCAGCCCGGCCTTCGCCGCGGCGTAGTTCGCCTGCCCGACGTTGCCTGCCAGCCCTGACACGCTGCCGATGTTTATCACCCGGCCCCAGCGCTGCTTCATCATCGTCCGCAGCACCGCCTTCGTGCACAGAAACACCGCGCGCAAGTTTAACTCCATCACTTCGTCCCAGTCGGCCAGCGACATGCGCAGGATTAGTGTGTCGCGGTTGAACCCGGCGTTGTTTACCAGCACGTCGAGCCGTCCCAGCCCGGCCACCGTCTCTTTAACCATCCGCTCAACGTCTTCGGGCTTGCGCACGTCGGCACGGACGGTGATCGCCTGGCCGCCGGCGGTCTCGATCTTCTGGCGCAGGTCTTCCGCCTGGTCAGCGCTCTGCTTGTAGTTGATCGCCACGGCGGCGCCCTGCTCGGCGAGCTGTGTGCAGATCGAGCGTCCAATCCCCCGCGAGCCGCCGGTTACCAACGCTGCCTTGCCGGACAGGTCAAACATTGGCTGTCTCCGAAATCTCTTCGATCGGCCGCGCGTCAAGGCTGGGGTGACTGCGCTTGAGTTGCGCCGTCAGCACCTTGCCCGGCCCCACTTCGACGGCTCGCCGTACGCCCGCGGCGGTCATAGCATCGACCGACTGGTGCCAGCGCACCGGTCGCCTGATCTGCTGCTCCAGGTCCGCGCGGACGTCCGCGGCAGAGGCCAGAGTCTCGCCACTGACGTTGCCGACGACCGGGATCAGCGGCTCTGCAACTTCGGCCTCGGCCAGCAGCTCTGCGAAGGCCTTCGCCGCCGGTTCCATTAGCGATGTGTGAAACGCCCCCGACACTCTCACCGGCAGTCCGCGACCGCCGTGCTCCTTCGCCAGTGCGCACGCCCGCTCGACGGCTTGCGGCCCGCCACCGACGACTGTCTGTGTCGCGGCGTTGTAGTTCGCCACCTCGGCGCCGGACTCGCGACAGATCCCTTCGACCGTCGCTTCGTCCAGGCCGACGATCGCCGCCATCGTGCCCGGCGACGCTTGTCCGGCCTCGTCCATCAGCCGCCCGCGTTCACGGACCAGGCGCATCGCCGCGCCGAACTCCAGCGAACCGGCTGCGACCAGCGCCGAATACTCGCCCAGGCTGTGTCCGGCCACCAGCGCCGGCCGGCGCTTGATCGTGCCCGCGTCCAGCCCCGCGGCGAGGATGGCCACCGATGCCGCCAGGATCGCCGGCTGGGTGTTGGCCGTCTCTCTCAGGCGATCTTCGGGCCCCTCAAAGCAGAGGTGCGAGAGATCGAACCCCAGCGCCTCGTTTGCCTCGGCGAGGGTTCCGGCCGCCGTCTGCGACGATTCTGCCGCGCTCCGGCCCATGCCCACTTTCTGCGAGCCCTGTCCGGGGAATAGAAGTGCCAGCTCCGGGTCGATGGGTAGCTGAAGCAAGCGGTCTGCCGTGAGCCGTGAGGGTGACTTCGCCTCGTTCATACGGCGATAGCGTTACTCGCTGAGGTCTTGTTCGCGCGTCAGCCTGCCGAAGGTGCAGTCCGGATTGGGGCAGCGGGCAAACTCATCGAGGCGCGTACGGCAAAAGGCGCAGTGCGTGGCGTCCCACCAGACGAAGTAGGTCATCGCGGCGGCGGCGGCCAGCAGCAGGCTAAGCGGGGGCAGTATGTAAAGAAATCCGCGTCTCATAGCCAGCCGAGTATATCACGCAGCAAGGCTGGCCTAGACGGTCGGCTCGCGGGCCACGTCCAGCACCTGCCGGCCGTTGTAGGTCCCGCACACCGCACAGGCCATGTGCGAGCGCTTTGGGCTGTGGCATTGGGTACACACAATCAGGTGCGGAATCGTCGCGGCGATGTGCGTCCGGTGACGCCTCTTGCGCGATACTGATCGTTTCTTCTTTGGTAGCGGTGCCACGTTACTTCCCTTCGTCCATCTTCTGCTTGAGCTCCGCCAGCGCGTCCCGTCTCTCGTCTGTCTCGGGCCGGCATTCGCACGGCCCCACGTTGAGGTCCGCTCCACAGCGGGCGCAGAGGCCAGCGCAATCTTCCCTGCAAAGGGGCCTTGGCTCACTCATGAGGATATATTGCCGCAGCCCCTCCCGCAAATCGAGCCAGAACTCCAAATCGATGCTGAAAGCTTCATCATCCTCCGCCCGGTAGATGCGCGCGCCTGTGTCCGCGTCCACCAGCGGCACGTACTCCTCCTGAAAGTGGACCTCCACTGCGGCCAGAACGCCGGCCAAGCAGCGCGAACAGCTCTCTTCCAGTTTCGCTGTCGCGTCCATCGTCGCCAGCAGGCCGCGATCCGTGCGCAGCAGGCTCACCGTGCCGCGCAGGTCGTGCAGAACGAGGTCGCCGGCGACGACTCGCTCCTCCTCCAGCTCGCATTCGCTGACGCTGCCCAGCCTGCGGCGCAGGTCTTGAAGAACGTGAAGTTGCATGAAAGGAGCCTCGCTAAAGTCTCTGGGAAAGAAGGGCCTCCGCGTCGCGAGACGACGGTTGCAATCGAATACAGGCCGAGTCTATAATCCGCCCGCAGGGTTGTCCACAACAGCCCGCCCCAACCCGGATGTCCTCGCAAATAATGACCGTCGCTGCCGACCTTTTCGCGCTCCAGGAGACCGATATCGCCCTGGACTCTGCCCGCTCGCGCCTGGAGGAAACCGAGAACCAACTCGGGGAAACCGTGGAGCTAACCTCAGCACGCGACTGGCTCGAAGCGGCGGCCGAATTCCTGCGTCAGCTCAAGTCCGAGCAGTCGGACCTTGAGTTTGAGGCCGACGAAGTACGAGCCAAAGTCGGCACCGTCGAGGCCAAGCTCTACAGCGGCGAAATTACCGACTCCAGAGAACTCTCCGACTTCAGCGCCGATCTTGAGTCACTAAAAAGCAACCTCAGCACCCGCGAAGACGCTTTCCTCGCCGGCCTCCAGCAGACCGAGGACAGTGAGGCGGCGAAGGCCCAGATCCAGGCGGCCCTCGCCGACATCGAAGCGCGCTGGAAGGCCGCCCAGGCCCACCTGCAAGCGGAGAGGGCGGAACTTGAACCGGAGATCGAGCGCCTGCGCGCCGTCCGCGAAGAACAGAGCGGCGCCACCGATCGCGCCTGGCTCAGTCTTTACGACATCCTGCGCGAACGCCGCGACGGTTCCGCCGTGGCCACCGTCGAGCGCGGCATGTGCCAGGGCTGCCGCATCACCCTGCCCCGCAACATCGTCCAGAAGGCCCGCAACCCCGCAGAGCTCGTCCAGTGCGTCAGCTGCGAGCGCATCCTGGTCTACGTCTGACATGAGAGCGATCGGCTACTTCCGCGAATCGAAGAGGCGCTCCCTCGCCGAACAGAGCGAGGCGTTCATCCAGTTCTGCAGCGACAACGGCTTCGAGGCCGCTGCCACCTTCCTCGACGCCGACCGCAACGGCGAAAATCCCGGCTTCCGTCAGCTCCTGGAGTTCGCGCGGCAGCAGGGCTCGCAGGGGTTCCTCGTCGTCGTCGTGCCCGATCTCGCCACGCTGGGCGACGGTCACAACGACGCCGCCCGCCGCTACTTCCAACTCTCCACCGTCGGCGTCCCCATCGTCAGCATCGCCACCGGCGCCGACCTCTCCGGCGAGTTCCTCGACGCCTGGTCGAAGCTCCGCTCCAACGGTGGCCTCGGCGACCGCGTCAAAGCAGCGATGCGCAAGAAGGCCGTCAGGGGCGAGGCGCTCGGCCGGCCGCCGTACGGCTACCGCGTCGGCCCGCGCCGCCGCCTCGTCGTCGTGCCGGAGGAAGGCTCCGTCGTCCGCTACATCTATCGGCTCTACCTCAAGGACGGCCTCGGCATCCGCCGCATCGCCCGCCGCCTCAACGAAGAGGACTTCCACACTCGTCGCGGCGGCCTCTGGAGCATGGTCACGGTCCGCGACATCCTTCGCAACCGCGCCTACGTAGGCACATACTCACGCTTCGGCGTGCGCGTGCCGGCCAGCCACGCTCCACTGATCTCGCAGGAGGACTTCCGGCGGGTGCAGGAGCGGTTGGACCAGCGCCGGCCCAGCAGCACGCAGCGCCAGGTGTCGCCGTTCCTTCTCTCCGGAATCACCCTCTGCGGCTACTGCGGCAACAAGATGATCGGCGTCACCCGCAAGCAGAAATGGCGCCGCGCCGACGGCTCCGAAAAGACCGCGCAGTACCGCTACTACCAGTGTGAGTCGCGGACCAACCGCAGCCTTTGCGACTACCACACCAGGCGCGCCGAAGTGCTCGAAGAGGAAGTGAGCGAGTCGCTGCGCGCGGCCTCGCTTGCCGACGCCGCCAACGGCACCGGCAGCAAGGCCGACCTCCAGGCCCAGATGACGCGCCTACGGGACAAGATACGCCGCCTGGACAAACGCCTCGAAGGGTACCTGGACGCCGCTGCCGGCGGCCAAATCAACCCCGAGAAAGCCCAGGCGATGGCCCAGGCGATCGCCGTCGAGCAGCTCCAGATCGAAGACCGCCTCGTCGCCACCCAGCGCATCGCCGAGCAGTACGAGACCGAGGGCGAGATTCGCCGCCACCGCGAGGAAGTGGTCAACAGCCTGCGCACCGAGTGGCAGTCCATGGAGTTCACGGTCAAGCAAGAACACCTGCGCGAGGTCGTCGACCGCATCACGGTTCGCGACGACGGCGTCGAGCTGACGTTTAAGTCCTAGCCTGTGACCGCCACCTGGACGGTCTTCACAGACGGCGCCTCCCGCGGCAACCCCGGTCCTTCTTCCATCGGCGCCGTAGTCTACGACTCCGCTGGCAAGGAGGTACACACGGTCTCCCGTCGCCTCGGGCGGGCCACCAACAACGAAGCCGAATACCAGGCCGTCATCGCCGGCCTCGAAGCCGCTCTGGGCCTCGGCGGTGGCTCAGTCGACCTGCGCATGGACTCCCAGCTCATCGTGCGCCAGCTGGAGTTCCGTTACCGTGTCCGCAACGCCCGCCTGCGCCCGTTCTTCGAGCGCGTCGTCGAGCTGAGGCGTCAGTTCGAGAGCTTCAAGGTCACCCACGTGCCGCGCGAACAGAACAAGCGCGCCGACCAGCTCGCCAACCTGGCCCTCGACTCCGGACCGCCCTAGCGCCCTAGCGTCCTCGCGCCCCAGCCGATCACTGCTAGAATAAGGCGTAGTCCAGTAGGCCGGGTGGCCGCCCCGACTTGTCGGGGAGGAAGGTCCGAGCTCCAATCGGGCAGCGCGCTGGGTAACTCCCAGGCGGGGCGACCCGACGGAAAGTGGCACAGAAACATACCGCCGCGAGCGATCGCGGTAAGGGTGAAATGGTGGGGTAAGAGCCCACCGGCGTCGGTGAGAGCCGGCGGCCGGCCAAACCCCGCGCGGAGCAAGGCCAAATAGGAGGGCGCTAAGGGTGCCCGACCCAGACCCTCGGGTTGGCTGCTTGAGGCTTCGGGTAACCGGAGCCCTAGATTGATGGTCACCGTCCGCCTCTGGCGGATACAGAACTCGGCCTACAGGCCTGCTGGACTACTCCTGACACTCGCGGCGGCGGCGTCCGCCGTTTATCGTTAACTCATGCGCCTCTCCGAACTCGCTCGCCTCACCGGCGCCGTCCTCATCGGCGACGGCGAAGTCGAAGTCACCGCCATCGAACAGGACTCGCGGCAGTCCCGGCCCGGCGCCCTCTTCGTCGCCGTCCCCGGCCTCACCGTCGACGGCCACGCCTACCTCGCCCGCGCCCTCGACGCCGGCGCTCAAGCCGTCGCCGTCCAGGAAGACCGCGAAGCCCTCTGGCGGCCCCTGATCGAGGGCGGTGGCGCAGACCTCCTCGTCCTGCCGGACACACGCCGCGGCCTGGCACAGCTCGCCGCCGCCTTCCACGGCTACCCGGCGAAGCGCCTCAAGGTCATCGGCGTCACCGGCACAGACGGCAAGACCAGCCTCTGCCACCT
>JADFQV010000077.1 GCA_022561635.1 Chloroflexota bacterium | reverse complement strand
CGTGTGGATATACTACGAGTCCCAGTTATGTAATCACGCCGCGCCTCGACAGCGCGGCATGACGGATCAAGACGGAGGCGACGATGTACAAGATCGCGGTCATAGGAGGCGATGGCATCGGCCCGGAGGTCGTCGCGGAGGGGCTCAAAGTCCTCAAGGCGGCGGCGGCCAAGACGGGCGTCGAGTACGAACTGGAGCACTACGACCTCGGCGGCGAGCGCTATCTGCGCACCGGCGAGACGCTCCCCGAAGGCATGGTCGACGAGCTGCGTGGCTTCGACGCGATCTTTCTCGGCGCCGTCGGCCACCCGGAGGTCGCGCCCGGCATCCTCGAAAAGGGGCTGCTGCTGCGCCTCCGCTTCGAGCTGGACCAGTACATCAACCTCCGTCCCGTCAAGCTCTACCCCGGCGTCGAAACGCCCCTCGCCGGCAAAGGCCCGGAGGACATCGACTTCGTCGTCGTGCGCGAGAACACCGAGGGCCTCTACAGCGGCATGGGCGGCATCCAGTACAAGGGCACGCCGCAGGAGGTCTCGACCCAGATCCACATGACGACGCGCTTCGGCGCCGAGCGCGCCATCCGCTACGCCTTCGAGCTGACCCGCAAGCGCGACCGCGAGAAGAAGCTGACGCTCTGCGCCAAGACCAACGTCCTCACCTTCGTGCACGATACCTGGTGGCGCGCCTTCAACGAGGTCGGCGAGGCCGACTACCCGGACATCGAGCGCGACTACGCCCACGTCGACGCGACATCGATGTGGATGATCAAGAACCCGGAGTGGTTCGACGTCATCGTGACCGAGAACATGTTCGGCGACATCATCACCGACATGGGCGCCATGATTCAGGGCGGCCTCGGCGTCGCGGCCGGCGGCAACATCAACCCGGACGGCGTCTCCATGTTCGAGCCCATCGGTGGCTCCGCGCCGAAGTACACCGGCCAGAACATCGTCTGCCCCATCGCGGCCATCTCGGCCGGGCAGATGATGATGGAGACGCTGGGCGAAGAAGCCACCGCCACCCGCATCGAGAGTGCCGTCGAGCGCGCACTCGCCTCCGGCGACATCAAATCGCTCGCCGCCGGCAAGATGGGCATGAGCACATCAGACGTCGGCGACTTGATCGCAGGCTACGCGGGCGAGTAGGGTCGGTGCGGCAGAAGCAAAGGTGACCGAAGGTCAGCCCTTCTGCAAAGCTGAACTTGCGGTTCAGCCGGTCTCATGGGATTCAAGACGGGGTGACTCGCTAGTTTCCTGGTGTATTCTCCAACACCTGACTGACGTAGGCCAGCTAGTAGAAGTCGGCAGGATCGTCGGCTAGGCGCGACGCCAGCAGTTGCGGATCAATTGTATAGCCCACCCCAAGTGGGCAACCGGCCAGCAGTTGCGGAGCAACTGCATAGCCCACCGCAGGTGGGCCGGACGCATGGGAGTGGCAGGACCGGCTAGCTTTTGCATATGATGGCGTTGACATGCTCAGAGTTGCAGCCGTCTTAGCAGTCTGTGGTCCGATCGTCATAGGGCTTGCCTTGCTGCTTGTGATCGCTCGCAACTCGGAGAACTTGCAGCAGGCCTGGCTCCTGGTCCTGACCCTTCCAACCATCGGGACAGGGATCATAGCGTTCCAAGTGGACCGCGTAGGCGTGGGCTATTTTGTGCTGATTCTTCCGCTTCTGTTCGCATTCTCAGGGTTCATAGCTGTTTTCTCGATGTTCGGATACGGCTTTCTGATCCTTATGCTACCGTTTCTTGCCCTATTCGCTTGCGTCGCTGTTGGGCTTCGGATCAATTGGGACGTCGTATAAGCCAACCCGAACGTCGTTTAAGGAAGAGCACTAGGAGAACCCATGCCCGACGAAACTGACGCGTTCCCCGTCGACTGGGAAGACTCTGCCCACGCCGAGGTCGCCTGGGTGCACGACCCCGTCCACTCGCCGGACGCCGTCAAGCCGCTCGCCTTCGACCTCGCGACCATGCCGTTCGTCGCCGGCTTCGGCTGGATGCCACAAGACCCCATCCTCGTCAACTACTACGTCTACTATCCCTATGCGCCCGTCCCGGCGCCCTCCGACGACGCGTCAGCCCCGCCGCCCGGCACCAACGATCGTCTTCGCGAGGGCGGCCGTCGCTGGCTGGAGAAGATCCTGCCGGAGGTGCAGGAGAAGATCGACTTCTACCGCAACACCGCCTTCGATGCCATGCCGGACGCCGCGCTCGCGGACGAAGTCGAACGCCTGCCCGAACTTCGCAGGCACACAGGCCGACAGCACACGCAGGTCACCACCCCAGCCTACATCGCCATGACCCTGCTCACGCAGACGTATAAGGAGCTGGTCGGCGGCACCGAACTGGATGCCCTGCGCCTCGTGCAGGGCTACGGCAGCAAGAGCATCGAGGCCGGCGAGGCGCTCTGGAAGGTGAGCGCGCTCGCGAAGACGATTCCGGCTGTCCAAGACGCCCTGGTGGTGGACGAAGTAGACGCGGCCGTCCTCGACGATCTCGCCTCGGTCTCCGAGGCCGCGCCCTTCCTGGAGGCGTTCGACGCTTATCTGGACGAGTTCGGCTGGCGTTCGGGCGGCGAGTTCTCCTCACCGACCTGGGCCGAAGCGCCCGAAACGCCGCTCGCGATGCTGCGCGCCTACATGCAGACCGACGGCTACGATCCCGTGGCGGAGCAGCAGCGCCTTGTCGAAGAGCGCGACGCCGCCTACCAAGAGACCATGGCGAAGCTCGACCCCGACGCCCGCACGCGACTCGACGACATCGTCGACGCCGCGCGCAACGTCTGCCGCCTCATGGAAGATCACAACTACTGGATGGACCAGCGCCTCGCCACGCTGCCGCGCCGCCTTGTGCTCGCCGCCGCGCGCCGTTTAGTCGCCAAGTCCGAGCTGGAGCAGGAGACCGACGTCTGGTTCCTGCGCGGCGACGAGCTAGTGGGCGCCCTGCGCGGCGAACGCTCCGGCGTCCGCGCGACCGCCCTCG
>JADFQV010000076.1 GCA_022561635.1 Chloroflexota bacterium | reverse complement strand
CTTCCGCGAAGCGCTCCCGCCCCTGGTGGCCGGCGGTGATAAACGTGCGAAACCCCAGGCAGCGGCGGTAGGCCTGCCGCCCGCGCGCCGTACGGCGCGGCATGGCGCCCGACGTGAGCATGAGCGCACCGCCGGCGAGGAAGATGGGAACACCGATGAGGCCCATCTCATATTGAGCGCCGAGGAACCAGGTCAGAACGCCGCCAGCCACTGCGGCTCCGACGCCGAACAACGAGTACCGCCCCCGCACCTTTTCCGGGTCTTGGGCGAAGAATTTGTTGCTGTCGACTCCTTGTGAGTACAGATCGGTCTTCACTTTGGCCAGGTCTTCGTAGAATTCGTTCTTGAGGTCGTCGAGTTCGGCACGATCGCCGTCCCGGAAGAGCGCGTCGAGCAGCCGCTGTTCATACGGCAGCAGCTCGCCATCCGGCGTCTCCAGACGGACCAGTTCGTACTCGTCCTTGCCGCCCTCCAACTCTTCGATACGCAGGTACTTGCGGACAGCCAGGTCGACGATCGTCGCGCTCACATCCACCGTGTCCGCCTTCTCGTCCAACAGCAGTCCCACCTCAGCCGGGCGCATTCGCCGGCCGGACTCGCCGACGGGAGGCGGTTCGAACTCCACAACCACCGTCTCGTTGGAGAAGAGCGGTTTGGTCTCCTTCAAGGGCGGGTCGTCGGTGAAGTAGTACCTGTCGCCGAACCAACGGTCGCGCCCAACGTTCCACCACAACCACGACAGCACGGCCAACGCGGCGATGAGGATCACGACAGCGATGGGGATGGTGACGGCGCCGGGGCCGAGGAAGTCCATCGCCTGCTCGAACTCGTCTCGGTACGCGTCTACGAGCACGGGCGGGCCGACCTCGACGACGTCCGGTTCGATGCCAACGACGACCGTCAGGCCCGCGCCCGGCGCCAGTGAGGGCGCGTTCAGGAGGAAGTTCGCCGTCGATTCCGTAGATGACGAAGCGCATGGTGCGGTCGACCCAAATGCCCCTTCGAAGCACGCGACCGCCGTCACGCCCGCGCCCGGCAGCTCGATGCTGGCCGAAGCGCTCTCTATTGAAACCTCCCAGTACGTCCCGGTAACGTTCCAGAACAGCTCATCGTGGTCGAAAAACGCGTTCAGGCCGTCGTGGACGGTGTACGAGATGCGGTAACGCTGCTCGCCCGTGACGAACACGTCCGGATCTCCGATCCTGATTCTCAAGTTCGCCCCGTCACGGGAGGTCTTGTACTGCACGCCGTCTTCGACATGGACGTCAGAGATCGCCATCAATCGATTGTAATCAGCGTCGTAGATGAGTTCGACTGGGATATCGCGAAAAATACCGTGCCGCTGCAATGATCCGAAGTCCACGAGGATGTCCTCTTCGACGCGGAAGGTACCGTCCTCAGCTATGACGTAGCGGACGTCGAACGACTTGATGACCCAAGCTTCCTGGGCGAAAGCACTGCTAGAAGAGAAGGCTGCGAGGATTGCCACCGTGGCAATGATGAGGGCGCCCACCAGCGCGACCGAGCGCCGGTGGATGAGCATGGTACTCACACGGAGAGCGTACTCCCGCTGCTCTGCCGTGACAAGCTTGCCAGCGGCAAGCCGATGTACAATGCAACGAAGTCATGACGACGAGCAACCCATACCGTGACCTGCCCTCCGTCGACGCTCTGTTGGGCGACGAACGTGTTCGCGCGCTCTCCGCCGAGTACTCCGGCGATACGGTAATCGCCCTCGTCCGCGAGGAGCTTGACGCCACGCGCGACGCGATCGGCCGCGGCCAGGCCGCGCCAGCGCTCGACGCGCTCGTCGAAGCGATCGAGAAGCGGGCCCGGGCGGCCCTGACGCCGACGCTGCGGCCGGCCATCAACGCCACCGGCGTGATCATCCACACGAACCTAGGCCGGGCGCCCCTCTCCGACGAGACGATCATGGCGATGACGAACATCGCCCGCGGCTACTCGAACCTGGAGTTCGACCTCGAGAAGGGCGCACGCGGCTCGCGCCACACGCACCTGGAGGAGCAGCTGCGGCGGCTCACCGGCGCGCAGGCGGCGATGGCCGTGAACAACAACGCTGCGGCCGTGTTGCTGGCGCTCACCGCGCTCGCCTCCGGGCGCGAGGTCATCATCTCGCGCAGCCAGCTCGTCGAAATCGGCGGCGGCTTCCGCATCCCGGACGTGATGGCCCAAAGCGGCGCGCGCCTGGTCGAGATCGGCACCACGAACCGCACGTATCTCCGCGACTACGAGGCGGCAATTGGAGACGAGACCGGCGCGCTGATGCGCGTCCACGCCAGCAACTTCAAGGTCGTCGGCTTCACGGCTTCTGTCTCGATTGCGGAACTCGCCACACTGGCCCGGGAACGCAAGGTCGCGCTGATCGACGACGTCGGTAGCGGTTGCCTGCTCGACACGACACAGTTCGGCCTGCCGCCGGAGCCGACGCCACAGGCCAGCCTTGAGGCGGGAGCCGACATCGTCCTCTTCTCCGGCGACAAGCTGTTGGGCGGCCCGCAGGCGGGCCTGATCGTTGGAACGCGTGCGGTCATCGAGAAGCTGAAGCACCATCCACTCGCGCGGGCGCTGCGGATGGACAAGGCGAGCATCGCCGGGCTGGCGGCGACGCTGGACCACTACCTCAAGGACGAAGCACTGGAGAAGATCCCCGTCTGGCGCATGATCGCCATGCCCGTCGACGACATCGGAACACGCGCTCAGGGCTGGGCGGATGAGATACACGCCGGCGTCATCGACGGCCGCTCGATGATCGGCGGCGGCAGCCTGCCCGATGAAGGGCTGCCGACGAGGCTGCTCGCGATCCCGACGGACGGCGGCAGTGCGGCCGATGCCCTGGCGCGCCGCTTGCGCGAGAACGACCCGCCGATCATCGCGCGGATCGAACGCGATCACGTGCTGCTCGACCCGCGCACCGTCGACCCAGGCGAGGACGCGGCCGTCATCGCGGCGCTCAAAGCCACCGTCAACTAGCTCTCCATGGAACGCCACATCTTCATCGTGTCCGGTATCCCGGGCGCAGGGAAGACCACGGTCTCCGGATTGCTGGCGCGCCGCTTTGAACGCGGCGTGCATCTTGAGGCCGACATCTTCCAGAGGCGGATCGTTACCGG
>JADFQV010000049.1 GCA_022561635.1 Chloroflexota bacterium | reverse complement strand
GGCCGCTTTCTCCTCTTCCTTGGGCGCGGCCGGCGCGGGTGCCGGTTCCGCGGTGGCGACGGCCGCCTGCTCGGCTGCGACTTCGGCCGCCAGCTCGGGGCTCATCGCCGACTCTGGTTTGATGTCGATTCTCCAGCCGGTCAGCTTGGCCGCGAGGCGCGCGTTCTGGCCTTCTTTGCCGATGGCCAGGGAGAGCTGCCGGTCGGGGACGATGACGGAGGCGGTGTTCTCTTCCTCATCCATGCGCACGTTGAGGACCTGCGCAGGGCTGAGGGCGTTGGCGACGAAGCGAGAGGGATTTTCGTCCCACTGGATGACGTCGATTCGTTCGCCGTTCAGTTCGTTGACGATGTTCTGGATGCGGATGCCGCGCAGGCCGACGCATGAGCCAACGGCGTCGACGCCTTCCTGCCGGGCCCAGACGGCTACTTTGCTGCGGTAGCCGGCTTCGCGGGCGATCGACTTGATTTCGACGATGCCGCGATAGATCTCCGGCACCTCCAGCTCGAACAGGCGCTTTAGCAAGTTTTTGTGCGTTCGCGAGAGTATCAGTTGGGGGCCGCGCATCGAGCGATGCACTTCCAGCAGGAAGAACTTCAGGCGCTGGCCGTTGCGGTAGTGCTCGTTTCGCACCTGCTCCGTGATCGGGAAGATGCCTTCGGTCTTGCCGAGGTCAACGACGGCGTGCTTCGGCTCGAGACGTTGGATAACGCCGGAGACGATGTCGCTGGCGCGGCTCGAGAACTCCTCGTAGACCATCTCTCGTTCGGCCTCACGCAGCTTCTGCAGGACCACCTGCTTGGCCGTCTGGGCGGCGATACGGCCGGCGGCGCCGGGGTGTATCTCATCGCGCAGGACGTCGCCGATTTGAGCGTCTGGCTTGCGCTTGCGGGCGTCCTGGATCGTGATCTCCGAGGCCTCTTCTTCGACCTCCTGGACGACCGTGTGCTGCTGGTAGACGTGATGGTCGCCGGTCTCGCGGTCGATGCGGACGCCGAGGTCGCCGCTCATTGCGACGTCTTTCTTGTACGCAGAGACGAGGGCGGCCTCCATCGCTTCGAGTACCACCTCTTGCGGCAGGTTCTTCTCTGCCGCCAGCTGCGTTATGGCGATCATGAACTCGCTCTTCACGGCCCCGGCAACCTCCTGTCGCTCTCGCAGCCCCGTTTCGCAGGGCCAAAAAAAAGCGGGTGCCACCCCACTTATCAAAGGAGCGTATATTTCCCAAAATATAACACCACCGCACGGCCGGAACAACCGTCGCCGCTGTTGGGCCGGTTACCTGGCGGTGCTTTGCCGTGCTACTTGCGCCGCACGAGCATGATGCCGTCGCGCACGGTGAGGAGAACGTTCGTCACGCGCTCGTCGCGCGCCACGTGATCGTTGAACGCTACGATCGCCCGGCCGTTGTCTTCTTTGGGGTCGAGCACGTTGCCGCTCCAGAGCACGTTGTCGATGGCGATTACGCCCCGCTCGGATAGCATCGACAGCGCCGCTTCGTAGTAGCCCACGTAGCCGGCCTTGTCCGCGTCGATGAAGACGAGGTCGAAGGGGCCTTCGAGTGTCTGGAGCGTGTCCAGCGCCGGGCCTTCGATCAGCCGCACCTTGTGCCCGTCGGGGCTGCGCTCGAAAAAGCTGCGCGCGAACGCCGCATGTTCCGGGCTTAGCTCCAGCGTCACGATCTCGCCGTCGTCGGGCAGGGCGGCCGCCATCATCAACGCGCTGAACCCCGTGAACGTTCCGACTTCCAGCACTCGCTTGGCGCCGATCGAGGCAACCAGCGTCTGCAGCAGCAGCCCCTCAACCTGGCCGGAGAGCATCATCGCCAGGCCGCCGAACTTATCGTGAGTGGCCTGCGTCAGCTCCGCCAGCAAGGGCGGCACGCCCGTCGAGTGATCCTGCGCGTAGGCTTCGATCTCTTCCGGCACCAACGTCAACATGCTGTCCTCCGTCTTCTGTCGTCTAGCGGGCGAGTTCGGTTTCGAGCTGGGCCAGGCCCATCGGTCCGATGCTCAGCGCCTTCGTGTGGAAGGCCTTGAGGTCGAACGAACCGCCGGCCGCCTTTCGCGCGCTTTCTCGCGCCTTCAGCCACGAGCGTTCGCCTACCTTATACGAGATCGCCTGCGCCGGCCAGCCCAGGTAGCGCACGACCTCGCTGGCCATGAACGTGCGGGGCCGCAGTGCCCGTTCGACGGCGAAGTCGAGCGCCAGGTCGTGGTTCCAGGTCTCTCCCGGGTGGAAGCGTTCGCCGGGCGGGATCTTCAGCTCGAGATGCATGCCGATGTCGATGATCACGCGCACGGATCTTAACGCCTGGGCGCTGAGGAGGCCCATGTAGTAGTCGGGGTTGTCGAGGTAGCCGAGTTCGGACATGAGGCGCTCCGCGTAGAGGGCCCAGCCTTCGCCGTGGCCGCTGATGAACGTGAGGAGCCGCTGGTAGCGTGACAGCGTATCCGGGTAAAGGCGGACCGTCGCTACCTGCAGGTGGTGTCCCGGCACTCCTTCGTGGTAGGCGGTCGAGACGTCGCTCCACCTCGGAAAGCGGGTGGCGTCCCCGGTCGGCCACCAGGTGCGGCCGGGCCGCGTGAAGTCTTCCGAGGGGCCGGTGTAGTACTGCGCCAGCGCGCCGCCGGGTGGCGGGATCATCACCTCGATGACGCGGATCTCGTCGGGGATGTCGAAGTGCTTGCCGTGCAGGTCGCTCAGCGCCTCGTCGTGAAGCTCCTGCAGCCAGCGCTGGTAGTCCTCGACGCCCTCTACCGAGCGCGCGGGGTCGTTCTCCAGCAGGTCCGTCGCCTCGGCTATCGTCGCGCCGGGCTTGATCTTCTCCGCCGTCTCGCGCATCTCTTCCTCGATGCGGTGCAGCTCTTCCCAGCCCCAGCGGTACGTCTCCTCGAGATCGATCGAGGCGCCCAGGAAGACCCGCGAGAGGAGCTGGTAACGTTCGCTGCCGGCCGCTTCGCGTGCGCTGGTCTTCGGCTCATACTCCTCTGAGAGGTAGCGGTACATCTCCGCGTAGGCTTCTTTCGACGCCGCTGCTCCGGCCTCGACGTCCGACGCGAGCCCGTTCGAGGAGACGCCGGAAGTGGCGAATTGCTCCTGAAGCTGATCGAAGAACGATGGCTTGTCGGCGAGGCCGCTCCAGACGCGCGCCTGCTCGGCACCCTCTTTCGCCTGGCGCTTGGAGGCGTTCAGGCCGCGCTCCAGACCCAGCGATAGAGACTGGCGGTAGCCGGCCAACGTCTGCGGCACGAGGTTCAGCCGCGCGGCGATGTTGGACCAGTGCTCTGCGGTCTCCTTCGGCATGAGGTCGAACACCTGGCGCACGCCCTGAAGTGGGGAGGCGATGTTGCGCAGAGCGCGCAGGTACTCACCGGCTTCGTAGGTGTCCAGCGAGACGCCGAGCCGTTCCTGCATCACGGCGCGGGCGACGCGGTCGGCGTCGGATTCGTCCTTAGCTTCGTCGAGCCGGCGAAGCGTATCGCGGTTCAGCTCGGCGACCTGGCCCGGCCCTTCGGGTGAGAGGTCGGGCATTTCGTGGTCGTGGCCGGTGATTCCCAGCGCCGTGGCCAGCGATGGCTCAAGCGCCGCGATGTCGTCGACGTAGCGATCGGCGATCTCAAACACGCGAGACATTTCCTGCGGCTCCTTCCCTAATCCCCTCTCGGTTGACCACAGAATGCCGCAACCGCCGGCTAGTGTCATCCCGGCGCGGTCAGACGATCAGGTGGACGTCGCCGAACTCGTGCCAGAGATAGCGCTCGGCCAGCGCCTCCGAGTAGGCGGCCCGCAGGTGTTTGCGCCCGGCGATCGCTTCGAGCATCCAGAGATGACTGGCCGTTGGCTCGTGCAGCCCGGTGAGCAGGGCGTCAACGGTGCTTACGCCGCGCTGGGGCGTGATGATCAGGCCGGTCCAGCCACTCGTTGCGGCGACCGTGCCGTCCGCGGCGGCTGCCGATTCCAGCGCCCGGACGACGGTCGTGCCGATGGCGACGATGCGGCCGCCGGCGGCGCGCGTCTCGTTGACGGCGCGGGCGGTCTCAAGCGGCACCTCGAAGCGTTCTTCGTATGGTGCTTCGTGGGTCTCCAGGCTGGCGACGCCGCAGTGCAGCGTGAGAGTCGCCCAGCCGACGCCCTTCTTGTGCAGCGACTGGATGACGTGCTCGCTGAAGGGGCGGCCGGCGGAGGGCATCTCGGCCGAGCCGGGACGACGCGCGTAGACCGTCTGGTAGGCCTCCAGCGGCCAGTCCTGCGTAGCGTATGTGTACTGAATCGGGCGGCCGTGACGCGCGAGGTAGTCGAGCGTGCCCTGGCCGGTCGATAGTCTGGCGACCCAGAGCCGGCGCGAGTCGCGGTAGGTCTCCAGCAGCCGCAGGCTGGCGCCTCCCGGCAGCGATAGCCGCTCATCGCGGTGCGTCGCCGTCTTACGGGGCTCGACGACCCACGTCTGGTCGTTGAGCTGAGTCGACAGGTGGAGATCGATCGCTGATCCGTCGGCGCGCGTCGCCTTGAGCGCCGCCGGGATCGTCGCTGAGTCGTTGGCGACGACGAGGTCGCCGGGCCGCAGGAACGACGCCAGATCGCGGAACGTGGCGTGCTCGATGCGGTCCGTGCGGCGGTCGCTGACCATCAGCCGCACTTCGTCGCGGGCCAGGCCGCGCGCTTCCGGCGGTCCGCCGGCCTCCAGATCGTGCGGCAGCTCGAAGGCGAGTGGCGCCGGTTCGATCAGTTTCGTTGTGTAGGTTGCTTCGGCAGTGGCGATCATGTTGTTTCACACGGCCGTGGCCGTCTCCTGTGCCTTGACGCGACGGAACGCCGCGGTCTCTTCCTCGACCAGCCGCACGAACGCCGGGGCGGCGGCGCGGGGCTCGGGCAGACCCGAGAGGTCTTCGCCCGGTTCCGCCAGCTGGTGCATCTCTGTGTTCATGTCGCCCGGGTCGACTGTGTAGACGCGCACGCCGGAGCCTTCGAGTTCGGCCGCCAGCGTTCGCGACAGGTGCTCGAGCGCTGCCTTGCTGGCGCCGTAGCCGCCCCAGCCGGGGTAGGCCTCGACGCCGGCGTCCGAGCTGACGTTGATGATTACGCCGCTTCCTCGTTCTCTCATCGCGGGGAGGACGAGCTGCGCCAGGTGTAGCGGCGCCAGGACGTTGACGCGGAGGACGCGTTCCAGCTCCTGCCACGGGTAGTCTTCTAGCGCCGGCATCGGGCTCGGACCCAGCTCTGAGGCGTTGTTGACCAGTACGTCGACTCGTCCGAAGCGTGATACCGCGGCGTGTACGAGCCGCTCCGCGTCTTGCGAGACGTCGAGGGCCAGCGCCTCGACCTCCGTGCCTTCGCGAAGGCTGTGGGCAGCGGCGTCGAGTGCTTCGGCGCCGCGCGCCGCAATCACGAGCCTGGCGCCTTTGGCGGCGTACTCGCGGGCGATCTCCAGGCCCAGCCCGCGGGAGGCTCCGGTGATCAGGGCCACTGTGTTCTCTAGTCTCATCATCTTCTCCTTGTCGCTTGTTCTTCTGTCTTCACGCTAAGGCGGCGCAGGCGGCGACACATGAGGCCAGGGGCCTAGTGGGGATCGGGAATCAGTCCTAAGACCTGGGGTAGAGACGGGCGTTAGTCGAGGTCGACGAGGTGCTGCCGTACTGCGTACAGCGCCGCCTGTGTGCGGTCCGCCAGATGCAGCTTCTGAAGGATGTTGCTGACGTGCGTCTTGACGGTCTTCTCGGCGACCCCGAGGTCGAGGGCGATCTCGCGGTTCGACATCCCTTTGGTGATCAGGCGGAGGACGTCCATCTCGCGTTCCGTCAGTGCGCTGGGGTCGGCCGCCGTCCGCTTGCCCTCGGCGAACTCGCGCATGAGCTTGCCGGCAACGGTTGGGTGCAGGAGCGACTCGCCGCGGTAAACGGTGCGGATGGCGTCGCCCAACTCCGTGGGCTGGACGTCCTTGAGGAGATAGCCGGCCGCTCCGGCCTTGACGGCGGCGAACACCTTGTCGTCGTCCGCGAAGCTCGTCAGCACGAGTACCCGCGTCGTTGGGCTCAGGGTTTTGATCTCCCGGGTGGCTTCGATGCCGTCCTTGGAGGGCATCACGAGGTCCATCACGACGACGTCCGGCACCAGCTCACCGGTCAGCTTGACCGCCTCCGCGCCGTCAGCGGCCTCGCCCACGACTTCGATGTCGTCCTGCAGCTGCAGGAACGTGCGCAGCCCCTGTCGCACGACGGCGTGGTCATCGGCGATCAGGACTCGGATCTTCTCAGTCAACGGGCGCCTCCACGACGACCAGTGTGCCCTGTCCCGGCGTGGATTCGATGTTCAGCTCGCCGCCCAGTTCGACGGCGCGCTCTTCCATCGAGGTGATCCCCAGCCGCTTGCCGCGGATGCCGGGCTCGTCGGGGTCGAAGCCGCGACCGTCGTCTCTGACGGTGAGCCGCACGCGACCGTTCGTCACGCTAAGATCGAGCGTCACCGAGGTTGCCTGCGAGTGTTTGACCGCGTTGCTCAGTGCCTCCTGAGCGATCCGCAGAAGCTGCCGCTCGATATCCACCGGCAGCGCTTCGTAGCTGTCGCCGCGCAGCTCGACATCGAGGCGCGAGACGCGGCGTACGACGTCGACGTGCTTTCGCAGCGTTTCCAGGAGGCCCTCCGACTCAAGCTCGGCCGGGCGCAGCTCGAAGATGAGCGAGCGCATCTCTTCGACGGCCTGGCGGGAGAGGTCTCGTAACGTCTCGGCCTGCACCTTGGCCTCGGCCGGCTCCGAGTCGATCAGCTGGGCCGTGGCCTCCGCCGTCAGCGAGATGCTGAACAGCGTTTGCTTGACGCTGTCGTGGAGGTCGCGCGCCAACCGGTTGCGTTCTTCGACGGCGCTCAGCTCCCGGCTGCGCTCGTGCAGGCGCGCGTTCTCGATCGCCACGGCCGCGTGCGCCGCCAGCATCTCGATCGCCTCCTGGTCCTCGGCTGAGAACTCAGGTGCGTCGACTTTGTCGGTGAGGTAGATGGCGGCGATCACCGAGCCGCCGGAGACGATCGGCACGCCGAGGAACGATGACATTCGCGGGTGCGCGTCCGGCCACCATTCGAAACGGGGGTCCTTGGTGACGTCCGCGGAGCGATAGGCGCCGGTCTCCCGCAGCATCGCCGCCAGCAGGCCGTGCCGACGCGGCAGCGGACCGATCCTCGCCACCAGCTCGTCGTCCATGCCGGTGAAGATGAACTCGCGGAACTCCTCGCCGCTCTCGTCGGGAATGCCGAGCGCGCCGTACTTCGCGCCGACGAGCGAGCAGGCGCTCTCGATCAGCTTGCGCAGGCTTCGCTCCGGCCGCCGCTCGGCGAGGATCGCCAGGACCGCGTCGCTAATGGCGTGCAAGAGCTGCCGGTCGTCAGTACGGGCCATCGTGCCGCCATTTTACGGCTCCGCGAGCGCTCCGGCATCGGCCCACCGGCGTAGGACCGGGCGGGGACGGGGGACAAGGCCACCAGAGGATCGACAGGGAACGCGACGCCGAGCGCCAGCGCCTCGGCGGCGGCCCCGGCACAGCGATGACCGTGGTTTAGGGGGGCGGTGGGTCGGCGGCGGCCAACGCCGGACTGGTTTCCCGTCACCGTCTCCTGTCCCATAATGACCCTCATGCGTATGTCGAAGCTGTTCTCGAAGACGTTGCGGGAGGTGCCCGCGGACGCTGAGACGGAGGGGCACCGGTTGCTCGTCCGCAGCGGGATGATCACGCCGATCGCGGCGGGGGTGTACGCCTACATGCCGCTGGGGCTGCGCGTGCTGCACTCCATCCAGTCGATCATCCGCGAGGAGATGGACCGCGAGGGGCCGGACGGCCGGGCGGGCCAGGAGCTGCTGATGCCGTCGCTGGTGCCGATCGAGTTCTACGAGCGGTCGGGGCGCGATCAGACGATGGCGGAGATCCTCTTCCGGCTGACGGACCACCACGACCGCGAGTTCGCGCTGGGCCCGACGCACGAGGAGGTGTTCGTCGAAGTCTTCAAGCGCAACGTGCAGTCGTACCGCGACCTGCCGCTGATGCTCTATCAGATCGCGACGAAATTCCGGGACGAGCCCCGGCCCCGCGGCGGCCTGATCCGGCTGCGGCAGTTCACCATGAAGGACCTCTACAGCTTCGACGTCGACGAGGCGGGTCTCGACGTCTCTTACCAGATGATGTTCGATGCCTACGTGCGCGTGTTCGAGCGCTGCGGGGTGCCGGTGATCCCGGCGCTGGCCGATTCGGGCGCGATGGGCGGCAACGACACGCACGAGTTCCTCTACCTGACGGAGATCGGCGAGGACCACTGCCTGCTCTGCCCGAAGTGTGGCTACGCGGCGAACGCCGAGGTGGCGACGTTCGTGAAGGAGTCCGCTTACGCCGACGAGGAAGCGAAGCCGCTGGAGGAGATCGACACGCCGGGCCTGACGACGATCGAGGCGCTGGCCGAGCACCTGGGCGTGCCGAAGTCGAAGACGTGCAAGGCGGTGTTCTACACGGTCACCTACGGCGACGAGGGGGGCGGCACGCGCGAAGACGCCGTGCTGGTGGCGATCCGAGGCGACATGGACGTCAACGAGTCGAAGCTGAAGAACGCCCTGGGCGCCATCGAAGTGCAGTACATGGACGAGGCCGCAGTGACCAGGGCGGGGTTCGTCGCCGGATCGGCCTCGGCGGTGGGTCTCGAGAAGATGAAGGTCGTCGCCGACGATCTCGTCGTGCAAGAGCGGAACCTCGTCGCCGGGGCGAATAAGCCGGACAAGCACTTGCTCAACGTCAACCACGACCGCGACTGGAAGGCGGACATCGTCGCCGACATCGCCCTGGCGGCGGACGGGATGTCCTGCAGCAACTGCCAGACGCCGATGGACGAGCGCCGCGGGATCGAGATGGGACAGGTGTTCAAGCTCGGCGTGAAGTACTCGGAGGCGTTCGAGGCGTTCTTCCTCGACGCCGAGGGGCAGCAGCGACCGGCCGTGATGGGCTCCTACGGGATCGGCATCGAGCGGCTGCTGGCGGCGATCGTTGAGGAAAACCGCGATGAGGCCGGCATCATCTGGCCGCGTCAGCTGGCGCCCTACGACGTGCACCTCGTTGGTTTGCAGGTGGAGAAGCCGGAGGTGCGGGAAGCCGCAGAATCGCTGGTCGGGGAGCTAGAGTCCGCAGGCCTGTCGGTGCTCTACGACGATCGCGAGGAGTCGCCCGGCGTGAAGTTTAACGACGCCGACCTGCTGGGAATGCCGCTGCGTGTGACGGTCAGTCCGCGCAACCTCGACAAGGGTTCGGTGGAGCTGCGGCTGCGCGCCGGCGACGAGAACGAGCTGGTGGCGAGGGACGCGGCCGTGGCCGAGATCAAGGCGCGCCTCGCGAGCGACTAGCGGTTCGAGAGCCTCACCGCGAGCGGTTCGGGTGTGGACGCTAGATGGCGGCGGCGCCGACGGCGGGGCAGCCGGCGACGGTGCTTGGCAGCTGCGAGATGTGGCGCAGAATGATAACCGCATCCAACCCGCTGATGACGCCATCGCAGTTGACGTCGGCGTAAGCGAGGCACGGCGCAGCCCCGAAGTCACCGAGCGTTTGGAGCACGGCCAGAAGGTCGCTCGCGTCCACGGTCTCGTTGCAGTCGGCGTCGCCCTGCACGTGCGGTGTTGGCGAAGGCGTGCTGGTCGGTGCCGGTGGTGGCGACTGAGGTGGCTCCGGCGTTGGACTCGGTGGCGGCGTGGCGCTCGGTGGCGGCGTGGGTGAGGAGGTCGGCGTCGCCGCAGGCGTTGGAGTTGGCGTTGGCGGCGGAGTCGGTGAAGGCGTTGGCGTCGGCGATGAGCCGCCGATTTCGACGCCGGAGGTGGTCGTGAACGCCGATTCGCCGCTCTTGTTGAAGGCGCGCGCTTTGTAGCAATAGCTCCCGGGGTTCAGGCCGTTGCCGTAGTCGGTGTCCGTGTAGGCGAGCGTCCCGTCGGCGACGGTGTCGAGGAGCGCGAAGTCGGGATCCGTGGCCGTCGCGCAGGAGACCGCTGCCCGCCACAGTTCGTAACCCCACTCGCCGGCGACGTCGCTCCAGGTGAGGGACGCGGATGCCGTTCCGCTGGCGGTGAAGGTGCTGGGCGCCGGCGGGGGAGTGCCGCCGTCAAGCGGGTAGACCGCGTCCGCGCCGGCCTCGTCGTCTGCGCACGGCGTGCGGCTGACGCCGCCGTAGCTGGCGTCCATCACCGGGCAGGGCTGGCAGCCGTTGTTGCCAGGATGACCAAGGCCGAGGAAGTGGCCGTTTTCGTGCAAGAGCACGGTCTGGAGGTCGTAGGTGCCAGTGCCGCAGGCGCCGCTGCCGTCAACGCGCCAGGCCGACCCGAAGTGGTCTGTGTCGATCTCGACGTCGGCGTCGAGGATCTGTGAGCCGGTGTAGCAGGTGTAGGCGACGGCGAGGGTGCCGGAGCCGTGACTGGAGGAGATGCCCCAGGTGGTGTCGTGGAGGCCGTCGCAGCCGCCCTGGGCGCTCGTGCGAGTCGTGTTCTGCATGGGCCCGAAGGCGATGTAGGAGCCGGGAAGGTTCTGCCAGGAGTGGAAGGCCCGGATGGCGGCGAGGCGTGTCTCCTGCTCCGTGAGCTGCGCTGGCTTACTGGAGCTGGCGTTGATGTAGTACTGAACGGGGATGGCGCTGTCGAGGAAGCTGACGCCGAGCGTGGAGAATGAGCTTTCGATGATCTGAGGGCCGTCTTCCATCGGGTCCTCGTTCGGAGGCAGGTCGCCCTCGGCCGCTGCGCGGACGGCGCTGCGCATCTCGCTGAGCGGGATGGCGGGCTGCGTAACCCGAAGGTCCGGCGTGACCGTGAACTTGCCCTGGAAGCCCGCCGCCGGGAACACCTCGCCTTCGTCGCCAACGCCGAGGAAGATGACGACGCGCTCGCCGACCGTGAACTCGGGGCTCGTGCCAACGGCGAGGCGGAGACCGTCGATGGCGCCGCCGGGAACGTCGATGGTTAGCGCCGGCGTCGGGGGCAGGCGGTCTGCCTTGTAGATGTCGCCGGGTGCGATCCTGATGCGGGTGACGATCGTGACCGGGCCCTCGCTGCGGCACGTCTGGAAGCTCTCGACGGCGCCGAAGAGGACGAGGTCGGACTCGTCCGTCAGTTGATCGAGGTTCGAGCCGATCATCAGGCCGCCGGCCCCGGAGGTCTGGGACGAGCCCGCAGTGCGGACGGGCGTGCAGTCGTAGTACTGTTCGCCGGCGGCGGGGCTGGCGCCGCGCCCGGCGAGGTGAGCGTAGACGAGCGCGGCGGCGAAGAGAAACGCCACCGCGGTCAGCCGTCGTTTGTGCCAGATGCGATTTCCGACCATCTATAGGTGTCCGTATGGTTGGATGGCGGATCAGCCGACGCAGTTACCGGCGATGGGTGAAGACTCGGTTAGAGGGCACAAGCGGACATCCTCAAGGCAGGCGAGGGTCAGCGCAACGGTCGATCGCTGGTGGCCGGGCTGGAAGCATGGACAGGCCGGGCGACGCTAGGCGCTGACGGGTGGGACCTTGCTCGCCCAGGGACGCGCTTCTTCCAGCTGAGAGGCCAGGCGGAAGAGGGTCGCCTCTTCGCCGAAGCGGCCGGCGAAGTGGAGGCCGATGGGCAGGCCCTCATCGTTCCAGTAGAGGGGCACCGACATCGCCGGCTGACCGGTCACGTTCTGGATCGGCGTGAAGGGTACGAAGTCCGCGGCGCGCGTGAAGGCGAGCATCGGGTCTTCCGGCGTCGACTGGATTTGACCGAGTTCGATCGGCGGCGTGCCCAGCGTCGGCGTGAGCCAGACGTCGTACGTCTGGTGGAAACGGGCGATCTGGCGGGCGAGCATCTGCATGCTGGAGATGGCCGTCATGTACTGCGTGGCGGTGATCTCCTTGCCCAGCTTGTAGAGCGCCCAGGTGAGGATCTCAAAGTCTTCTTCTTTGGCCTGTTTGCCGGTGAACATGGCGAGGGTGTCGATGGCCCAGGCGTTGCCGGCGGCCCAGAGCTGCGTGAACGACAGTATCAGCGTGTCGCCGGGGACGGGAGGCGACGCCTCTTCGACTTCGTGGCCGAGGTCGGCCAGAAGCGCGGCCGTGTCCTTGACGGCGGCGACGCAGTCCTCGTGCAGAGGCGCCGTGTTGAAAGAGCTCGTCGTGTAGGCGATGCGCAAGCGTCCAGGGCTGGTCCCGACCTCTTCGATGTAGGGCCGTTCCTGGTGCGGGGCGACGTAAGGGTCGCCGGGCATCGAGCCTGCCGTGGCGTCGAGGAGGGCCGCTGAGTCCCGCACCGAGCGGGAGACGCAGTGCTCGTTGACGAGGCCGCCCATGATGTCGCCGAGGAGCGGGCCGGCTGTGATGCGGGCGCGCGTCGGCTTGAGGCCGAAGAGGCCGCAGCAGGAGGCCGGTATGCGGATGCTGCCGCCGCCGTCGTTGGCGTGGCCGAACGGCACCATGCCGGAGGCGACCGCGGCCGCCGAGCCGCCGCTGGAGCCGCCGGTCGTGCGATCGAGGTTCCAGGGGTTGTGCGCGGCGCCGAAGAGGCGCGGCTCGGTCGTCGGGACGAGGCCGAACTCGGGCGTGTTGGTCTTGGCGCAGATGACGAGGCCGGCTGCCTTGTAGCGGCGCGTCAGCTCGGAGTCCATCGGTGATACGGGGTCCTTGAGGAAGGCCGAGCCCTGGGTCTGGACGACGCCGGCGTACATCGCGCCGAGGTC